>NZ_JBQFLR010000006.1:0-176492 GCF_056531345.1 Ruegeria sp. N7 | reverse complement strand
TCTACCAAAGCATCGAAAAACAAATGGGACGAGAAAAACTCAACCAACTCCTCGACCTGCTCGAAGAACTACAAGCCGTCAAAGTCTGACCCCGCCTTGTAACGGCGAGGTCAGGGAAGATTTTAAAGGCTCGCCAAACCGGTATCCAGCGCCGACAGGATCTTGGACACATCGTCAGCCGTGATGATCAGTGGTGGCGACAGAATAATGTTGTTACCCGACACCCGGACCATGACACCGTCATCATATGCAACCTTCTGCACCTGCAACGGAAGATGCTTGGCAATCGGTGCTTTGGTGCTGCGATCCGAGACCAGTTCCAGCGCACACATCAGGCCCTCACCGCCGCGCACGTCGCCGACCACGTCGTACTTGTCGGCCAGCCTTTTCAGGCCGGTAAACAGTTCATCCCCACGAGCGGCGGCGTTCTCCCACACCCGCAGGCGGTTAATTTCCGCAAGTGCTGCCAAGGCTGCTGCCGCTCCGACCGGATGGCCGGAATAGGTGTAGCCCTGATCGACGGACGCTTTGCCAGTGGTGTCGCGTTCGAACACTTCGGCAACTTGACCGGAAATCATCGCAGCGCCGAATGGGAAATACCCGTTCGTAATAGCCTTGGCCGTCGTCATAATGTCAGGCTGCACACCCCAGTGCCGGGCTCCGCTTTCGCTGCCGGTGCGGCCAAAGGCTGTGATAATTTCATCCGAGATCAACAGAACGCCGTGTTTCGAGCAGACCTCGCGCACCAACGGCATGAAGCTCTCGTGCGGTGGAATTACACCACCAGCACCCAAAACAGGTTCCATGATGAACGCTGCAACAGTATTTGCGCCCTGGAACGCAATCTCAGCTTCCAATGCTTTGACGCAAAGCTGTGCCAAACGCTCGGGATCGGTCTCGTCGAAGGGATTGCGATAAGTCCATGGTGCCGGGATGTGGAAACATCCAGGCATCATCGGTTCGTAGGCAGCACGGAACTTCTGGTTGCCGTTGACCGACGCTGCAGCGAAATGGGTCCCGTGGTACCCCTGTTTCAAGCTTATGAATTTGGTGCGCCCGTCCTCGCCGCGTACCTTGTGGTACTGTCGTGCCAATTTCAGTGCGATTTCAACCGAATCGGAGCCGCCCGAAGTAAAGAACGCGCGGGTCAATCCATCTGGCTCGAAGAACCGGGCCAGCTCGTATGACAATTCGATCGCCTTGTCGTTGCTGGTGCCACGGAAAGTTGAATAATAGGGCAAAGCGTTCAGCTGGTCGGCAATCGCCTGCTTCACTGGCTCGCAGGAATAACCCAGATTGACGTTCCACAACCCTCCCACGGCGTCGATGGCCTTGTGGCCGTCCACATCGATGATCCTAACCCCTTCGCCGCCGACCAAAATGGTTGGTAGGTTCTTTTGGCTGTCGGCAGGGTGCGCCATCGGGTGCCAAAAATAGCGGGCGTTGTTTTCCTTCAGGAAGTTGGAATCCTTCATTTCAAAATTCTCCGGGAATTTCGTCCGACCGAACACTCGGTCGAAACTCAGTTGGAAAGTTTGCAGGAGCCTGGCCACCAAAGATTGCCGTAAGCTCTTGCGAAACTTGTTTCAGGGTATTCAGTAGGGGCGGCTGCCGGTCGCCTGCGGTTCTGATTTCAGGAACCGCGAATGAAACCGTCCCAAGCGCCAGTTGATCAATTCCGAAAACCGGGGCTGCAAAGCCATGAACACCGGTTTCGAAACTTCCGTTACTATAGGACCAACCGGTTTCCTTTACTTCGACGAGACGTTCTTGAATGAGTTCAAGGTTCGTTAGCGTAGAGGCAGTAATACGGGGCAAGTCGCGATTTTTGAGGCCTTCCAAAAGTGCAGGAGGGCCAAAACAAAGCATGCACAACCCTGAGGCTGTGGCGTTGAGCGGAAGGACTTCCGTGGGGTCTAGGCTAACTCGAACGCTGTGCTGAGTTGTCTCGACCACTAGCGCCGTTTGAAGAACATCATTTTCCAGAAGAGAAAGGTGCAGGCTTTCTCCTGCTTGTTGCATCGCGGCCTGCATTTTGAGGCGCGCTGCTTTGAGGCCGGGATTTGCAATCTCGCGTAACGCGGCAAGACGCAGTGCCGCCGGGCCAATCATAAAGGATTTTGTTCCCTGATTCTGCTCGATCAATCCGAACTCTTCCAGTTCACGCAGATGCCGAAGAACAGTCGCCTTATTGACACCAGATAGCCGAGCCATCTGGGTCAGCCCGATTTCGGGCCGTGCATTGGAGAATAACTCCAACAATCTCAAAGCATTAAGAGCAGTTCCCATAAGTTACTCCTCCTCCTTAAGAGAATACTTGACACAATGTAATTAACAACGCAACAATAAACATGACTTATCGGTTCATTATTTGAACCATCAATGGGAGGAGTCTATGAAGAAAATTCTTACCGCTGCCGTAATGGCGGTCTCTGCATCAGCTGCTTTCGCTGAGTATCCAGAGAAACCTGTATCCTTCGTCGTTCCGTGGCCTCCGGGCGATCTGGAGGATGTATTGACACGTCTGATCGCAGATGAATTTCAGGAAATGTACGGCGTACCAGCAGCAGTCGTGAACAAGCCTGGCGGTGGTGGTGGTCCGTTCCCTGGTGCTGTCGAAGTCGCCACTGCTCCGGGCGATGGCTATACGGTCGGCTCTTTTGTAATAGGCGTGCCGGTGATTGGCCCCGAGATTGGCATTCCAGAGCTGAACCCCAACCCATTTGACCCAATTGGCATCTTCCTGACCTATCCGTTCGTGATAGCGTCCAGCAAAGACGCACCCTTCTCATCTTGGGAGGAGTTGGTGGAACATGGCAAAGATAACGATGTTGCACTGGGGCATTTCGGCTCTGTCCTGCCCCCCACCCAGGTGACATTCGCAGCTGCTGTCAGCAGCGGGTTTGATTTCGCCAGTGAAGCCGCATTTGATGCTCTGGACTGCAACACCCTGACTTCAGGCGACGTGGACGTGATCAACACGACACTTCAACTTATACTACCCTGCTTAGATCAGGTGAATGTTCTGGCCAGCATCGGCGGTGAGCGGATTCCCCTGGTCCCTGACACTCCGACTGTTGTCGAGCTAAATCCTGACCTGCCTTTGGCACTATGGAACGGTCTGTTCGTTCACAAAGACACCCCGGCAGAGGCGCGCGAGAAGATCGCGGCAGCCGCTCAAAAGGCTCTGAGCTCCGACAAAGCCAAGCAGCTTGCCGAGGAAACAGGTGCACTGATCTACTGGCAGGACCCGGACGCCTCCAACGCGCAGATTGAAAAAGACAAAGCCTCTTTCGCCAAAATCGAAGAGATTCTGGGCGAATAACTCAAGATTGGCCCGGCAGGATTCAAACTGCCGGGCCTATTTTAATCGGTGGGGAGGTAGAGATGATCGCGAAAACCTTACAGGACATGTTCAAACGATATCGCCGTCCTGGCGATGTAGTTTTTGCGTTCGTGTTCCTTGCGTTTGCTGTCTTTTTGTTAATGCAGCTGGACGAGCAGACACAAATCGTCAAGCGAACCAAGTGGTTTGCGCAACCCAGTCTTTGGCCAATGATAGCCCTCTGGGCCATGGTGATTTTCGGATTTCTGCACTGGCTCAGTTCAGCAATGTCACAGCGGCGTCACGGACGGTGGACCGAAGTGGCATTCTGGTTGAGGTCGTTTGAATATGTTTTCTACTTCCTCGTTTACGTAAAAGCTGTTCCCTTGCTTGGGTATCTTCCCGCGACGGTAATATTTGCCGTGTTTTTGGCAATTCGCACCGGGTTTCGCGATGCTAAGGGTATCGGTTGTGCCGCATTGTTCGGCGTTTGTGTCACGGTCATCTTCAGGGCTTTCTTGCAGGTGAAAATCCCGGCCGGCGCTCTCTATGAGTATTTACCCGACACGGTTCGCGCGTTTGCGCTGACGTATCTTTGAGGTTTCGCTGATGGATGCCCTATTATCAGGTTTTTCGATACTTGCGCAGTGGCCGGTAATCGTTGCGCTTTTGATCGGGTCAATCGGAGGCGTGATTATTGGCGCTCTGCCAGGGGTGGGAGCGCCGGTGGCAATTGCCATTCTGTTACCCGCCACTTTCGCGTTTGAACCCATCGTTGGCCTGACCCTGCTGCTAGGCATCTATGGGTCCTCGATGTATGGCGGTGCAATCCCTGCCGTCCTGATCAATACACCGGGCACTGCAGTCAATGCCTTGACCACCTATGACGGCTATCCAATGACGAAGCGCGGCCAGGGTCATCGGGCGTTGTCACTGGCCTATTCTGCGTCATTTTTCGGAGGCATCTTTTCGATAATTTGCCTTATGCTCCTGTCGCCGGTCCTAGCACTCGTTGCCCCGCATTTTGGCAGCCGTGAGATTTTCCTAGCCGCGTTGCTTGGCATCATATTGGTAATCCTCGCTCATCGCGGCCAGATTTTTGCGGCGGGCATGCTGGCGGCATTTGGTCTGTTCTTGAACACTGTCGGGCTGGAGCCGGTCAAATACACCCGTCGTTTCACGTTCGAGCAAAGCTGGCTGGCTTCAGGGGTAGACCTGATTGTTGTTGTGCTGGGGCTGTTCGCAATCAGTCAGGCATTGCTTCTGTTGCTGGAAAAAAACCATGCACCGGGTGAAGCACATGTTGGCGGAAGCATCTTTGCGGGATTAAAAGAGCTGCTTGGTCTCAAGCGTATTGCAACCGTGTCATCCAGCATCGGCGTTTTCATGGGGATGGTGCCGGGCACCGGCGAGTTCACCTCGCAATTCCTATCGTACACATACGCCCAAAAAACCTCTAAAAATCCAGAAGCCTTTGGCGATGGTTCGCCCGAAGGGCTGGTGGCTTCTGAATCCGCAAACAATGCTGTTCCCGGAGCGGCGATGATCCCGCTGCTGGCGCTGGGCATTCCCGGCGAGGCACTGACGGCAATGATGTTGTCAGTCTTTTACGTGCACAATGTGATACCCGGGCCGCAGCTGTTCGAAAACCAGATGGATTTCGTCATGGCCCTCTATATGGCGTTGATCCTGCTGAACGTGATCGTTCTGGTGTTTTTGCTGTTCTCGACCAACTTGCTTCTGAAGATCATTCAGATTCCAACTCGTTTTCTGGGCATCATGATCCTGATCCTAGCATTTGTTGGTGTATACAGCCTGCGCAACTCGATCACCGACTGTGCATTGGCCGCGGCATTTGGAGTTTTCGGTCTGATCCTCAAACGGCTGGACTTGCCGATTGTTCCGATCATCCTCGGCATGGTTCTGGGCGGCATTATGGAGGTCAAGCTCCGCAGCGCCATGGCTCGGGTTAATTCACCGCTGGATTTTGTTGATAGACCGATTGCCGCCATCTTGTTCGGTATGATTGTTCTGATCCTCATTCTGCACTTTCGGGCTCTGTACTTCGAGTTCAGAAATAAGCTGCGACCAGAACCAAACGCCGAACCCGTCGATGCAGATCACCCAAATCAACAAGGTTGAGAATATCCATGGATCAGTCCCTAATCGACGCGCTGCGAATGCAGCAAGTCGCCCCGCGCGGCCATTTCATTAACGGCAATTTCACTGGCGGTGAAACGGGTGCACAGGTTGAAGTGTTGTCCCCCATCGACGGCCGACCTCTGACTAGGATCGCCGATGGCAGCGCGGCGGACATTGAAGCTGCCGTCCTGGCCGCTCGGGTTGCTTTCGAGGACGGGCGATGGTCCGAAATGGCACCGTCAGGACGCAAGAAAGTGTTGCTGAAGCTGGCGGATCTGATCGAAGAGCGTGCGCTGGACATCTCTGTTCTGGGGGTGCGCGACAACGGCACCGAGATCAGCATGGCCTATAAAGCCGAGGCGCTTTCGGCGGCGGCGACATTTCGGTACTATGCCGAAGCAATCGACAAGATTTATGGCCAGATCGCGCCAACCAGTCACGATATTCTTGGCCTGGTACACCATGCCCCGGTCGGCGTGGTGGGTGCAATCGTACCGTGGAATTTTCCGCTGATGATCGGCAGCTGGAAAATTGCTCCGGCCCTTGCGGCAGGCAATTCCGTAGTATTGAAACCCGCAGAAAGCGCTTCGCTCAGCCTTTTGAAGATTGCTGAACTGGCTGCTGAAGCCGGGGTTCCGGATGGCGTGTTCAACGTCGTGACAGGGCGCGGCTCGGTTGTGGGCGAGGCACTGGCACTGTCGATGGATGTGGACATTATGGTGTTCACTGGGTCAGGTGCGACGGGTCGTCGGTTGCTGGAGTATTCAGCTCGTTCCAATCTGAAGCGCTGCTACCTTGAGTTGGGCGGCAAGTCCGCCAACATCGTCTTCAACGACGCCCCGGATCTGGCCGAGGCCGCCAAAGTGTCCGCGGCAGGTATCTTCCGCAACTCCGGTCAAGTCTGCGTTGCTGGCTCTCGCCTTCTTGTTCAGGAAGATATCTACCAGGATTTCGTGGCCGAAGTCTCGCGCCATGCTGAAAACTTTCGCGTCGGCGATCCGCTGGACCTGAACAGCCAGATTGGTGCCGTTCACAGCCTGCCGGAACTTGAGGCCAATCTGGATTTTGTTGCCAAAGCCGAGGCGGAAGGGGCAGAGCGGCGCACCGGTGGTAATCGCATCCTGATGGAGAGTGGCGGCTATTATATGTCTCCGACCGTAATGGCCGGGGTAAAAGAGACGGACCACTTGTTTCAGAACGAAGTCTTTGGCCCCGTTCTGGCGGTGACCCCCTTCAAAAACGAAGAAGACGCGATCCGGTTGGCGAACGCCACCGTGTATGGCCTGGCTGGCGGTGTCTGGACATCTAACCTTGGCCGCGCCCACCGTATGGTGGCTGGTATCCGCACAGGCGTCGTGCATGTGAACACCTATGGCGGTGCTGATCTGACCGTACCGCTTGGAGGAGTGCGCCAGTCCGGCAATGGGCACGACAAGTCTTTGCACGCGCTTGAGAAATACTTCGACCTGAAAACGGCCTGGATCAAGCTCTGAATGGCGGCGGAACGAAGGAGGAGCTTATGACTATGAAAACGATCCTGCTGATCGGCACCTATGACACGAAAGAAGCCGAGATGCGTTTCATTGAAAACGCAATTCGCGCACAGGGCGCTGATGTACTGACAATGGATGTCTCAGTGCTGGGTGATCCCAAGACGCCAACCGACATCTCCAAGCACGACGTCGCTTCTGCCGGTGGCATGACCATTGATGAAGTCATCGCACAGGGGGATGAAAATAAAGCTTTTCGGGTAATGTCCGAGGGTGCCGCAAAAGTGGTTGCCCAGGCCTATGCCGATGGCCGCTTTGACGGGATGCTGGCCACCGGCGGTACCATGGGCACCGATCTGGCACTGGACTGTGCACAAGCGCTGCCGATGGGTGTGCCAAAATACATTGTGTCTACGGTCAGCTTTTCTCCTCTGATCCCTCCGCATCGTCTGGCGCCGGATATTCAGATGATCCTGTGGGCCGGCGGGCTCTATGGTATGAATTCGATTTGCCAGTCTTCACTCAGCCAGGCAGCCGGGGCAGTTGTTGGCGCGACCAAGGCCGCTATTGCACCGGACCGCAGCAAGCCATTGATTGGAATGACCAGTCTTGGCTCGTCTTGTCTGCGCTACATGAAAACGTTGAAACCGGCGTTGGAGGAACGCGGTTTTGAGGTGGCGGTTTTCCACTCTACCGGCATGGGTGGCATGGCATTTGAAAAGCTGGCTGGCGAGGGCGCATTTGCCTGCGTGATGGATTTCTGCATGCAGGAATTCGGAAATTTTATGGCGGGCTCTGTCGTGTCCAGCGGCGAGGAGCGTGTAACCAGTGCAGGTCGCGTAGGCACACCGCAGATGATCGCGCCCGGAGCGTTGGACCTGTTGGATTTCGCGGGCTGGCAGGACATCCCCGACCAATATTCTGATCGTCCGTTTCACGTGCATAACCGACTGATCAAGAGTTCCGTCTTCAATGGGGATGAACGCCGCGCTTGGATCCGTGAACTGGCCAACCGAATGGAGGCCGCAACGGGACCTGTCCACTTTTTCCTGCCTGTTCAGGGGGTTGAAGCATGGGACAAAGAAGGCGAGGCGGCGCATGACCCTGAAGCACTGGCAGATATGGTGGATGAGGCACGCAAGGTTATACCGGGTCGTGTGCCGATGACGGAACTTGACGCTCATATCAACGACCACACGTTCAGCGAAGCGGTCCTCGTGCAATTTGATGCCTGGGTCGAGCAGGGTGTGATCAGCAAAAATCGCTGACCTTCGTCATTCCAACAGATGCATTTTGCCTTCGGACGCCGTGGCGCCGCCTCGAGGGATACCTGCGAAAGTTGCATACCATAACAGGAAAAAGATCAGCTTATTGCCGACAAGACAGAGCTGCTTGGACCCAATGTATCATCCCTCTAAGGCGACCCGGTCCATTTTGTTAGGGGTGAAGGAGTATCCTGCCAGGTATCGCGACACTGGGGAAATCAAAGACGAATGGCCATCCGGTGGATGGTGTTGTTACACGAGCAGAATTCTTTGTTACTTTTCTTAAGTGCTATCGCTATTTCAATACGTTTAATAGCAACCCCGTTTTCTGTGCTGCAGCGATGGCGGTATTGGAAGAGATCAAAGACAGCAATTGCTGGAGAGCGCGAAAAATGTGGGATTGCATGCTCGCAAATGAATGGAAGCGCTGGCTCAGAAACGTGCCGTTATTGGAAACGCACGCGGATTCAGTCTGATCTTCGGTGCAGAAATTGCTTTAGACCGCGACGGCAAGGAACAAGGATATCGGCTTTGGCATATCTGGACGAGTAATACGAGAAAAGCGATCATTCTGATGAACACGTGTCCGGTTTGATTGGACCAGACAGTGACTATCGGAGCGAAAAGCTCGAGTTGATCGTGTCACTATGAACTGTTGGGCACTATCTATGGGCTACGGTACAAAAAACGGTAACGTCCCTAGTACCTTTACACCCGCACAACACCAAAAGGACACGCGTAAGCAGAATAGCAAAGCCAAATTGATATGCCGGAAAACAGAGCGTCACATACATCCTTCAGACACTTCACTCTTCGGTAAGGTGTTTCCTGACAGTTGGATCAATCTTGGTACTATGGGTTGAGTAGATACCACAGGCGGCAATGGCCTCACGCGCGGTTACCCGCTCGTGCAGGCGCTTCCAGATTGTTTTGGCGGCGTAGGGATGCGGGTAAGGGCGCCAAGCAACACCCATCGTCATTCCCCGCAGATACTTTAGTTGCTGGCGGTGCGCTGAATATAAGATGGTATTGGCAACGCTGCCTTCGCGCATCAACTCATGTTCGGTTATAAATATCCTGTTTCCCCGCATTGTAACCAAACCAACGTAACGGGAAATCTGGTGCATGCTTTTGTCTTGTGATGTGGCAATTTCGCGGGACCGGATTGTGAAAAGCCCATCAACTTCCTGAATACGGATTAACGAACAAAATATCTTCCCTTCCCAGGAAGGCGTGCAGAAAAACGAGTGATAGAAACCAACATAGCGCCTGAGGTTTTTGTGTTGGCCCCGAAACGGATCCAGAAACGCGTCTGCGGGGGTTTTTCCGGTTATTGGTAAGACGTCCTTTAGCATTTGCTCAAAGCGAGCAGTTTCAGCGAACAGTTCGGCTTCTGTCAGGCCGAAATGGCGCGCGATCCGACGCATGTTGTGGGCCGAAGGCAGGCTGGAGCCATTCAGGTACCGATTGAATTGCTGCCGGTTGACGCCAATATCCCGACAAATCTTTGAAATATTGCCGTGTTCTGCGCATAGCGACTTCAGGTTGGCAGAAAAATACTGGGGCATGGGAAAACCTTTCGCGATTTGACGCTATTTCGCTGCAAATAGCATCACTTCGCATAAAGTTGCACAATTTGTTTTTTCTGCAAATCGTTTTCTTCTTCGGCATCAGCTCGCAAAAAACAAGCTCTCGGATGCCAGTTAAAACCGTCGAAAACACATGGATCACACTCTCCGACGGGCGGAGGCTTGCTGCTCGACTCTGGTTACCCGAAACCGGTCCAGCTCCGGCCATTCTGGAATACCTGCCTTACCGCAAACGCGACGGCACAGCGCCCAGGGATGAAACAACACATAAGGTATTTGCCGAGGCTGACTATGCCTGCGTTCGGGTCGATATAGCGGGTACGGGCGACAGCGAAGGGCAATTCGACGATGAATACTCGGAACAGGAACTGAGTGATGGTGAAGAAGTCATCGCATGGATCGCAGCGCAGGATTGGTGCGACGGTCACGTTGGGATGATCGGAATATCTTGGGGTGGGTTTAATGGTTTGCAACTGGCTTTCCGGCGACCGCCTGCGTTGAAGGCTGTCGTCAGCGTCGCCTCGACCGTGGATCGCTATGCAGATGACATCCATTTCATGGGTGGTTGCCTGCTGAGCGACAACATGAACTGGGGTAGTCAGATGTTCGCTTATCTGACCAGGCCCGCAGATCCGGCCTTACGCGCAGACTGGCGAGAGGACTGGCTGACGCGGCTGCAAAACGTTCCATTTTCAGCCGCCGATTGGCTGCGTCATCAGACACGGGACACATACTGGAAGCACGGCTCGGTTTGCGAAGATTGGTCTGCCATCCAAACCCCGGTTTTGGCCATAACCGGCTGGGCAGATGCGTATGTAAATGCCCCGCCTGCTTTGGCAGCCAACCTGACATCGCCCACCAAGGCCGTCATCGGGCCATGGGAGCATCGATACGCGCATATCTCGAAAATTGATCCTGCGGATTTCCATTCCGAAGTCATCGGCTGGTTTGATCGCTGGTTGAAAGAACAGGAAAACGGTGCCGAAGATTTGCCTGCGTACCGGACATACATGCAGGAGCATTTCAACCCGACACCGAAAAACAGCCCTCGGCAAGGTCGCTGGATAGCTGAAGGTCGCTGGCCATCGCTGCACGTACATGAACAGATCTGGCATCTGGCACCGGGCAAATTTTCCCCTAGCCCAGCCCAAGGTTCCGCAGCCATTTCGTCGCCCTGCCATTTAGGCATGCAAAGCGGGTATTTTTGTGCAGGTATGCGGATCGATAACGAGCTGCCCGACGACCAGGCAAGCGACGATGCATTGTCGCTGTGCTTTGACAGCGCGCCATTGCGTGCGCCGCTGGAATTGTTGGGGCGCGCAAGACTGAAGTTTCGGTTTTCAGTAGACAAGCCTGTCGCTCAGCTTATTGCGCGCCTATGCGATGTATCGCCCGAGGGTATTTCACAGCGCATCAGCTACCGGTCGTTGAACTTATGCCATTTCCGCGATCACGAGACACCTGAATTCTTACAACCCGGCGAGGAATATGAGGCCGAGATTGCCCTAAACGAATGTGCGCATCGACTGCGTGAGGGTCATGTGTTGCGGCTGGCCCTGTCGACGTCCTACTGGCCGATCATCTGGCCATCGCCAAACCAGGCACAGGTGACATTGCATTTGCAGGATTGCGCCCTGCATTTGCCAGTGCGCGAAGTATCGCGTGAAATCCAAGCTTCCGAACCCGGTCCGGCGCCGAAGTTTCCGGTTCTTGCAGCCGATCAATTGCGGACACCTGCGTCGCATTCCGAACGTAAAGAAACAGAAGACGGCCGGATCGTGCTTGAGACGTTTGACGACTATGGTAAATCACGCGATCCCTATCACGGCCTGATTGTCGGCAGTGATGTGCGCATGCATTACGGCATTCACCCGGATGACCCAGCCACTGCTCGGTTTGAAACGGCCTGGAAATTCACATTCGAACGGGCGGAGTGGCAGGTCGCCATCTCGACCGAGTGCCGCATGAGTTGCGACACGCAGAATTTCTACCTCTACCGCAAACTTCGCGCCACCGAAGGTGCCGATGAAACCGAAGTCCTGACAAAGGAATGGTCGGAAACCATTCCACGCGGATTTCTCTGACTTAATCCTAGGGAGGATACTATGAAGATAGAATGGACAAAGGCCAATGTTGGTCGTCGCGGGTTCCTGAAAGGCGCAACCGCGCTTGGAGCGACCTCGGCGCTTCCGATGGGGTGGGCAAATCGCGTATTTGCAGCAGACGACGGTGTTCTGCGGGTACGGGCCTATGGCGATGCACAGAATATGGATCCGGCCCACTCGGTTGGTGTCGTGGAAGAAGAGGTACATGCCTCGATCTACAACAAGCTGATCCAGTATAAGCCAGGCGAGGAATGGGGCTGGCAGCTCGACGCGGCAACGATGATCGAGCAGGTTGACCCCACCCATATCAAGTTTGCATTGCGTGACGATATCGGCTTCACCAACGGCTTTGGCGCCATGACCGCCGAGGACGTCAAGTTCAGCATGGAACGGATCGTGGATGACGCGACCGACAGCCCAAACAAACCCGACCTGGGACCGTTCAGCCATGTTGAAGTGACCGGTGAACGCGAAGGGACGATTGTGTTGAACAAACCCTTCGCACCGATTTGGTCAATTGCCCTGCCTTACATCACCGGAAACATTGTTTCGAAAGCAGCGGTCGAAGCAGCCGGTGGCCGGATCGGTGCTGATCCGGTGGCAGAGTCCGGCCCATATCTGCGGGACAGCTGGTCGCCCAAGGAAAAAACGGTTCTTAAGCGCAACCCCGACTGGAAGGGCGATGCTCCGACATGGGACACAATCGAGATCTATCCGATCGACGACGAAAACACCGCCGAGATCGCGTTTGAAGCGGGCGAACTGGACGTAACTCGCGTGTCGCTGGGTTCAGTCGAACGTTATCGCGCTGGTGTTCCCAATGGAGGATCGCTGGTTGAGAAACCCTCGCTTTACTATGTCTGGATGGGAATGAATGTTGAACATCCAAAGCTGCAAAATCAGAAGCTGCGACAGGCGATTCAACATGCCATAGATGTCCCCAGCATTCTGGAGGCTGCCTATTTTGGTGCAGCCGAACCGGCAACCGGGATCATTGCTCCGGGTTTGGCTGGGCATCGGCCGTCTTCGCTGGTGCCACCTGAGGCAAATTTCGAAAAAGCGGCGCAACTGCTTGCGGAATCGGGTGAAACCAACGTCACTCTGACCCTCGACACGCTAAACAAGACAACGTTCACGACAACTGCACAGATCATTCAGGCGACGCTGGCGCAAATCGGTATCACAGTTGAGGTGAATGTTCTGGAATCCGGTGCGTTCTGGGCGTCTGGCGACAACGAAAACCTGCAACTTGTTCTGAACCGCTATTCGATGACGCCGGACCCGTATTATGCGACGTCGTGGTTTACGCCCGAGCAAATTGGCAAGTGGAATTGGGAACGCTTTAACAGCGCAGAGTTCAACGAAATCCACGAAGCTGCGGCTGGGGAAACAGATATCGCAAAGCGGGCTGAAATGTACCAGCGTGCGCAGGACTTGATGGAAGAAAGCGGTGCCTATCGCTTCATCACACACGAGGCAACACCGGTCATTCACAGCGCAGGTGTCATTCCTGCATTGCGCCCGGATGGGCTGTCGCTGCTGCGTTACTTTGGCAAGTCGACCTGACCTCCCCAGGTCGACAGGGAGCGGCGGGCGCTGACACTCGCCGCTCCATAACCAACGCCATCCAGCCACAAGGAGCCAGTTGGCCATGCTGAACTTCGCAACCCGTCGCTTCGGGCTGTCGCTGCTCATCCTTTTCGTGGCGGTCACCGTCATGTTCCTGATGATCCGCGCTGTACCAGGCGATCCGGTCCAGATCATGCTGGGTCCGCGCGCCACACCCGAGCTTCAGGCCCAACTCACCGCCGCACTTGGTCTTGATCAACCGATCTGGAAACAGCTGCTGATCTTTTACTCGAACCTTTTGCAGGGTGACCTTGGCACCGATGTCTTCTCGGGTCGGTCTGTGACTGAGATTGTGTTTCAGCAATTGCCGTTCACTCTGGAGCTGATTTTTGCATCAATCCTGTGGTCCGCAAGTCTTGGTATCGCACTTGGCGCTTATGCGGCTGCGCATCCAAACACGATGATCGACCGGATCGCCGCCGCAATTTCCGTCAGTTTTGTTGCCGCTCCGGCCTTTGTTGTTGCGCTTTTGGCTTTGTTGGTTTTCGCCGTTAATTTGCAGTGGTTTCCCGCCATTGGGGCAGGAGAGGGGTTCTGGGACCGCCTTGACCATCTGGTTTTGCCTGCATTCGCCATAGGGCTCAGCTGGGTAGGATATATCGCACGGCTGGTACGGGCGTCGATGCTCGAGGTCATGGGTGAAAGCCATGTGCGTACCGCCCGGGCCTTTGGTATCGCGGAACGTCGCGTGGTCATGGTTTACGCATTGCGTATCGCAATTCTACCCGTGGTCACCGTGATCGGGGTCGGGATGGGCTTTCTGCTCAGCTCAGCCGTTTTTGCCGAAATCGTTTTTGCCCGACCAGGCTTGGGTAAGCTGGTCATCGACAGCATCACGACCCGAAACTATCCGATTGTGATGGGTTCGGTCCTTGTATCAACGGCACTGTTCGTTGTGTCGACCGCCTTGGCCGATCTGATCAACGCGCTACTCGATCCACGCGCACGCACGGCTCATTAAGGAGGCGGAGTGATGGTAAAATCTCGTTCCGAACTTGGCCAGATCATAGTCGGGGTTGCCCGCGACCCGCTTGGGTTAATGGGTTTGATAATCGTTGGGACCATCGTGTTCTGCGCGATATTTGCTGCCTGGATTGTGCCTTACGATCCCATTGCCATGGATATCAAATCCCGCCTGCAAGGGCCGTCCGCGGCGCATCTGTTGGGCACGGATCAGCTGGGTCGCGATACGTTTTCGCGGGTGATTGCTGGGGGGCAGGTTGCGCTTAAAGTGGCGCTGCCAGCTGTTTTCGGCGCGATGGCGATTGGCCTGACTTTGGGCATGATAGCCGGGTACGGGCCGAAATGGCTCGACAACCTGCTGATGCTGTTTTTCGATACCATCCGGTCCTTTCCGACGGTGATGTTTGCACTGGCTGTTGTGGCCCTTGTCGGGCCCAGCTTGCAGACAGTTGTATTCGTGGTCATGGCGACCTCGATCCCGACATATGGGCGCGTGGCGCGAACCCAGACCCTGACGCTTCGCAATTCCGAATTCATTCTGGCAGAGCGATCAATGGGGGCCAGCATGACGCGTATTCTGGGTGTGCACATGCTACCCAATATCATCGGGGTTCTGGCTGTCTTGGCAGCCATGGATATACCCACCGTCATCGCGCTGGAGGCCGGGCTGTCATTTTTGGGGTTGGGTGTGAAACCCCCGACACCCAGTTGGGGAGCCTTGCTCAAGGATGGCTATTCCCTGATCCGCCAAACACCGTGGCTGGTGGTGGGCGGGGGCCTGCCGATCATTCTGGCAACACTTGGATTCACTTTCCTGGGCGAAAGCCTACGTGATGTGGTCGACCCGAAATTGAGGAAACAGCGATGACCGATACACTGCTGGAAATCGACCGCCTGAGTGTTGACTACGAAACGGGCCGTGGCGACCTTAAGGCCCTGAGGAACATCACATTCAACGTCAACAAGGGTGAAATTGTTGGTATTGTCGGGGAATCCGGATGCGGCAAATCCACCCTGATCTCATCCATCCTGCGCCTGACCGCCCCCAATACGCGGTTCCGTCAAGGTGAGGTTCGTTTCAAAGGGCAGGACCTGTTGAAGGCTTCCGAGCGTCAGATGCGCGACCTGCGCGGTGCAGACATATCCATTGTCTTCCAGGATCCGATGCAAACGCACAATCCGGTTCTGACCATCGGGCAGCAGATGCTGGACATTCAGCATCGCTCAAAGCAGTCAAAGGCGGATAAATTGACCCACGCAGCCAAGATGCTGGGTGCTGTCGGCATCCCCGATCCCGAAGCGCGCCTGAAGCAGTATCCGCATGAGTTCTCAGGTGGGATGCGCCAGCGGATCGCCATAGCAATGGCGTTGATGTCCGAGCCGGACCTCTTGATCGCGGATGAGCCAACCACTGCATTGGACGCCACTCTTGAGGTACAGATCATCGAGCGCCTACAAGAATTACAGCGCGAGTTTCATTGTGCCATTCTGTTTATTTCGCACCATCTGGGCGTGATCGCGGAACTCTGCGACCGGGTGGTGGTGATGTATGCAGGAGCCGTTGTCGAAAGCGGCGATGTGCGTGAGATTTTCCACAACCCTAAACACCCCTATACACGTCGTCTGATCGAATGTGATCCCGGCCACATCAAAGAACGCGCCCGCGTTTTGCCCACCATCCCCGGTGAAGTGCCTGATCTGGCCAACCTGCCCGGGGGGTGCATCTTTCGGGACCGTTGCGATCAGGCCATGGCGCGCTGCGCGACCGATGTGCCGCCACTGGATCAACTGAAAGAAGGCCACCACGCCGCATGCTGGCTGAACCACGAGGAGGTCGCAACATGAGCTTGCTGAATGTCGTGGATCTTAAAACCAGTTATGGACCGGTCAATGTTCTGGCGGGTGTCAGCTTTACCGTAGAACCTGGCGAAACTTACGCTCTGGTTGGTGAAAGCGGATCGGGTAAGACGACGGTAATCCGCGCGATTGCGGGTCTTGCGCCTGCACAGGACGGTTCGGTCACATTCGAAGGTCGGGAAATTCGGGGCGCGCCGGAAAGCGTCATGCGCCCGCTGCGTAAAGACATGGCGATGATGTTTCAGGACCCGGTCGGTAGCCTGTCGCCCCGCCTGACAATCCGCAGCCTGATCACCGAACCCTATCGCATTCAGGGTATGAAAGATCGCGATCTGGATGCCGAGGCCAAGCGCCTATTGGAAATGGTGAACCTGCCCGCGCATTTTGCCGATCGCTATCCCTATCAGCTGTCAGGAGGTCAGGCCCGGCGCGTGGGCGTCGCGCGCGCCCTGGCGCTGGAACCCAAGCTGATCCTTGCGGATGAGCCGACTGCCGGTCTCGATGTCTCGGTCCAGGGTGAGTTGCTGAACCTGCTCAACGATCTGCGCGAAAGGCTGGGGCTGGCGATGGTCATCATCACGCACAACCTCAGCGTCGTGCGCCACGTGGCCGACAGAATGGGCATCATGTATCTGGGCCGTTTGGTCGAGGAGGGCACAACCGAGACGATTTTCAACGATCCGCGCCATCCCTACACCCGCTGCCTTCTGAGCGCCAACCCCGAGCCGGACCCGGATGCGCGACTGGAACGGATCGCTCTCAAAGGGGAACCTCCCAGCCTGCTGAAGCGACCATCTGGCTGTGAGTTTCGCGAGCGTTGCCCCTTTGCCAGAGACATTTGCACCCAAACCCCGGAATGGGAAGTAAAGGGCGGCCATGGGCTGCGTTGTCTGGCCCCGCTGTCGTAACTAGGAAATCCAATGCCAAGCAAACTCTACTTCAACGGCACCATCCTGACTATGGATGCGCAGAACTCTTCACCAGAGGCGGTGCTGACTGACGGCAACAGAATTCAGGCAGTGGGGGCCGAGGCTGAGTTGCGCGCCCGCATGCCTTCGGATGCGCACGAGCATGATCTGAAGGGTCGTACCCTGATGCCCGCCTTTATCGACCCACACGGGCACTTTCCCGATCCCGGCTTTGTCAAGCTGTTCCGTGTCGATCTGTCTTCGCCGCCTTTAGGGGATTGCAGAGACATGTCACAGGCGTTGAACAGGCTTCACGAAAAGGCGAGTGCAACACCCGAGGGTGAATGGGTCATGGGGGTGTCCTTTGACAATACGTCCATTCTGGAAGGTCGAATGCCCACACGGGCCGAACTGGACGGTGTGTCACAACGCCATCCAATCTGGGTCATTCATGCGTCGGGTCATAATGGCGTGGCAAATTCTCTCGCGCTGGAAAGACGCGGGATAACCCGTGAAACTCCTGATCCAGAGGGGGGCCGTTATGGCCGCGATCCGGAAGCCGGAGCGCTGACCGGATTGATGGAAGGGCTGTCGGCCATGGGTGAAATGGGCGATACTGATTTCCTGATTGACCGCGACCGGTTTTGGCGGGGTTTTGACGCCTGCCGCAGCGAATACCTGGCCCATGGTGTGACCTATGCCCAAAACGCCTGGGCATCGCAGCCCATGCTGGACCACTTCGCAAGCCTGCCTGCGGATCAGGATCCGGGAATTGACATCGAGCTTTTGCCCGTCGGAGATCTGGAGCCAGAGTTATCTTCGCGTTGGATTGGAACGAGCTGGCCGGGCAACCCGCATTTTTCGCTGGGTCCGCGCAAACTGTTTACAGACGGGGCCTTTCAGTTACAGACCGCGTATTTGTCTGCTCCATATTTCAAACCTGCCAGCCCTGATAATCCTTGTGGAATGACCTATTCCTCGCAAGAGCAGTTGGTTGCGGATGTAGAAAAGCTCCACAGTCAGGGCTTGCAGATTCACTGCCACTGTAATGGCGATGCCGGTGCCGAGATGTTCATAGATGCGGTGGAAAAGGCGCTTGTTTCACACCCGCGCCAGGATCATCGACACACCATTATCCATGGCCAGGTTCTGAGGGATGACCAATTGGAGCGTATGGCCCGGCTTGGTCTGACCGTCAGCTTCTTTCCCGCCCATGTCTTCTTTTGGGGGGATCGTCATTACGATACTTTCCTGGGACCCGAGCGAGCCGAACGGATATCGCCAGCGGCGTCAGCCGAACGGTATGGCGTGCGATACACGATCCACAACGACGCCTCGGTCACACCGACGCGTCCAATCCATCTTGCCCATTGCGCGGTGAACCGAAAATCCGCTTCTGGCCGTGTGCTTGGCGAGGATCAGAAGATCAGCGTTATTTCAGCCCTGCGGGCCCAAACCATCGAAGCCGCTTGGCAGGTGTTCAAGGAAGATCAACGCGGATCCATAGAACCGGGTAAAATTGCAGATTTTGTTGTTCTTTCGCGCAATCCACTGCACGACCCGGACCGCTTGTCAGACACTGTCGTGCTTGAAACCATCCGCTATGGCGAAAGGGTTTTTTCCGCTGTGTGTACTGAACAAGAGTTTGAGCACGCATAATGGCGACCAAGCGTATTGTGATCGCGGGGTTCCAACATGAAACCAACTGTTTCGGTGTAACGAAAGCTGGGATGCCTGAGTTTGAGATGGCGGATTCCTGGCCGGGAATGATGCATGGTTCACAGGTTATTCTGGAAACCGAGGGCATGAACCTTCCGATCGCGGGTTTCACCGCCGCGGCACAGGCAGCGGGATTTGATGTCATTCCCGTTTTGTGGTGCTCTGCCGAACCGTCCGCCCATGTCACCGATCATGCATTCGAAACGATCTGCGGGATGCTGTTGGACGGAATATGGGGCGCAGGCCAGATTGACGGTGTCTATCTTGATCTGCACGGAGCTATGGTCTCCGAAAGCCTTGCTGACGGTGAAGGAGAGCTTTTGCGTCGCGTTCGTGAAACTGTGGGTCCAGACGTTCCAGTGGTCGCAAGTTTGGACCTTCATGCCAACATTTCCACCGAAATGGTCAAACACTCAGACTACCTGTCGATTTTTCGCACTTACCCACATTTGGATATGGCGGAAGCGGGTGCACGATGCGTTCCAGTCTTGCGTCGCCTGCTGGCGGGTGAAACCCTATACAAAACGTTCCAACAGGTGCCTTACCTGATCCCCCTGCATGCGCAACACACGGGTTCTGCGCCGATCAGTGATATCTATCAATTGCCTGTCAGGTTTGAACAGCAAGGCATTCTGGCAGAGATCGCTCTTGGTTTTACGGCGGCGGATTTTCCTGACACCGGACCATCCTGCCTTGCTTATGCCTTGACTGCTGAAAAAGCGGCTGCCGCTGCCAAAGAGATTGTCAGCATGTTCCTGTCCCGTGAGGCTAATCTTGAATGTAAGATGTTGTCTTTAGAAGAGGCCGTTTCCACATGTCGTCAAAGGCGCGAAAAACCCATCGTTCTAGCCGATGTTCAGGACAATCCGGGCGCAGGCGGAACGTCAGATACAACGGGGCTGCTGGCCGCTTTGATTGAGGGCGGGGTAAAAAACGTTCTGATGGGTCTGTTCCATGATCCGGAAAGTGCCATTCAGGCCCATGCGGCAGGGGAGGGCGCACGGATCATTTTGGCTATCGGCGCAAAGTCGAACCTGGCCGGACATGTTCCATTCAGGGCAGAGTTTGAAGTGCTTTCCTTAAGTGATGGCACATGCCGCTATACCGGTGAAATGTATGGCGGCGGAACAGCTACGCTTGGCAAGACAGCTGCGCTTCGCTTGGTTGGACACGACGCCGAGATCGACCTTGTCGTCACAAGCATACGAAACCAATGCCTGGATCGCGCACATTTCACACATATCGGGTTAAACCCTCTGAGTTATTCGGTGATCTGCGTCAAAAGCACAGCGCATTTCCGGGCGGATTTCGAACCAATTGCAAGCCATGTAAATGCGGTCGCTGCGCCTGGGGTTTTCCTCTGCGACCTTGGAAAGGTCCCTTATTCTTGTATCAACAGAAGGTTGGCCAACTGTCGCCATACCTCCTTTGACGTGACGTGAAACGAAAGTTTGTTGACGTGAGATACGCCCCAATGGATTCAAATATCTCAACCCCGAAGGGCCAGCCTTGAGCCGTCCACATAAACCCGACCCCAATTGGATCTTGAATACGATTCCCTGAGGCCAGTCGGCCAAAATGCATCTTCATACACCAGTTGACCCACGTCTCTCTCTAAGCTTGTTACAACGCAAAGGCAACTTGCACATCACTGAATCGTTTCTTCGGCATAGATACACTTCTCTCGCACCAGAAATGTATCCGAGGCAATCGCAGCGCGATCAGCATCTCCTACAGAGCGGGGTCAACATTACCAAAAGAAGCTGTCATCCTCCAGCAAGGATGCAATTGTCAGGTTGGCATCCTCTTCTGACACATTGTCTGTGGCTTCTTGCCACACAGCTTCCAGGATGGTTGTCGAAGGCCCGTAAATGTTGTTTTTCACGCAAGAGACAACCAATCCATAGATATCTTCCTCATTCTGGAAGGTGGGCAAGTCTGGCACGAATTCCAGATAGTCGACATCTTCGTCCCATTCGGAGGCACCGGACTCCTCGGCCACCGTCACGGTATTGTTTTCCGGTGCCAACAAAGCGCTCAGTTTTGGTTGAGCAGGACCGATGGTCCCATTTCCATCAATATCGTGACTGTAGAAGGTTTCGACATCCACAACATTGGCGATGCTAACACCGCCTTGGTATTGCCCCGAAGCATCCGTGGTCCATTCAGCATATGACCCGTTCGCATTTTGCCACAGCACCTTGTAGCCACCGCCCGACGCTTCGGCCTGAAGCGCCTGCCAGCCCGGCAGGCTGTCTGGCCCAATAGCATTGCCGTTATACGTCAGGTTGACGGTACCGTTGATCAGGTACTCACCGCGGGTTGAAGACGCGAGTGTGGTCGACCCGCTGGTCTCGATATTGGTTATGGCGTGGCCGGTCTGGCCGTCATTGTTCAGATCAACACCATAAAAGGCTTCGACATCCACAACATTGGCGATGCTAACACCGCCTTGGTATTGCCCCGAGGCATCCGTGGTCCATTCAGCATATGACCCGTTCGCATTTTGCCACAGCACCTTGTAGCCACCGCCCGAGGCTTCGGCCTGAAGCGCCTGCCAGCCCGGCAGGCTGTCTGGCCCAATTGTATTGCCATTATACGTCAGGTTGATGGTACCGTTGATCAGGTACTCACCGCGGGTTGAAGACGCGAGTGTTATCGACCCGCTGGTCTCGATATTGGTTGTGACGTGGCCGGTGTGGCCGTCATTGTTCAGATCAACACCATAGAAAACTTCGACATCGACAACATTGGCGATGGTGACGCCGCTTTGGTATTGCCCCGAAGCATCCGTGGTCCATTCGGCATATGACCCGTTCGCATTTTGCCACAGAACCTTGTAGCCACCACCCGACGCTTCGGCCTGAAGCGCCTGCCAGCCCGGCAGGCTGTCTGGCCCAATTGCATTACCATTATACGACAAGCCGATGGTACCGTTGATCAGATACTCGCCGCGGGTTGACGACGCGAGTATTACCGATCCGCTGCTCTCGATGTTGGTTGTGACGTGGCCGGTGTGGCCGTCATTGTTCAGATCAACACCATAGAAAACTTCGACATCGACAACATTGGCGATGGTAACGCCGCTTTGGTATTGCCCCGAAGCATCCGTGGTCCATTCGGCATATGACCCGTTGGTGTTCAGCCACAACACCTTGTAGCCACCGCCCGACGCTTCGGCCTGAAGTGCCTGCCAGCCTGCAAGCGAGTTTTGCCCAATAGACTGGCCACCGTAAATCAAAGCAATGTTCGCACTGCCGCCATCCAGCACATAAAGCCCTTGGCTGGCATGTTGTAGCGTTGTTCCCTGAGTATCGATATCTGAAAGCTGCATTGCAGACTTGATATTCGACCGGGCATACTGCTGTAACCCGTCAAGAAACTGGACCAACTCTACGTCGTCTGCAATGGTGAAAGTTGTGCGCGTGACGACGTCCAAAAACTCGTACAAAACGCCGTTTTCAAAGAATAAATAGTTACTTATCGCGCTGACAAATCTGACAGTGTCTGTGCCGGTTCCACCCGAAAACGTGCCTGCGTTGCTCTGCACAACAGCCAGATCATTGCCCTGGTCCCCAAAGACCTGGTCAGCGCCGGTACCTTGGGCCACAAAAATGATATCGTTGCCTTGGCCGCCATAGATGGTGTTGTTATTGCTTCCGTTGGACAGCGAGTGAATGGTGTCGTTTCCGTCGTTCCCGCGCAAGACGTTCTGAGCGGTATTGCCGACAATAGTATCAGCACCCGATCCGCCAGACGCGTTTTCAATCACAACGCCATGCGCGATTGTGAAACCACCTTTTATTCCAGCCGCATGCGAAATCAGCCCACCTCCGGTGACGGAATAGTCCAATGTGGCGGCCCGGAGATCTATGTGTGCGTTCGAACTGCCAACATGTTGTATTGTGTCAATCCCGCCAGTATCCCAAATGGCCTGATACCCAGTTCCTGCGACGTTTGCAGAGGGAAGTGTGTAGGTATTGCCCCCGGAATTATATGAAGTATTCGCCCCATACATGGCCTGCAACGCGGCAATATCCAAAGCCCCAAGCCCCGTTGAACCACCGTACGTTGCGTTAAAGTGTAGCCCCCCGTTTTGTGAAGTCCATCCATCGTTATACGACATCACAGTGTAGACACCCTGATTGAGGCCCGCCGCCCCAAACGAGTCGAATGGCGACGTTACACCGCTCAACACGGTTGTACCCAATCCGGTGTCATGAGGATGCCCCAACCCAAGGGCGTGACCTAATTCATGGACCAAAGTAGTAAAGAAAAACCCGCCCGGATCACCGTTTCCGTTGAAAGAAGCAGTCCAGTATGACGTGTTGAACGCTCCATAGGATGTCCCGCTCGATGGCGAATAGTGAAATCCGAGAGTTCGCGGGTTTTCAAAGAATGAAGAAGGCGCGAGAACCTCAACCAAGTCAGCGGAACCGGAGGTGACTTCGACAAAAGTAATGTTTGCAACGGCTTCTATTGCGGCCAGCGCCGCACGGAACTCCGCCTTATACTCTGATGACCAAGCCTGCGTATCAGAGAAGTGCCCGAAACTGTAGGAAATCACCGTCGTGGTCGACGGATTCCCGTCACCATATGCATAGGTGCCCTGGATAGAGCTGAGCGGAGAACTTACGGACGGTCTGGGGATTGTTGTAACGGTGGCCATTTTTCTGTCTTAGAAATTAGGTGTTATTGATTGCGCTGAAACTGCTCGAACAAAGTGTTCTTTTTGGGGCAAACGCGTACTGGAGTGTCTCCTGCAAACTACATTATCAACGGCTATTCAAGAGTTACATTCTAGAGGAACAGACCCATTTTTATTAAGCGCATACATGAATAAGAATATTTCCAAAAAACCGGTCGGATAGCGTGCATAGGCCGACTTAATACACGCAAAATTGATTTTCCTGGCGGTCCATACCAACGACAGTTTTGAGCACCTGTAGTGACAGAAGCAAAGGCGCGCGGATCTTTTCTTTAGTCCCGAGTCGTAATTCTTCTCAGATCCCAAAAGTTTGGTTCGAACAAGGTGCCTTTCGTTCGGGGTTTCGAACCCAAGCGCGCGCCTGCACAAAGGGCCCAAATACCCTGAGCGTAAGGTGCCTTAGCTGTGACGTCCAATACCGCCGCTCATGTGCGAAGCAAAGCCTTGCCATGGGTCAGACCATTCACCTTCTCCAGGATGGCGTCCGCGTCAATGCAATGGTGCCGATAGAGGTCGCCGATTGTCCCTGTCTGACCAAAATGTTCGACCCCCAATGGGATGGTCTGATGTCCCTGTACCGCACCCAGCCAAGACAATGTCGCGGGGTGTCCGTCGATCACTGTAACCAGCTTGCAGTGCCGCGGTAGACCGGACATCAAAGCTTCGATGTGGGACCGAGCCTTCTGATTGCCCCGCGAACGCGCCCGTTGCGCTGCCGTCCACCCGGCGTTTAGCCTATCTGCCGAAGTCACCGCCAACACGCCAATGTCTTTGCGTCCTTCGCCCATCACGCCAGCGGCTTTGATCGCTTCGGGTGCAACGGCCCCCTGATAAGCGATTACGACCTCGCAATTCGGGCCCGGCTTCCGCAGCCAGTATGCACCATCTATGGCACCTTGACGGAACTCATCGTCCACGCGTTTCCCAGGCTGTTCAATCGGGTTTGTCGTCAAGCGCAGATAAACCGAACCGCCTGTTTCGTCACGCAGCCAGGTGCGTTCGTCCGGTTGCCCTTCGCCGTCACGCTGCAGGTAGTCAAAGGCCCACTCCATTATCACCGCCAGTTCATCAGCAAAGGCTGGCTCAAAGGCCGCCAGCCCGTCCTGGCTCATCCCGATCAAAGGTGTGCCAATGGATTGATGCGCGCCGCCTTCTGGGGCCAGCGTTATGCCCGAAGGCGTGCCGACCAGCATAAAGCGCGCATCCTGATAACAAGCATAATTGAGCGCATCGAGGCCACGGCTGACAAAGGGGTCATACACAGTGCCGATCGGGATAAGCCGCTTGCCGAACAGGGAATGCGAAAGGCCCGCAGCGCCCAAAAGCAACAAGAGGTTCATCTCGGCAATACCAAGCTCGATATGTTGCCCTTCGGGAGTAAATTCCCATCTTGCCGTCGAGGGGATACGATGTTCAATAAAAGCGTCGGCTTGCTCGGATCTGGCAAACAGTTTGCGCCGGTTAACCCACGGGCCAAGGTTTGTTGTGCCTGTGACATCAGGGGACGTCGTCAGGATACGCTCGGCCAATTGGCTGTCGCCCTTCGACAAGTCATCCAAAATCTTGCCGAAAGCCATTTGGGTCGAGATTTCGCGGCTTGTGTCGATGTCAATTGATGGAACATCCAGCTTGCCATCGAAATAGCGTCGCGGACCTTTTGCAAAGAAGGGAACTTTCGACAGAAAATCTTTCAACGCCTCTGGGTCCGGCACTGCCGAGAGAGGTTCCCATTCCTTGCCGGCAGGCACGCCCATATGTTCTTGCCACGCGACGAACTGGCTGTTGTTCATCAGTCCGCCGTGGTTGTCCTTGTGGCCCGCAATTGGCGTGCCCCATCCCTTGACAGTGTAGGCCAGGAAACAGGTAGGGCGGTCATGTTCGATTGCATCAAAGGTTTGGGCCATGGTCTCGACGCAGTTGCCGCCGAGGTTTTCCATCAATGCAGCGAGTTCGGCATCTGTGCGCCGTTCGATCAGCGCCGTCACATCCCCCTGATCCCCAAGATCGTCCATGAGGCGCTTTCGCCAAACCTCGCCACCCATGAACGTCAGGGCCGAGTATTCCTGGTTCGAGCAGGCATCAATCCAGTCTCGCAGCCGATCACCGCCAGGTTCCTTGAAGGCCGCGCGCTGCAGGACACCATGCTTCACGCGCACAACATCCCATCCAAAGGCATCAAAGATTTTCTCGATCCGTTCGAACAAACCTTCACGAACGATGCCGTCGAGCGACTGCCGATTGTAGTCGATAATCCACCACGTGTTGCGCAGGCCGTTTTTCCAGCCTTCCTGCAATGCTTCGTATACGTTGCCTTCATCCAGTTCAGCGTCGCCTACAAGCGCCACCATGCGCCCCATCGGGGCATCTGCCCCCCAGTTTTTGGCCTTGACGTAGTCCTGAATGATCGAAGCAAACGAGGTGATCGCGACACCCAAACCTACCGAACCTGTCGAAAAGTCGACATCATCGATATCCTTTGTCCGGCTGGGATAGCTTTGCACGCCGCCAAACCCGCGAAAGTTCTCCATCTTCTCGCGGGTCTGGTTGCCCATAAGGTACTGCATCGCGTGGAAAACCGGTGACGCATGAGGCTTGACCGCAACCCGATCTTCGGGACGCAAAGCCGAGAAGTAGAGCGCCGTCATGATCGAAACCATCGACGCGGACGACGCTTGATGACCACCAACCTTGATCCCATCCACCTTGGGACGGGTATGGTTGGCATGGTGGATCATCCAATGCGACAACCACAGCAAACGCTGTTCGACGATTTTCAACAGCTTGGGATCATTCGGCATGGTGGTCTCCGGGTTCATGCGGCACTGCGGGCAGGGTAGGGCAGAGCTTGCTCCAAATCTGCAAGGATATCATCAACGTCTTCCAGCCCGACGGAAAGACGGATCAGACCGTCGCTGATCCCATGTTCTGCCCGTTCTTCCGCAGTATAAGTCGAATGAGTCATGGATGCCGGGTGCTGGATCAGGGTTTCTGCGTCCCCCAAGGACACGGCGCGCTGGATCATGTTCAGGCGGTTCATGAACTCGATGCCACCGGACAGGCCAGACTTGATTTCAAAGGCGATCATGGCGCCGGGCTGCGACATCTGCCGTTGTGCGACATCGTGCTGGGCAAAACTCTCAAGCCCCGGGAAATAAACCTCACTGACGGCCGGATGTGCCTGAAGGTAATCGGCAACCACCTTGGCGGACGCACAGTGGCGATCCAGTCGCAGGTTCAGTGTCTTCAGTCCTCGCAGGATCAGCATTGCGTTGAAAGGTGCCATCACTGCGCCTGTCATGTCCTTCATGCCGACAAGCCGGATCTCAGAAATCTGCTCGGCGGTTCCGACCACAAGACCCGCGACCACATCGCCATGCCCGCCCAGATATTTGGTTGCGGAGTGCAGGACGATGTCCGCGCCGTGCTCGATCGGGCGGGTCAGATATGGGCTGGCATATGTATTGTCGACCACAACCTGTGCACCAACAGAATGTGCAATCTCTGAACTGGCAGCGATATCCACCAAGCGCATGTTTGGATTCGCTGGGGTTTCGAAATAGACGACGCGGGTTTTTTCGGAAACAGCGGCTTTCAGGTTCGCAGGGTCCGTCATGTCTACATGGGTAATAGTGACACCCCATTTTGCCAGACCGTGGCGCATGAAAGCGAATGTGCAGCCGTAGAGCGTCTTGTCGACAATGACTTCGTCACCTGGCGACAGCAGGGTCCAAAGTACGGCGGTAATTGCGCCCATCCCGCTGGACAGTGCAAGCCCGGCCTCGGCACCTTCCAGCACGGCAATACGCTTTTCAAGAAGGTCACAAGTAGGGTTCGATATCCGACTATAGATATGACCTGCGCGCTCGCCAGAAAACATTTCACCGCCGGCCTCTGCGGTTTCGAAGGAGAAGGTTGAGGTCAAGTGGAGGGGCGGGGTCAGCGCACCATCGTTTTCAGATGGGTTGTAGGCATGATGAATGGCGCGAGTGGCAAATCCGGTTGTGTGGGTCACTGTGAGCTCCTGATCTAAGTTGTTACCACTTTGCGCCTTTACTTTGAGCAATGGGTTGCAAATAATGCCACGTTAATGGAAAATATTGGCATATTATGCTAAAACAGGAGAGAAAATGGACGCCAAAGACAGGCAGATCATTCGAGCATTGCAGCGGGACGGGCGTATGACGAACCAGAATCTTGCTGATGAGGTCAATCTGTCTCCTTCGCCATGTCTGCGACGGGTCAAAAACCTTGAGGCCAGCGGTGTCATCAAGGGATACAGTGCCGATGTGGACGCTGCTGCATACGGGATGGCGATAACCGTCTTTGTCCGTATCCGGCTTGAGCGGCACAATGAAACAGATGTGCAGAAATTCGAAAAACGCGTTCGAATGATCGATGAAGTTTTAGAATGCCATGTGCTGACCGGCGCAATGGATTACCAGTTGCGGGTATTGGTATCGGACCTCGAAGCATACGAAGACTTTATTCGAAACCGAATTCACCCGATCGGCGGAATAGCTTCGATCGACACCAGCTTTGTTTATGGAACAGTCAAGAAAACATCGGTTTTTCCAGCCTGAGAAAGTTTAAATTCTCGAAAGTGACCCTTAATATTGAGTTCCAGATTGTTAGGATGCGGAAGAACCGGATTCGAGTTTCCGAGACTGTGAGAATTTGCCGTTAAGCGAAAACTGCCAACTGGATACATCCCCATAAAAACAACATAATCATTGTTACGCGCGCCCTCTGCAAGTCAGCGCTGCCCGTTCGCTCTGCCAAAAATACGCTTTACTTCAAAATCTTAAGGTCGGGTCACGACAAAGTCCGGCACGATCGCTGCTTGTTTGATCGCTTCCTCGACATCATGCCCGGCGAAGAACCCAAAATCCGAGACAAGTGCGGAAGCCACTCCGGCATGACGCGCGCCCAGAATGTCAGTATGCAGACTGTCACCTACCATCAGAACGCGGGATTTGTCGACGGGCCCAAGTCGCTGAAAAGCAAGATCATAGATATTGCCGAAAGGCTTTCCATAAAACTGCGGGGCTACACCCGTTCGGTCGGCCAAACGGTGCGCGAAAAGACCGGGCTCTTTGGAAAAGCCGTACTCGCGTGGGGCAACGATGTCCGGGTTGCCTACCAATACCGGGCGGGGTCGGCTTAGCAATGCCGCCTCCAACATCGCCTGCCGGGTTTCGGTCCAGGCGGCTGACCCGATCATCAGAAAACCATCAACAGTTTCGTAGGGTTGCGGGTCATCCTCCAGATAGGTTAGTTTCAAATCTTCCAAATCGCGCAGCCCGGCGCTGGGTGTCGCCATCAAACCCCAGTGCAGCTCATGTTGACCATTCAGCCCGGACAGCAACGTAGCCCGACTGGTAATCACATCCTGCGGCGCGAAGTCATATCCCAGCCTGGTGTATTTCTCCAATAGCGTGGCATGAGGAAACCCTGCGGCATTCGAAACCACCAGGACACGTTTGCCCGCATCCGTCAGTGACTTGATCCGTTCAGGCGTTTCGGGGATTGCCGTTTCTCCGATATTGAGAACCCCGAACGCATCCAGAAGAAATACGTCAAACTTATCCATAATTTCGGAAAGGGTCTCGATACGACGATAGCTCACGTCGTTCGGTTCAATATCTGGAAGGCGGTGCCGGACGGCTTCGTATGCCTTAAAAGCCTCCTGCGCTGAGAATCCGGTCAAATGATCGCTCCTCGTACTTTTGCCGAAACCCATTCGCTGATCATGACCGCAAAAAGAATTACAATCAGTATGAGGCTGACTTGCGGCCACGCCAGAACATTAAGCGAGGCCGAGAGCTGCAACCCGATGCCACCGGCACCAACCAGACCAAGCACTGTAGACTCGCGAATATTGATATCCCAACGAAAGACCGCAATTCCGGCAAAAGCTGGCAGGATTTGCGGAACGATCCCATATGCCATGACTTGCCACCGCGAAGCACCGGTGGCTGTGATCGCCTCGACCTGACCGTGATCAATCTCTTCAATCGCTTCATAAAGAAGTTTAGCGCAGAACCCGATTGAACGGATGGCGATTGCTATGACACCGGCGAACACACCCGGTCCGATGATAGCGATCAATAGCAGCGCCCATATCAGCGAGTTGATTGAGCGGGTCGAGACAATGACCAACAAGGCAATGGGGCGGATGAACAACGCCGACGGGGTAGTATTGCGGGCCGCCAAAAAGGCAACCGGCACGGCCATGAACAGAGCGATGATCGTCCCCAGTGTAGCGATGTTCAGTGTATCCCAGATCGGGCGACCCAGCTGGGTAATATAATCCCATTTCGGAGGTGTTGCGCGGGTCCAGATATCGTTGGCGATACGGGGTGCGTCCCAGACGAAAAACCAGGTTGTCGATTCCGAAATGAGCTGCCAACAGTAGACAAAAACCGCTACTCCCAGAAGCCATCCAAACCAGCGAACCAGGCTTTGGCCGGTCGTCCGCCTGCGCCAGATTCGTGTATCGTCGCGTTCAAGAACCGGCATTACTGAACCCTCGCTCGGATTATTCCGGAAAGGTATTCAAGGGCCATGACGATCCCGATGATAAGGATCAGAATGGCGGCTGCCGTATCATATTCATATCGATCAAACGCGGTGTTGAGTGTCGCGCCAATGCCGCCTGCCCCCACCAGCCCGAGAATAGCGCTTTCCCGGAAATTGATGTCGATCCGGTACATGGAAAGACCCACAAGCCTAGGCATGATCTGAGGCTGAACCCCGTAGTTGATCCATTGCAGCCATCGTGCACCAGAGGCCTGAATCGCCTCAGCCTGAACTTTGTCCATCGCCTCGATATCTTCGGCCAAAAGCTTGGAAAGAAACCCAATGGTTGCGAAAGACAGCGTCAAAAATCCTGCCAGCGGGCCAAAGCCAAAGATGGCCACAAGCAAAATGGCAACGATAATTTCCTGCAATGCCCGGCTTAACGCGACAATGCCGCGGCACATTATGTAAATTGGCAACGGGGCGATATTACGTGCAGCCCCCAATCCTATCGGGATCGAAATCAGGATACCGACAACCGAAGCGGCCACGGTCATCACAATGCTTTCCAGAAGACCGGCCCAGATATCCGACCACCGTGAAATGAAATCCGGGCTGGTAAAGGCAAGGACGAACGCCCATCCCCTGTCCAGTCCCTCATAGACCCTGCCCCAATCAACATCGATGGTCATGAAAGCCGCAATCAGGTAGGCGAAGAACCCAAGTATCAATGCCCTGCGCAGCAACGTGTTTTTGATAAAGGCCGGTTTGCGCCAGCCTTTTCCCAGCATGTCGTCAAGTTCTCGATGGCTCATTCTGCGGCCTCGACATCTTCATCCTCATCCACTTTTTCGATGGTCGCTTCCCAGTCTTCCTCGCCGTAAATCTCGGTCAGCTTTTCCGGGGTGAGCCCTGTTGGAAGACCATCAAACACGATTTCGCCAAAGCGGAGGCCCACGACACGCGGAACGAACATCTGGGCTAGAGCCACGTCATGGATGTTGATGATGGCCGCCAGCCCGCGCTCCTGACACAGCTCGGTGATCAGCCGCATGATCTGTCGACTGGTCTTCGGATCCAGCGACGCGGTCGGTTCATCGACCAGCAACAACTTTGGGTCCTGGATCAGAGCGCGGCAGATACCGACCCTTTGGCGTTGACCACCCGACAACTCGTCCGCGCGTTTGTCAGCCATATGCAACAGCCCCACCCGGTCCAGCAGGCGGAAAGCCTCGTCCACATCCGACTGCGGATACCGCCGCAGAAAGCTGCGCCAGAATCCCACATACCCCAACCTACCGGACAATACGTTTTCCATCACGGTGAGGCGTTCGACCAGGGCATATTCCTGAAAGATCATACCCATTTCGCGGCGTGCTTTCCGCAACGCACCCGACCCGAGTTTGGTCAGGTCCATGTCATCCAGAAGAACACCGCCGCTTGTGGGTTCAACCAAGCGGTTGATGCAACGGATCATGGTCGATTTTCCCGCGCCCGAGGGTCCAATCAGTGCAAGCACCTGCCCTTTGGGTACCTCAAGATCGATGGCCTTCAGTGCCTGATCTCCGGTCTTGTAGGTTTTCGTCAGCTTTTGAAGACGCAGCATAAATTGCCCCCGATTAGGGTGATTAGCGGGCCTTTTCAGGCCCGCTGGATTAAGCAAGACTTATTGGCAGGCGTAGGAGACGCCGTTTGCCGCGTCAATTTTGCGAATGACGTCCCAGAATTCCTGGTAAGTCATCTCAAGAAATTGGCCTTCGTTCGACTTGGAAAACTCCGCTTCAAGCGTCGTCCCTTCCCACTCGAAGTTGAAGAAAGCATTGCGGATTTTCTCCTGCAATTCGGGCGTCAGGTTGTAGACAGTGCCAAATCCGGTGGTTGGGAAGGTCTGCGATTTGTAAATCGTAACAACATCTTCCTCCTTGATCACATCCCGCAAAATCATCCGTGCCTTTACCGAATTTGCAATCGATGCCGCTGGATAGTCCTTGTTCGCCACACCAAGGATCGAGTTGTCGTGCTTTCCCGAATAGACGGGTTCGAAGTCGCGATCGGGCAGAAGATCAAAGTCACTTTTCAGGATCGCCGACGGTGCTTTGAAGCCCGAGTTGGACGTGGGTGACGTGAACGCAAGTTGCTTACCTTTGATATCTTCAACCTTTTCGATGCCCGAGCCTGGGTAGGTGATGATCTCCATTTCATAACCGAAGTTACCGTCTTTTGAGGCCATAATCGTAAACGGTCGGAACCCGGCACAGTTTACTGCCAGTGGGTTGGACCCGGTGTTGAAGCCCGCAATATGCAGACGTCCCGACCGCATCGCCTCAATCTGGGCGGCATTGTTTTGGACCGGAAAAAAGACCACGTCCTTGCCTGTCTCAGCCTTCAGATGCTCTAGAAAGTCTGACCACGCGGTTTTGTATACGGCCGGGTCTTCGACCGGTGTATAGGCAAAAATCAGGGTGTCAGGATCAATTAGCTGGGAAGAATCTGTGGGGATATCCGCAATCAAATCCCCATCGACGTCGCAAAACCGCTCGTCCAGATCACCCCTCGGGCAATCTTGCGCCGAAGCTGTCCCGGAAAGCGACATGAGCGCAATTGCCGATGCCCCAACCAATAATCTGATGTCTATCTTCATGTTTTCCTCCCAGTCATGCGCGGTCTTTTTGCAGTCCGCTGTTCGTCATTCATTTCAGTGATTACGGGGCGACGAGAACATCGACCTCGGCACCGTTGATCGCGTTAAGCAACTCTCCTGTTGGTTTCGTGTCGGAAACTATGGAATCCAGGTTGGTCAGGTCTCCGACCTGAGACAGGCCTTTACGGCCAAATTTCCCTGAATCGATTAAAAGATGTCGATTTGCCGCGCGCGTCAGCATCATTCTTTTGACAGCTGCAAAGCCGCGCACGGTTTCTGAAGGGCCTTCGACCGAAAAACCTGATGAGCCGATCATGCATCTGTCGACATTGAACCGAGACAGGAATTCCAGCGTTTCGGTTCCAATCGTCGCAGATTCGGTTGCCAGATATTCTCCTGGACAAAGCAGAACCTCGGCAGCTCCATGGCCGAGGGTCATTGCCACCGGAATAGAATTTGTAATCACTGTGCAAGGAGTGCCGAGGTAAGCCAATGCACGGGCCATCTCGATTGTGGTCGAACCGGAATCGATCATGACCGTTTCACCATCGCGCACCAGCCCCGCCGCGCTGATTCCTATGCGTTCGCGCTCCTCAATTCGCGCGTTGGCCCGCTCGTCCAGACCTGGATAATGCCCTTGTGCCGGGGCAGATGCCCCTCCGTGCGCGCGTGCGATCAGGCCGTCATTCGACAGAGCGTCGAAATCCCTGCGCACCGTCTCGTTAGAGACGTTGAAACGCTGGGCCAATTCATTGATGCGAACGTGCGGGCGAAGCTTCAACTCCAGCAATATTTGCTGGCGCCGGTCGGATTTCTTTACCCTACCCCGTCCCTTCTCAATCGTTTTGGCACGTATTTTCGTTTTGGACATCCAACAACCCAATCAGGTTTCAAACCCCACTTTTGTGGGATTTCGGGCATAATGCAATAATTTTTGTTGCATAACCCTCAGTAGGTTGTGACAATTCGGAAGAGTCCAAAGCGCAAGGCAAGAATGTGTGAATTGAACCGTTTCATAGTGAAAACCCAAGAACCACCGTTAACGACTGAAGGTTATTCTGGGTGCGCTATTGATACCGTGTCATTGAGGGCAGCATGAGCGACGGCAACATAACAGACCAGATTGCAGCACTTCCGATGCGCTGGGACAGGGATGGAAAACTACGCGTTCTGATGGTGACTTCGCGCGATACTGGGCGGTGGGTCATCCCAAAAGGTTGGTTGATGGAAGGAAAGAAACCTTGGCATGCCGCCGAAATTGAAGCTCTGGAAGAAGCAGGTGCAGTCGGGGCAATCTCGAAACAGCCGATTGGCCAATTTTTCTACGACAAGCGCTTTGAGGGCGCGAATAGCGTTCGCTGCCGCGTTACCCTCTATCCCATGGTCGTTGAAAAACTGAAGCGGCGTTGGAAAGAACGGGAAGAACGGACGCGTCACTGGTTTTCACCGGGGAAAGCGGCAAAGCTGGTGGAAGAAAGAGATCTGTCAAGTTTTCTGAGAAATCTGACGGGCAATCAGAACGCCCAGTCTGTCATTAACAAGCTACGAAAAGCTGGATGAGAAAGCGCCTGACAAAACAAAAGATACTGGTGCACGATAACCAAAGGGAGGAATGATAATGAAAAAACTTACATCCACGGCCGTCGGGTCGCTGATTGCAATAGCCGCATCTGTGTCGGCAGCGCAGGCAGACAAGCTGACACTCTATTGCTCGGCGCAGGAAGACTGGTGCCAACTCATGGCGCGCAGTTTCGAAGATGCAACGGGCATCGACGTCAACATGACGCGTAAGTCGTCAGGCGAAACCTTTGCCCAGATTCGTGCCGAAAGCTCGAACCCGAAAGGAGACGTTTGGTGGGGCGGCACGGGTGATCCGCATTTGCAGGCCGCCGAAGAGGACCTGACAATGGAATACATGTCGCCAATGCGCGACCAGCTTCATGATTGGGCAATTTCCCAAGCCGAAAGTGCCGGAAACAGAACGATCGGCATTTATTCCGGCGCACTTGGGTATGGCTATAACGCAGACCTGCTGGCGGCCAATAACCTACCCGAACCCGCCTGTTGGAAAGACCTGCTAAAGCCTGAATACAAGGGTCACGTTCAGATGGCCAACCCGAACTCGTCTGGTACGGCCTATACAACGCTGGCCTCGATGGTGCAGATCTTTGGCGAGGATGAAGGTTTTGAGTTCATGAAAGGCCTGCATTCGAATATCAACCAGTATACAAAATCCGGATCTGCACCAATCAAAGCAGCCGGTCGAGGCGAGAACACGATTGGCATCGTCTTCATGCATGATGCGGTAAAGCAGGCTGTATCGGGTTTCCCGATCAAGGTAGTCGCGCCTTGTGAGGGTACGGGATACGAAATTGGCTCGATGTCCATTATTGAAGGCGCCCGCAACGAGGAAGAGGCGAAGAAGTTCTATGACTGGGCGCTGTCGCCCGAGGCGCAGAACCTTGCTCTTCAGGTCAGCGCGTTTCAGGTGCCATCGAACAAGAGCGCAGAAACGTCGGAAAGCGCGCCTGACATGAGTCAGATCAAGCTGATCGACTATGACTTCAAAAAGTATGGTTCCTCAGACGAACGGAAGCGTCTGTTGCAGAAATGGGACGAAGAGGTTTCGGTTCTGCCGCAGTAAATGGCCAACCATATTACAAAAAAGACCCGTCCGGTTCTGATCTTTTGGGTCATCGCCGGGTGGGTTGGGTTTTGCCTGCTGCCGTGGTATATGGTCGACGGCGGCCTGTGGTCATTCGAATGGCTTTTTGACGGCTACCCGTTTGACGAAGATTATGCCCCCGCTGCATTCCTGATCGCACAGGGTGAGAAGCTTTGGCTTGCCCCACTGTTGATCGCTCTGACCTTACCCCTTCTGGTGCTGAAGCGAGCCAAGTCTGACCCCCTCTATGCCCGGGTTCTGATCCTTTCCGGTGCGCTCGGCTTCGGCTGGTTGATCGCACAGGGATTCGGGATTGGCATCAGGGGTTTCAATTTCAATTGGTTGGACGCCTATTTTGGCGAACTTGGTGATCGCCAATTCGGTATGGGCTATGGCGCAATGATTTGCGCTTCAAGCTTTCTGTTCCTGTTGACCCAAGGCATTGCGGCAAGAGGTGCCATCAACGGTGACGTCTTTGTTGTTAGTGCGATTGGCGGTGTGATTACCATCGTCACCGTCTTTGTTTTTTTTCCGATCGCCAAGATGCTGTTCGCTGCCTTTGTCACTGAAGATGGCGCATATTCCATTGCTGTCTTCTTTTCAAAGTTCTTTGATGCCCGGCTTTGGGGGTTGGGGTGTTTTTATGGTGCCAGATGCGGCGCGGCATGGAACTCGCTGTTTCTTGCCATCCTGGTTGGCTTCGTCACGACTGCCCTGGGTTTGTGCTTTGCACTGGTCGTGAGCCGCTCGGGTTTCCGCTACAAACGCGTGCTGCGGGCTTTGACTGTTCTTCCGATCATCACCCCGCCATTTGTGATTGGCCTCGCGCTGATCCTGCTTTTTGGTCTGTCAGGCTCGGTCACACGGTTCGTCGCCGAGCTGTTCGGCACGCAGCCAACGCGCTGGCTGTACGGAATGCCAGGCATATTCATCGCACAGGCCCTTGCATTCACGCCCATTGCATTCCTCGTTCTTATCGGCGTGGTGGAAGGCGTCTCGCCATCTATGGAGGAAGCGGCCCAGACTCTCCGCGCCAGCAGATGGCAAACGTTCAGGACAGTGTCCCTGCCCCTGATGCGCCCCGGTCTTGCCAATGCATTTCTTTTGGGCTTCATCGAAAGCATGGCCGACTTCGGAAACCCGCTTGTTCTGGGTGGGAATTTCGACGTTCTATCGACCGAGATTTTCTTTGCCATCGTCGGGGCGCAATATGACCAAGGACGGGCCGCCGTTCTGGCCATGGTATTGCTGTTTTTTACTCTTTCGGCCTTTTACGCACAGCGTGTTTGGCTGGGCAAGAAAAGCTATACCACCGTAACAGGCAAAGGCGACGCAGGCGTGCACCCTTTGATGCCTACGGGTCTTTCTGTTCCAGTGCTGGTAATCGCTCTTGGCTGGGCGGTGTTCACGATCATTGTCTATGCAATGATCATCTACGGCAGTGTGGTCGAGCTTTGGGGGGTCAATAACTCCCTGACCCTAAAACACTACGTCACGGCATTCTCTGTTCGATTTGAAGAAGAGGGCATTCGTTGGACCGGCGCCGCGTGGGACAGCTTCTGGACTACCATAACCATTGCGGCGATTGCTGCGCCTCTGACGGCAGCGGTTGGGTTGGTCACGGCTTACCTATTGACCCGGCAAAGCTTTGCGGGAAAGAACGCTTTCGAGTTTGGGACCATGCTGTCCTTTGCAATCCCCGGTACGGTGATTGGTGTCAGCTATATTCTTGCCTTCAACGTTCCGCCCATCGAGATAACCGGCACAGGCGTTATCCTTGTTATCAGCTTCATATTCCGCAACATGCCGGTTGGGGTCCGTGCGGGCATCGCCAGCATGTCGCAACTTGACCGCAGTCTCGATGAATCCTCGCTGACCCTTGGTGCAAACTCGTGGCAGACATTTCGTCGTGTCATTCTGCCGCTGCTACGTCCCGCGATACTTGCCGCGCTTGTTTACAGTTTTGTCCGCGCGATGACGGCGATCTCGGCTGTGATTTTTCTGGTCAGTGCCGAATACGACATGGCAACCAGCTATATCATCGGGCGGGTCGAGAATAACGACTATGGTCTCGCCATTGCGTATTCGACGACGCTGATCTTCGTGATGCTGGCAGCGGTCGGTTTATTGCAAATTCTCGTCGGTCGGGTCCAGATCGGTCGGCGCACACAGAACACAACGGAGACACCCTCATGACCGACAACAAAATCGGTTCCAAGGCCGCCCCGGTATTATTTGAGAAAGTGTCGAAAGTGTTCGGCAAAAACGTTGTGGCTGTTGATAACATTAACCTTCATGTCGAAGCGGGAAAACTGGTCACGCTGCTTGGTCCGTCAGGCTGTGGGAAAACAACGACGTTGCGCATGATCGCCGGGTTAGAGATGGCAAGCTCTGGCAAGATTATGATTGGCAACCGGGACGTCACCAAACTGCCCGCAACAGACCGCGACGTATCAATGGTGTTTCAATCATACGCGCTGTTTCCCCACATGAGCGTGCTGGAGAACGTGATGTACGGCCTCACATTCTCGGGCTTTGCCAAGGATGAGGCTCGCAGCCGCGCCTTGCATGGCTTGCAATTGGTAGGGCTCAAGGGGTTCGACAATCGCCTTCCCTCCGAACTCTCGGGTGGTCAGCAACAACGTGTCGCCGTCGCGCGAGCGCTGGTTCTAGAACCACAGGTTCTGCTGTTTGACGAGCCGCTATCCAACCTTGATGCCAAGCTGCGACGCCAGGTGCGCGAGGATATCCGGGCCATTCAGCAAGACCTTGGATTGACGGTTGTCTATGTCACCCACGATCAGGAAGAGGCCCTGGCCGTCTCGGACGAGATCGTTGTGATGCGGAACGCCGCGATCGCTCAGATGGGTACACCTCGCGAGCTTTATGATGCCCCGAATGACCGGTTTGTTGCCGATTTCATAGGCGAGGCAAACCTGCTCAACTGTCAGATCGTTGCAACCGACGGTGATGCTGCAACAATCGAGATCGAAGGTTACCGTCACACTCTGCCGCGTCGGGGTTTGACCAATGGGCCCGCGACCATCGCTGTACGACCCTCGCGCCTTGTGATTGGTTCTGATGACGGCATCGCCGCTACAGTGGCCAAGGCAACCTATGTTGGTGTGCGGATGGAATACACACTGACCGGCGCATTTGGCCAGGTTTTTGCGGTCCACGATGATGTTGATGCACCGCTTGCACCGGGTACCGAAATCAGGATGGGGTTTGCGGGCAAAGGGCCGGTACTTCTGCCTGACTAGATGCCGAATTTACTGATCATCACTCACCCCGAGGTCGTTATTGATCCGGATACCCCCATTACGGAATGGGGTCTGAGCACGACAGGTCGCCGGCGCGCCGCATCCTTTGCCGCCAGTGAAGTTATGGCCAATGTCAGCCATATCTGGGCCAGCAGCGAACGAAAGGCTCGTGACACTGGTGAGATTCTGGCCGCGCCCTTGGGGTTGCCTCTAAATATCCACCCGGAACTTGGCGAGAATGATCGGAGTACCACTGGTTTCCTTCCACGGGAAAAGTTCGAGGCGGCCGCGGACGCATTCTTTGCCCAGCCGGATATTAGCTTTCGCGGTTGGGAAACTGCGGCCGACGCGCAGAGGCGCATTCACCGGGCAGTCTTGGGAATCACTCGTGCCCATGGCACCGGAGACCTCGCCATCGTTACACATGGCGCGGTCGGGACATTGTTATGGTGTGAACTTTCCGGAAATCCGATTGACTGCCAGTACGATCAACCTTCACAAGGCCATTATTGGCAGGCAAGCCTGACAACTTTGCAACCTAATTCCACTTGGTTGCCAATGGCCTAGGCGTTAAGCCCCCCAAGCGTTCTCTGCGATTTCCAACAAACTTTCAAATACATCTGGTGTGCCGGCGATCACGCGCCCACCGTCGCGGATCATCGCGTCGGCGTCTTGATCTTCGACAACACCGCCCGCTTCTGCAACCAACAATTGCCCAGCCAGACAATCCCAGGCGTTCATGTGTTCTTCCACATAACCCAGAAGTCGCCCGGCTGCGACATAGGCCAATGACAATGCACCGCTGGCGTTTCTGTGAAACATGGAACCGCGCTCGATCAGTTCTGCAACCACCGGCACGACGTGGCGAGTTTCGATCCGGTTCGAATACCCCACAGAAACCGTCCCATCCCGAAGAGCAACCCCAGAGGCCACGTGTATCGGTGAACCGTTCAGTGTCGCGCCCTCTCCGCGTGTTGCCACAAAGGTTTCATCCATATTCGGATCCCGGATCACACCCACCGCAGTGCGCCCTTCGGTGACACCGGCCAGAACAATCGTCCATACAGGTATGCCATTGACGAAATTCGTAGTTCCATCAATTGGATCAATCACCCAGTCAAAACCGCTCTTGCCTGTGGCAGCGCCGTGTTCTTCGCCAAATATCCCATCCTGCGGCCAAGCATCCACGATCCTTTGGCGAATGAACGTTTCGACGTTTTTGTCCGCCTCGCTCACCCAGTCCTGAGCACCTTTTTGATCGATAACCAGATTACTCCTGTCCAAGAAGTATTTCTCGGCCATCACCCCAGCTTCTTCACAGACCGCGATGGCAAAATCTCTGCGTTCCGAAAGACGATTCATGGCCTGTCCTTTTGTGTTTGTGTATCTAAGGCCAACATTGCGGTCCAAGCGGAAGGCTTGCAATGACTGAGTTGCAGCACCGTTCAATTCAATTCATGCCGCCTCGAGGTTGCCGAGCAAAATGGACGTCATATCGGCGGTTATCACCCCGTCTATGGCTACAACATCCATTCCAGTCTGATAATCAACGTTGCTTTTTGTAACTCCCGACAAATCCGCATCTGAATCCAAGAAGACCCATTGAGGTTCATGCGCAGTGGTTTTCCCAACAGCCACCTGCAAAATCGCCAGTGCATCCAGGGCATTGATGGTTCCATCTTGATTGATATCCGCTGCGATTAGGTTTTCCGCATCGGCGGGCCCCCATGTCGGATCGAGGCCAACCGAAATGCGCAACACTTGTAAAGCGTCCATTGCGTCGATCTCTTTGCTTGCCGTCGAATAGTGCTTGATGATGTCCAGTCTTCCGGGGAACGTGCCATCCGGAAGGTCCAAGTCAAATTGTCCCTGATCGTCAGCCGTGACAGATACCGTGCCACCGCCGATCGGAGTGAATCTAATCTCCGCATCCGACAATCCGGGATTTACAGATCGGCTGTCCACTGTGATTGGCCCAAGCACGCCATCCGAACTGTCCGGCTTCAAACCGCCGAAATCACCGAATTCAACCGGAATGTGATCGGGGCCTTCAAACCCGGCCCCGAAAATATCGGTACTGGTCAGCGTTCCGCCCGAAGCGGACTGAACCTGCACCACCTCGCCCCGATACTCTATCCGCGCCCCTTGGGTGGTGCTGGTGAATGTCAGTTGCTGAGGGGACCGCAACAGCAGGTAGTCGAACATGTCCAGACGGTCCACACCCGGTTGAAAATCCGTGATCGTGGTCAGACCGCTGCCCGACTGCATCACGAAAATGTCGGCCCCTGCCCCACCTGACATGGTCGTAGCACCTGTTCCTGCTATCAGTATGTCATCGCCATCGCCACCCATCAGGGTGGTATCCAGAATACTGCCACTCAGCATGTCGTCAAAGGCCGTCCCCGATACTGTTCCAAACCCTTTGTTCACGACCCCAAGATCATCGACAGGAACCGAAATGACAGTGACTCCAGCGTCTTGTTGCGACGTAACCAGAATCTGCAACTCATTGCCGACGTGAGCAAGGCTCAGCGATTCGACATTCTGCAATCCACTACTCAAAGTGTCGGCGAAACTGTCCAGATAGACCAACTGGCCTTCCGGTGTCAGCGTGAACAATGTAAGCCCATCGTCGCCGCCACCCGCCACGACGAATACGCGCCCGTTGATGTCCACGACTTCAAGGTCCTGCACGGATTCAAAGCGGGTCGTGTGCGAATCCAGAATATGGTCTGTGGCGCTCAGGCTGCCGTCAGCTTTCAATTGAAGCACACTGAGCGAGTCGCTGCCTGCGCCCGCCACGATCACCCAGGGCTTGCCGTAGGCATCGATCGTTTCGACGGCTGTCGGAGTCGAGATTCCAAGGGTTCCCATGGCTGAACTGTTGTCAATCTCGGTCAACTGACCGGAAATGCTGTCGATCCGATAAGTTGAGACTGTATTGCTGGCCGCATCACTTGAGATCAGGAAATGGTCTGTTCCTGCGCGCAGCGTCTGCATCGCGTCTCCAGAGCCAGCAACAAGACCAGCAAGGCTCAGCGTTCCATCTGGATTAACAAGATATGTCCCGATTTGACCCGTTTCTTCATGAGCCATTGCCAGAACATCCATGGGTCCGATCGACACTTGAACAATCGCCGAGATATCTCCTCCTCCTGCCAGAGATCCGGTTTCCGTAAGGCTGTCCAGGGTGCCATCCACGTTCAGGTCATATCCGACCAACCCGACCGCCATATTCACATCCAGTACAAGTTGTTCGGATCCCGCCAGCGTTATCGGTGTGCCACTGCGACCAACGTGAAACGTGATTGTGCCGCTGTAATATTCCGTGTCGACCAGTTGCGGTAACGCGCCCTCGACCAGCCTCCAGACCGCGACGCCGCCACCCGGTCCGGTGACGGTATAAAGATACGTGGTTCCGTTAAACGTTTTTAAAGCCGTATCGCCGATACCTGAATCGAGCGCCGCGCTCCCCGTTGCCACCACACCTTCGAATTGAAGCATCACAGCCACACCTCCATCGCCACCCCTGGCCTTGACCAAAAGATGACCTGATGCACGGACCGAAACAAAAGCGGAATTGTGGTGAAAACGAGAAGTTCGGTTTCAGATTAACTCAATTTTTCACTTTCGATCGCAACAGTAACCAGTGGGAAAGACAGATGAGCCAGCCGTTATCAGCGCGATCTGTCTTCCATTTCGGTGATCGCGGAAACCACATGTGAGGGTAAGATGACCAAAGCACCAGAGTTCAACAACCGTCCGGCGGCTGAACCTTCGGAAACGGACCGCAAGCAACACATTCGCCAGTGGATCGATGGAAAACTTGGCCGCTGGGCAGGGCGCGGCGCGGCCGGCGGGTTGATTTCAACTTTGATGGCCTTGCCCGCGTTATCACAAGCCACAATCGAAGAACTGTATGCTTTCCAGTTCGCGGAAACCATTCCAGGCGTTCGCTCGGTCAAGTTGATGAAGAATGGCGATGTTCTTCTAAAAATGGCCGATGGCCGGACAATGATCGTGGCAGCTGAAAACGTCCAGATCCTGGACAGCGGTGCCATCATGATCGCTGAGAACGCGGTTCAGGAGATTGCCCAGTTCAGCGCCGTGGAAGCAGGTGTTTCCGCGGGTGCGTCCGCAGGCGGCATCAGTGGTGCCGGCGCGGCGTTGGGCGGATTGGGCCTGGCAGGGGCGGCTGCGGCCGCAGGAGGTGGCGGCGGTGGCGGTGAAGACAGCCCCGTCGTATCCGAACCCACCCCGACTTACACAAGCCTCAACCTCGCCGAGCTGCAATCCACAGCACTGAACAACGTCAGCACCAACGCCATCGCTCCCGAAGGGACTGCGACCATCGAAGTCACAATAGGGTCACTGGTGAAAACCGTGACACCCAACCCCGATGGCAGCTGGAGCATCTCTCTGACAGCAGCCGAAGCCAGCGGGCTTCCACAGGGTGTGTCGACGGTGACCATCAGGAACCTGGATGGGTCGGGGGCCGAGCTGTCGACACAATCCGTTCAGTTTGACATCGATACTGTCCCGCCAAGCCTGTCGATCACCGGGTTTTCTGACGGGCCGGTACTCAACCTGGGAGAGCAGGCCACCGATCTGACGGTCACCGGTGTAACTGATGCTGAAGACGGGCAAATCGTAACGGTTTCACTGAACGGGCAAAGCTATTCCGGTACGGTTTCCGGAGGACAGTGGAGCGTAACCGTCCCGGCGGCTGACCTTAGCGCCTTGCCTGACGGCGCAATCGTAAATGTCACCGCAGACGTGACTGACGCGGCTGGAAACCCGGCCGCACAGGCCAGCGGAAGCTTTGATACGGATTTCACCGCGCCAAGTGTTTCTCTGGATCCTGTTGCGGGTGGATCAATTGACCTGATTGATGTGGCTGGTGACTTAACCTTAACGGGTTCCACCACGGCCGAGGACGGGCAAACCATCATCGTCACGTTCGACGGGCAGGTGTACACCGGCACTGCGACAGGCGGAAACTGGACTGTCACGATCCCCAATTCTGACCTCAGCGGTCTGTCCACCGGAACACCTGCTGCAATTGTTGTGGCGGTCGAGGATATCGCAGGCAACCCGGCCGTGCCGATTCTAGTTACTGTACCAGTAGACCTGACCGGCCCCTCAATTTCGATATCTCCGCTTTCCGTCGGCGCAGTTCTCAACGCCGCTGAAGCCGCGGCAAGCTTGGCTATAAGCGGCACAACCGCCAATGTCGAAGATGGCCAGCAAGTCACCGTCACACTGGATGGTCAAACATATACCTCGACAGTGACGGGCGGAACATGGACTGTAACTGTCCCAGCCGGTGATCTCGCATCTTTGGCCAACGGAGGCAGCTTTCAGATCACCGCAGATGTCAGCGACGCAAACGGGCTGGCAGCCCCTCAGGCTGATGTGACACTTTCGAAAGACGTCACAGGACCGACCCTCAGCATCGACACGTTCTCGACCGGCGCATTCATGAATGCTGCCGAACAAGCGGTGGACCTGACAATATCGGGCGCAACGTCGGCCGAAGATGGCCAAGTCGTGACCGTCACTTTGAGCGGTCAAATTTACACTGCTACAGCCACCGGAGGGTCTTGGAGCACAGTTGTCCCCGCTGCCGACCTTGCGGCCCTCTCTGATGCTGCCACCGTGGCGGTAACGGCGGATGTCTCCGACGCCGCAGGAAATCCGGCGTCACAGGCCAGCAACAGTTTCACGACCGATTTCACACCCCCTACCCTGGGAATAACCAGTATTTCTGACGGCACTGTCATGAATGCTGCTGAGCAAGGTACCGACCTGATTGTCTCGGGAACCTCTGACGCCCAGGATGGAACGGTCATTACTGTGGAGATCGCGCGCGCAGACGGAACTGTAGATGTGAGCGGTACAGCAACGGTAACCGGTGGTTTCTGGACCTACACCGCAACAGTTGCCGAACTTTCAGGCCTCCAGGACGCAAGTACCTATAATGTCACGGCTTCTGTTTCAGACACTGCTGGGAATGGCAACCAAATCTCGACGAGTTTCACAACCGATTTTACAGCACCAGCAATCACGATCGACAGTTTGCCGGTTGGCTCCGTATTGGATGTAATGGAACAAGCTACAGACCTGACAATTTCAGGCACGACGACCTCGGAAGATGGTCAAATAGTCTCTGTCACGTTTGGCGGGCAAACCTATACAGGTGTTGCATCGGGTGGAACCTGGGCGATAACTGTGCCAGCCAGCGACCTGGGTGCGCTTTCCGATGGAACAAACTACACCGTCACCGCAACAGTTGACGATATCGCTGGCAACAGCGCAGTAGCGGCAAGCAGTTCGGTAACAACGGACTTTCGGCCAGTTCTGATGCTGGACGATGTCGGCGTGAACAACGCAGTGGCCCTTGCTGATGCCAAGGCGTCAGGCATTACTGTCAGCGGTTCCTCTGCCGGGCTTTCAAACGGCCAGATTGTAGATGTTTTGCTGAACGGCAGTTCCGTCGGCAGCGCGACAGTAACCGCGGACGGATCCTGGACACTGGCTGTTGCGTCGTCAGATTTCACCGCCATAGAAGCTGGGGATGCCCTGACTATATCAGCCCAGGCAACCGTTGCAGGGGGACCAGATCCCTTACCTGTATCGGATCAGGCGGTTGCTCATGAACCAGCTGCCTACGTGGTCTCAGAGGTCGGGCGCAGTGGATCAACCGTTACATTTGCCATTTATGCTGATGCTAATCGTGACATCTCTGGTGGCTTGGCTTTTACAGCGGAGCTTGAGTTTGACTCATCTGTCGCCACTTTCGACATCGGATCAGACACGGAACACAGCGCGTTTGATTTGTTCCTGGCAAACCCAGGCACAGGTGACATCATCAACTTCGCTGGCGCGGCGACTGTTTTTTCCGATTTGTCTCAGCCTCTTGTCACCTTCACGATGACAGTACAGGACGCTGCTCAGCCCATTGAGTTAACGATCAAAACACCTGAAGGTGGACCTGTTGCAGTTCAGTTTGGCACCAATGGCAATGACATCCTAACCGCGGCAAACACGGATACAATCATTCGTGGCGGTGGTGGCGATGACAGCATTGACATCACCGAAGCCGGGCGTGACGTCGTTGTCTTTGAAGCCGACCCGAACAACAATGGCGTAGACAGCATAACCGGTTTCACAATTGGGCCCGCAGCAGATGTAACCGACGCTCTGATGTTCAGCGGACTGAATGTCGCTACGCTCCGAGGTGATGGCACGGGTTTTGAGCTTCTTACTGTCGGTGACACATTGGGCACAGACACTGGATTTGTAGGCCTCGATACCGTTCTTGCAGACCTCAATGCCGTTACACTCGAAACGGCTGTAGAGAGCCTTGCCGGAGCAATTGCAGGTGACGCGCTCTATGTGATGGCAACGGACGGAACGGACAGTGTCCTGATCAAAGTTGATTTCGTGACACCTGGCGATGCCAACGTCGAGACCCTCGCCACTTTCCATGGACTCGCCGATCTCAGCGGCTTGACAGCCGACAACATCATACACACCGACCCAACCGGTGCGACGGCCTGAGCCAGCTCAGGAACAAATTGGCGTTCATCAGAAACACGAGGCAGTTATGGCACAGAATGGCTTAACCCCGGTCACACGAGTACGACATGGTCATCGGTTCTGGAAACGTTACACGTCGTTCGAATTCGCGCGCGATATGGTCGACTGCCCGGTGGCTGAGGCAGAGATCCTACAGGCAGCGGCCAATTTTCCGATCGCGTTCCGGAAATCCAAACGGGGATTTTACCCCGTGGCAATCTTATCGATGACACCAGACAAACCGACGCCATACGTGTCAGCAAAAGGGGAATGGCGCGCAAGCTATGTTCCCTCGGCACTACGGTGTGTGCCCTTTCAATCCCGACCACCTGAGCTTCAGGACAAAACCGGAGAGGGGGAGTTTGACTTGCTTGTCAACGAAAGCCTGGAGCTGGTTACCGACAACCCTGACGATGAGCCATTCTTTGACCGAACCGGAGCGCTGGGGGCTGAACTGCGAAATGTCCAGGCGTTCTTTCGCACTCTTACAGCATCACTGGAGAACACATATCAGTTGTGCCGTACGATAGGCGATATGGGGCTTTTTTCCCCACTCGCCTGCGCACAAATGGACGAATGCCTCGATGGTTACTTTGGTGTCAAGCTGGGTGCCTTGCGGCAAGTTCCTTCAGCGCATCTGTCATTGCTCGCCATGAACGGAGGCCTGCGCCTCATACATGCCCACCAAGTTTCCTTGACTCATTGCGCGTGGCTCTTGCCAGCTCAAATGCGCGTCGAGCAATTGGAGAAAAAGTCGTCGACCGGCGTTAGGTCGGGTGCTTCAGAATTTATGGAGGCGCTGGCAGCCGCCCAACGAAAGGAAAGCTTGCTCGACCATCGGTGGCAGGAGGGTCAGTATGCCATTTAGTAAGTATTCGCAGTATTTTGTCGCGCTCAGTCTGCTTCTGGCTTCGGTTTCCGCCTGCACGCGTCCACCCGATTTGACGCCTGTGACGATGTCCTTCGCAGCCCAAACAGCCGGTGCTGGGGCAACTAAACCATCAAAAACACTCAGTCACAGCGCCTTCGGGCAGCGGGTAAAAAAGGCGGTTGAGAACAGCCCAAACCTGGCGCAAGTCAAATCCAGAATGGGAATCGCGAAGGCCAAACAAAACGCGGCTGAAGGCGCTTTTCTCCCGGAGATTTCGCTGGGGCTAAACGCGCGATCTGAAAGGATTGCATCAGATATTGCGGATGTATCGCCGTATCTGAGGGTCTCACAATTGGTCTACGACGGCGGGGCGGCTTCAGGGGATCTGACCGCAGCGCGGGCACGTGTCTTGGAAAGCAGAGGCGATCAGATTCAAACGGCCTCATCCACTGCGCTCGCAGCTATCGAGACCTATGTACTTGTCCTCGATCAACGAAAGATTCAAAGCATCGCAGCACAGAATGTTTTGACCCATGAAGAGCTTGTTCGCCAGATAACCGACCGAACAGAAAACGGCGTCGGTTCAAGTGCCGACGTCCTGGCAGCCCGGTCACGCATGTCCGATGCGCGCACAAAGCTGGCTGATGCGTATGCGCGCACAGACCGCGCCGAAGCGCGATTCCGCGAAGTATTTGGGGATGAACCTGGCACTCTTTCTGCACCAGTTCCGGCACCTGGGCTGGAAAGAAGTGACATGCAGATCATAATGAACAGTCCTCAGGTTCGGCGGTCCGATGCAAGCCTTCTGGCCGCCAAGGCGGAATGGTCCGCAGCGCAAGCGCGCCGCAGCCCTGATGTCAGGGTCGCCGCATTCGCAAACCAGGATAACAATCGTGACGCGAATTTTGGAGTGGATCTTTCTTTCAATTACGAGTTGGACAGCACCGGCCAACGCCGCGCCGCAATAGCAGCGGCGGAATCGTTGGTCAAAGAGACAGAGTTTGCGCGCGAGCAGCTTATCCGAGAAATTACGCGAGAGTTGGGTTTTATCCGTTCGGATCAAAAAGCGGGTGCCGATCGGTTACGCGAAGCCCGGATTGCCGTAGAGGCTAACGCGGAAAGTGTCGCTGCATCCCGTGAACAATTTTCAATCGGCCGCCGTAGCCTCATTGAAATTCTGGATGCTCAGCGCGACTACGTAAATGCTCAGGAACGTTTGATCCTTGCGGAACAGAGCTACTTTCTAACCAATTATGCAGCCCTAAGCCTGACCGGAGACATACTCGACCTGCTTGGGGTTTCATTGGGCGACTGGGGCACTACACAATGAACGCATCCCACCCTGCCACCGATGCCTCGTTACTTACACCGTTTGAAGCCTGTCTGTTGAATATCTCGTCGGCACTTGAACGGCCATTGAGTCTCGCGGCGCTGCACGCGGCGCAAACTGGCGCAGATGGGGATTTGACAGTACGGGACATTCTCGCCCTCGCGCCAAAGGCGGGCATGCAGGCGGGGTATGGGGCAATGCGCCTTTCCGACTTGGATGACAATCTGACACCCACCCTGTTGCTGTTGGCAAAGGGTAAAGCCGTTGTCTTTCACGGACGGACGCAAGCTGGCGCCTTTTTGGTCTTCGACCCAGAGCTTGGCGAAGGTATCGGTGAAGTTTCCGAAGACAGGCTGGCAGCCTGTCATACCGGTTACGCAATCCTGTTCCGTCGCCATCACGACGGCGAAACATTGGACGGGCCCGGTTCACACGGCGGTCACTGGTTCTGGAACGCCCTGTCCGCCAGCCGGTGGTCATACGTTCAAGTCGCACTCGCTGCGGCGTTGGCAAACCTCCTTGGTTTGTCTACGTCCGTTTTCATCATGGTGGTCTATGACCGGGTATTGCCCAACGAAGCAACAGAGTCTCTGATCGCTTTGACCCTGGGTGTGGCGTTGGCACTGTGTTTTGACTTTGCCCTCAAGTTGCTGCGGGCGGGATTTATCGACAAGGCCGGGCAGAAAGCCGACTTGTTGATGGGCCGGCGCATTTTCGACCAGTTGCTGAACATCCAGATGAAATCGCGCACTGGGTCTACCGGTGCCATGACCAGCACCATTCGCGAGTTTGAAACTCTGCGAGAATTCTTTACATCCGCGACGCTGGTGGCCGTTGTTGACCTGCCTTTCATTGGGTTGTTCATCCTGGTGATCTATCTGGTTGGGGGACAACTGGCTTTGATCCCTGCACTGGCCGTACCGGTGGTGCTCCTGACAGGTTTGGCGGTGCAGCCAGTTTTATCAAGGATGGCGGAACGAAGCTTGTCCGATGGACAGTCCAAGCAATCAGTTCTGGTTGAGGCTGTCTCGGGACTTGAAACCATTAAAACAACGGCAGCAGGCAGAAAAATGCGCGCACGATGGGAACAGGCCATCGAACAGCAGTCAGCGCATGGTGCACGAAGCCGAACCGTCACGCAATTTGCCCTGAACCTGACCGGATTCACCCAACAGGCCGCACAAGTGCTTGTCGTATTTCTTGGTGTTTTTCTGATCACAAACGGGCAAGCCAGCATGGGTGCGCTGGTGGCTTCGGTAATGTTGACCGGCCGGGCTCTGGCCCCTCTGGGTCAACTGGCACAGACTTTGACCCGCATAAATCAGGCCAGGTGCGCCTATCGCAACCTCAACGCGCTAATGCATGCAGAAAGCGAACGCCCGGAGGGGCGCACATGGCTGACCCGCTCTGATTTCAAAGGGGCAATTGCCTTCAATAACGTGCATTTCTCGTATTCTGACCAAAGCGAAGATACCCTGCATGGTGTCTCATTCACAATCAAGCCTGGCGAGAAAGTCGCAATTCTCGGTCAAATCGGGTGCGGGAAAAGCACGATTGCGCGCCTGCTATTGGGGCTTTACACGCCGCGAGTGGGCTCGGTCATGATTGATGGATTAGACATACGTCAGATCGACCCGGGTGACTTGCGACGCAATATCGGATCCGTTCTGCAGGATGTCTGGCTTTTTTCGGGGTCTGTCAGGGACAATATCGCAAGTGGCGCAGTCCGGCCCAGAGATTGCGACATCGTCGAAGCCGGCCGTATTGCCGGTGTCGAAGAATTCGTGAACAGCCATCCTTCGGGCTATGACCTTCAACTCGCTGAACGCGGTGAGGGGCTTTCCGGTGGGCAACGGCAGGCAATCGCCCTGGCACGGGCACTTGTCGGGCGACCTCCGGTTTTACTTTTTGATGAGCCAACCAGTGCGATGGACGTCAAAACCGAAGCCCAACTGGTTCAACGCCTGAGTGCGTCAACCTCCGGGTCAACCTTGGTCATTGTAACGCACAGAACCAGTCTGCTGGAGCTTGTGGACAGGGTTATCGTTCTGGAAAACGGAAAAATCGCTGTTGATGGACCCAAGAGCCTGCTGACGCAGCACATGCGCCAGAAAGGGAGGCACCTGAATGTCGCAGCATCCTGATCTGGCGAAGTTGGCGCGCGAAATGCAGGGGCGGTCCCCCGTTCGTGGTTCATTGCTCTTGCTGTTGATCCTGTCGTGTATTGTCTCGGCCGGGTTGTGGGCGCATTTGACCGAGTTGGATGACGTAACGCGGGTCGATGGGCGGATCGTGCCTTCGGGAGACACACAGGTGATCGACGCCGCCGAGCCTGGCGTGCTGCGGTCGCTTCATGTGCGCGAAGGCCAGTTGGTCGACAAAGGGGCATTGTTGATGGAATTGGACGCCACACAAATCGACAGCCAACTTAGCCAGGAACAACAGCGCGCTTTCGGGCTGCAAGCCCGTGCACAACGTCTGCAGGCAGAAATAGATGGAACACAATTGAATTTCGATGCGCAGTTGATCGAAGGTGCGCCCAGTGTCGTGCGTTCGGAAACTGCACTGTATCAGGGTCGGCAAGCAGAGCTGGCGGCAGAAATCGCCATATTGGAACGACAACGTGAGCAAAAGCAGCGAGAACACGAAGAAGGTCTCGTGGATCAGGTAACAGCAGACGAAACCTTAAAAGTGCTTGGTGAGGAGCGTGCGATCGTAGCTCCGCTTGTTGAGCGGCAAATGGAACCGGCAACGACATTGCTGGCGTTGCGGCGCAGCGAGGCTGAGTGGCGCGGCCGCAAAGTCCGTGCCGAAGCCGTGACCAGCAGGTTGCAAACCGGTTTGGATGAAATAGATGATCGGATTCAAGCTGCTCACAGCCGATTTCGAAGCGCGGCGCTTACTGAATTGGCCATTGCAACTGCGGAACTGGCGACCTTGCAACCCGCCTTGCCTGCCCTACGCGACCGCGCTGCACGAGCGCAGGTTCGCTCTCCGGTTCGCGGTATCGTCAACCGCATCCACCGAACCACCATTGGGGGTTTGGCGCGGAGTGGCGAAGATCTTGTCGAGATTGTTCCCCTGGACGACACACTATTGGTCGAAGCTTACGTAAAGCCCGAAGATATTGCATTCTTGCGTGCTGGACAGCCCGTAAAGGTAAAGATCACGGCTTATGATTTTGCGCGATACGGGGCGCTGGATGGTGAAATCGTACGGATTGGCGCCGATACCGTCACACGATCAGAGCGGAACGACGAAGAGGTGTTCGTTGTGGAAATTCGCACGAGCAACACCATGCTCGATGGAAATGGTGTCGCAGTGGAAATCATACCCGGCATGATCGCAGAGGTTGACATTTTGTCAGGTCGAAAATCCGTATTGGAGTATCTGCTGGAACCTGTCGTGAAGATAAAAGATCAAGCTTTGCGTGAGTGAGCGCAAAGACCAAAATATTCGTTCTTGCGACGCTTACTGTGTTTTCTATCTACACTGCCGGACGCAGAGGGGATCGAAAGAAATTCAGGTTCACACTCTGGCCAACAGAGCGTCGCTATTTCCAGTCGACATCCCCTAAAAATATATACCCGGCACCGTAAATTGTTTTGATCAGACGCGGATTCTTTGGGTCTTCACCAAGTTTCGTACGCAATCTGGAGATTCTGACATCCATAGCACGATCAAAACTGTCGCCGGCCGCACCGCCCAAGGATTCCTGCATCTGCCCCCTGCTGATCAGCCGCTTGGGGCTTTCCAGAAACAGACGCAAAACCTCGCCTTCTGCATGGCTGAAAGGTGTTTCAGCCCCTGATCCGTCTTCCAGAACATACCGATCAAAATGCGCAATCCAGCCGTTGAATTCCGCCCTGTCCGATTGTGATGTCCGACCGCGCGGCGCGCGCAACCTGGCCCGTACCCGGGCTACGACCTCGGTGGGGTCAAACGGCTTGGTAATATAGTCATCTGCGCCAAGCTCCAGTCCTGTCACACGGTCCTGAACCTGCGCCCGGCCAGAAATTATGATCACTGCTGCACCCTGTTCCAGCGCCAAGCGATGAACAAGCGCCAGCCCGTCGGTATCTGGTAAGGACAGGTCCACAAGGCAGACATCAGGGGTTACTCGATTAAGGGATGCTTCAAACTCTCTGGCACGGGAAAAACTCTGCGTTCTGAAACCGGCATCCTCCAGCGCATCCGTCAGAATGCGCCGAATTTCGGGTTCGTCGTCGAGAATGGTCACCATTGGTTGCGACATCAGGCGGCCTCGGCTTGGATGAGAGCGGACAATTGGGCCTGTGAGAACGGTTTACGCAAAACAGGTGCCAAAGCAAGGGCCCGTTGATGCAGCGGATCTGAATTTGGCAGAGATGTCATAAGGATAAGCGGCAACCCCGGTTTCAACTGTTCAAGGATATCCAAGCCAGTACCGTGTCCTTCCAAACGGATATCGGACAAGACCAGCGAAATGTCCTTCACACTTGATATCAAGGCCAGTGCTTCATCAACTGAATTTGCTTCAATGACAGTAAAGCCCAAATCCACCAGCATGTCCCGAAACTGCCCGCGTAGGTCTTCGCTGTCTTCAACCAACAGTACCAATCCGTCCTGCGCCGGAGGAGCGGGCCGAAAAGGCAAACGCATGACAACTGAGGCCCCAGATGGCGTATTTCTTAGATTCAGATCGCCACCAGCAAGCTTGACCGTATCATAAACCATCGGCAGCCCCAGACCCGAACCGTCGCTCCCTTTTGTTGTGAAAAACGGGTTCAGCGCCTTTTCAAGCGCCTCGGGTGAAAACCCCGGCCCAGTGTCGGAAACCGTGACTTCGATCCAGATCTCACCAATGGCATGTGCACTGATTGTGATCTGGCCCGTGCTCCCGCAGGCATCCCTGGCATTCAGAACCAAATTCAAAAGCGCATCCTGAACCATACCCGGATCAAGCATCAATGTCTGTTTTGGCAAGGTGTTTACGACGGACAGGCCCACACCGCGAGGCAGCGAGGGCGTCGCCAGAATCCTCAGGTCTTCCAACAATCCCCCGATGTCAGTGGCCTGCGGTTGCGGCGTTCGGTTTCCAGTCATGTCGGCGATCCGGTTCAACAGCTGCCCGCCCCGGCGCGCCGTTTGTTGAGTTGCGGCCACAAGTTCCTGCGCGCCATCCGGCAAATCCATCTTGTCGAGGCGGGACTGCATCCCAAGGATGATAGTGAGCAGATTGGAGAAGTCATGGGCAAGCCCGCTGGTCATCTGGGCTGCCATCGCCCGGCGGCGGGTTTGTTGTAATGCAACGCGTGCCTGTGTCTCTTCGGTGATGTCCACCGACATCACGTACACACCCCCTGCCCCATCCGGCGTAAACGAAACCCGAATACGGCGGGAATCCTGATCTTCGGTGAACTCGAAAACCGACGGCTCTCCGCTATAGGCCTTAAGCAAATGGGCCTGAACCCGTTCAAAGGCGACCGCACCCAGCGCTTCAGAAATGTGAAGCCCCAGAATATCGGACGGACGCCCGGGCATGACGGCGCTCAGGCGGCGGTTCGAGTAATCGTAACGGCCGTCGCTGTCCAAATGTGCGATATGAGCCGGCATCATCTCGGTCACCATACGAGTACGCGCTTCGATTTCGGTCAGTTCCCGCTTGGCCTCTTCCAGCGCCGCGATCGTGGCCGCAAGTTTGCGGTTGGTTGCGGACAGTTCTTCCGCGTGGCTCAGCAACTGTTCCGACAGTTCCTCTGACCGCGCCCGCAACAGGTTTTCCGCCCGCCGCGTGCCGGTGATATCCGTGTAGACCGCGACCCACCCGCCTTGGGGCAGCGGCGCGCCTTCAATTGAAACAACCTGCCCATTGGGGCGTACACGCTCCATGTAGTGGGGCTCAAACGCCAAGGCTTGCTGGACACGTAGATTGACCATTTCCTCGACACTTTCATCGTCGCCATACTCACCGCGGCTGGCAAGAAAGTGGATCGTGTCGCGAAACAGAGCGCCCCTTTGAACCAGCTCATCCGGCAAACCGAACATTTCCTGGAAGCGGCGATTGCTGAGCACCAGTTGCAACTTGTTGTCATAAATGGAAAGCGCCTGACCGATCAGGTTCAGCCCAGCGGTCGTCATCGCCTTGATACGCTTTTCCGTTATGTCCAACTTCGTTTTCTCCACGGCTCATGCCTAGCATCAGAAATCATGCACGGGTAGTGGAATTGAGGGGAGGCGTTTCGGACTCTGCCTTCGTTCAAGTGCTTTTGCCAATCCGCGAATGCGCAAAGAGAAATACGTCGACACACCTGCCCGTGACCGAGTGCCCGGTATAGTTAGAACAGATGAACGTTGACAAAAAACCGCGTTCTAAGATGTGTATCTGGGGCGGGATTTTGCACCCTCAGATGTGATCGAATGCAAGGACAATGTGTGGTCCATATTTCTCATCCGGTGGCGCAACATCTGTCGGCTTAACCGTGCGAGGTCCGTTGCAAAATCTGGATTCTCCGCGACGTTCTCGAATTCGCCCTTACCTTGGTGGTCGAACAGGATCGGGGGCAGGTCGGCAGCGAACTCGACCAGTGTGAACCGTTCATCCCGCAATATTCCCAAACACGAGTCGCTGTTACCGGTCCCCAAGTCTTGCTGCCACAGCGTCGGGTTTTCAGGTTCTGAAAAATCAAGTTCACTGAAAGAATAGTCGCGCCAATCGTCTGGGATATTACCGCGCAACAATGGCAGCAAGGACCGACCATCCATAGCGTTCGGAGCAGCCTGTCCAATCCAGTCCAGTATGGTCGGAGTGACATCCACGGACTCGGTTGGAACGGTGATCTTGCTTCCCGCTACAGCTTCGTTCCCGGGCAAACGGATCATCAGCGGTGTGTGATACGCTGCGTCGTAGACCGTCATTTTGCCCCAGCTGTGTCGATCCCCCAGCATTTCACCATGATCGGCGGTGATAACCAGCAATGTATCGTCGTATTGCCCGCTGTCCTTCAGGTACTGGACAACACGACCGATGTGGTGATCAACCTCGGTCGCCAGGCCCAGATATATAGCACGCAAGGTGCGAATGTTTTCGTCCGTAGGTTCAACGTCATCGAAACCATGAACAAACTTTTTCGCGCTAAAGGTATCCAGCTTTGGTCCGAAGAACGGGTGCAGTGCTTTTTCTGCTGCTGCGCTCGGCAAGCAGTGCGGCAGAGGGATATCCGCCGGGTCATACATGTCATTGTACGGGGCCGGTGCGACCAAGGGCGGATGCGGGCGGATATAGGTCAAATGGGCGAACCAACCGTTTCCACGATGCGGCGCGATCCCATCAAGAAAGGCATCTGTCAGAAAAGCTGTATCGCTGTCTTCCGCCCGATACAGCGCGGGATCATTCAGCCGCGGGTGTCCACCGTCGGGCGAAACGGGCTTGTAGACATCCCAGTACTTTTCGAACTGGTACCCCTTTTTCATCAGATGCGCTTGCCAAGGATATGATTCTTCAAGGCGCATTTCGACAACTTCAACAAACCCAGTCATCGACTGTTCGTAAGACTTGAGGTCAGGGTCATTGGGATCATGGACGCGCGGGTCGGCGGAGGTATCTGTGTACCCAAACAACATTGGCAAGTAACCAGCTTTGCGCATCTCCGTGGCGATGTTTGGGGTATCGTGCCGTAACGGCGTTCCGTTTCTTACCGACCGATGATTCATCGCATATTGGCCGGTCAGAATCGATGCGCGCGAGGGACCACAGGGATTGGTGACCGAAAAATGTCGGGTAAAGGTCACGGCCTCATCCATAAAAGCCCGCAAATTCGGAAGGTTCACATGGTCTGCCAAGGCCCCGGACAGGCAATCCGCTCTAAGTTGGTCGATGATGACAAACAAGACGTTCTTGGTCTGATGCATACCGACTTCTCCGATTCCGCGCCGTAATAACCAACGCGGAATGTGTATTGCTTCCCGCCACAGCGCAACCAATTTGTCGGTCAGGCAAAGACGTGCTATCCCGACAAAGTTGTTGTGCGACAACCTCTGGCATGCACCTGTTCTGCATAGCTCCAATGCGACGGTCGGCGTGACGTCAAGGCCATCCAGCGCGGCAAAAAGAAGTCCAATGGCACAAAGCCATTGCGGTCATTGAATGTTTCAATTCACATGACCTCATGACGCAACCTTCGATTATCTCAGAACACGATTCCAGCGGTACTCGTGTACGCATATCCGGAGAGCTGCTCACGCAATCGCTTCAAACCGTTGAACAAGGTTTTGCCTCTGTCCGCCCAACCGGAGACAGGCTTGTTCTCGATCTGTCCGAGGTCGAAGCTCTGGATACCGGCGGTGCCTGGCTGATCGCGGACCTTGGCAAACGCTTCACGTCGCAAGGTGCAACACTTGAATTTCAAGGGGTGAAACCGGCACATGCCACTCTGATAGATACTGTAACCCGCAGCATACCCGACGAACCCGGTGAACTTGATAAACCGCGAAGTCTGTTGGATTTGATCGCACAGATGGGTCACATCACCGTAGGTGCCTGGCGGGATACGCTTTCCATCCTCGAATTTCTGGGTCTGACACTGCATCGGCTGTTTCGTACCATTGTCATGCCATGGCGACTGCGCAAGGCAGCGCTGGTCACACACATGGAAGAGACCGGGTTCAAAGCACTGCCAATCGTGGCCCTTATGGGATTTCTGATCGGTGTCGTACTGGCCTTTCAGGGCGCAACCCAGTTGAAGCAATTTGGAGCTGAGATATTCGTTGTCGAGCTGATCTCGATCTCGGTTCTGCGTGAACTGGGCATATTGCTGACTGCTATAATCGTTGCCGGGCGCTCGGGTTCTGCATTCACCGCATCTATCGGTTCGATGAAAGTGCAGGAAGAAATCGACGCAATGCGAACGCTGGGTCTGGACCCGATCGAAGTTTTGGTCATTCCCCGCGTTTTGGCCTTGTTGATCATGCTGCCCATACTGGGATTTGTCGCCGATATCGCGGGTCTGTTTGGTGGCGCATTGATGAGCTGGATCGACCTGGGGGTAAGCCCCGGCATGTTTCTTACTCGCTTGAAGGAAAACACCGACGTCTGGCAATTGGCGGTCGGTCTTATCAAAGCTCCGTTCTTTGCGCTCGTTATTGGCGTTATTGCCTGCTGGCAGGCAATGCAGGTCAAAGGGTCCGCCCAAAGTGTCGGTCAACGTACGACAGCATCAGTTGTTCAATCCATTTTCATGGTGATCGCAATCGACGCTTTGTTTTCGATCTTCTTCTCAGAAATCGGAATATGACATGACCGGGGATACACCACAGCCATCAGTCGCCACAACTACAGACCGTGAGGCTGTCATTCGTGTAAGCGGGCTCCGAACTCAGTTCGGTACCCAGGTGGTACACGAAAACCTGAATCTTGATGTCTGGAAGGGAGAAGTTCTGGGAATCGTTGGCGGGTCGGGCACCGGTAAATCCGTATTACTCAGAACTATCGTAGGGCTGAACAAACCCGCCGCCGGAGAAATCGAGGTGCTGGGCGTCGATGTTCTGAATGGCCCAGAGGATGACCGCCGCAGGATCGAACGCCGCTGGGGTGTTGCCTTTCAGGACGGGGCACTGTTTTCGTCACTGACCGTGCTGCAAAACGTGATGGCTCCGTTGCGGGAACACACAGGTCTCAGCGAAAAACTAATGGAGTCTCTGGGTGCGTTGAAGATCAGCCTCGTGGGACTGCCACAGCTGAGTTGCGGCAAGTTTCCGTCAGAACTGTCGGGTGGCATGCGCAAGCGCGCTGCGCTGGCTCGGGCGCTGGCCCTTGACCCCGAGATCGTTTTTCTGGACGAACCAACCGCAGGATTGGACCCGATCGGCGCAGCGGCGTATGATGAACTGATCGGCGAATTACAGCAGGCACTTGGGTTGACCGTTTTCATGGTCACCCATGATCTGGACAGTCTTTACGCGATCTGCGACCGCGTTGCAGTGCTTGCAGAAAAGCGCGTACTGGTTGAAGGTCCGATTGAGGACATGACCAAGGTCGACCATCCTTGGGTACAGGAATACTTCACAGGCCCCCGCGCCCGCGCGGCGCAACAGAAGGGGCAAAACAGGTAAAGGCAATGGAAACCCGGGCGAACTACATCCTGATCGGCGCGTTTACTCTTGCAGGGTTGCTGGGCGCATTCGGCTTTTTCCTGTGGCTCGCCAAGTTTGAGATCACGCGCCAATACGCTTATTACGATGTACTATTTGACAATGTCGCAGGTCTGTCGGCAGCCAGCGGCGTGAACTTCAACGGCCTGCCGGTCGGGCAGGTCGTTTCCTTGCAACTGGATGATAATGATCCGTCAAAGGTTCGCGTGCGGATCGAAGTGGACGCAGACATTCCGATAACCAATGATACAATCGCACAGCTTCAGTCACTTGGTGTGACTGGTGTTGGTTATGTCGAACTGACAGGGGGATCCGCTAACGCCGAACGATTGCCACAAAAGAGCATTATCAAGAGCAAACGAAGCACAATTCAATCCCTGTTCGAAGGCGCGCCAAAAGTTCTGGATGAAGCCGTAACGCTTTTGGAAAACCTGAACAAAGTCGTCGATGACAAAAACAGGGAAGCTGTGAGCGGTATTCTGGATAATCTTGCTTCGGCCACAGGTAAACTGGACAATACACTGACAAGTTTTGAATCCGTGGCAAATGACATCGGCAGCGCTGCGCAGGATGTTGGCGCGTTTTCAAAGCGGCTGGACCCGCTGATCGAAACTGCGCAAACAACGCTCAAGACCGGCTCTGAAACACTGGAAGCTGTCAAAACAGCATCCGAGTCCGCCAAGACAGCGCTGGACGAAGCTAAAACAACCCTTCAGACGGCGGACCGCATTTTGCAGCAGGACGTGAAGCCTTTCATAGAGCGAGGCTCGCAACTGGCTGAACGATTGACCGTTTTGTCTGATGAAGGCAGCGTTACCCTTGGAATTGTGAACGAAACCGTGATGAACGCCAATTCGACGCTTGGTTCGATTACTACGACGATGGAGTCCGCCAAGGGGGCGCTGGCTTCGGCAGAATCCGCTTTTGACTCTGCAAATCGTGTCATGGAGGAAGACGTGGCACCTGTTGCGGAAGATGTCCGGAAGGCGGCCAATCAGGTGACTGAAACCGTCGCGGGCATAACGGAAAAGATCGACCAGATCTCGGACGACGTCCTGAGCGCGTCAAATTCCGCGTCCGAATTGCTGGGAACCATCGACGGCATTGTTCAGAGCAACCGCCGACAAGTGTCAGACTTCCTGCGGGTCGGGTTGCCTCAGTTTGTTCGTTTCATCGAAGAATCCCAGCGTCTTGTTATCAGTCTGGATCGCCTCGTAGACAAAGTTGAACGCGATCCGGCACGTTTCCTTCTGGGCACCCAAGCATCGGAGTTCCGTCAATGATCAAGCCTGCACTTGCAATGTTGATGGTCGCGTTGTTTGGCGGCTGCGCTGGTCTGGGCACGTTGCAACAAGCGGCGAAACCGAATGATTTGTATCTGCTGACCCCAAAAAGCACGTTTTCCTCGGCGCTGCCCAGGATTGAAAAGCAGATCGTCGTTCAGGAACCCACGGCAACTGCCGCTGTAAACACGGACCAGATTGCCATTCAGCCCACCTCGTTGCAGGTTCAATATTTGCCCCGCGCCCGCTGGGTGGATCGCGCGCCCTTGATCGTTCAAACCTTGTTGGTTGAAAGCTTTGAGAACTCGGGCAAAGTCGCAGCTGTTGGACGCTCAACCGTTGGCCTGCGGGCCGATTATGTAATAGCCCCGGACCTTCGAGAGTTTCAGGGGGTCGTGATCGAAAATACCGAGAACGGAGCCAAAATTCGCGTCGAAGTTCGTATTAACATCAAGGTGATCGACGAATACGAAGATAAAATCGTTGCATCCAGCTCGTTCCAAGAAAACGTCGTGGCGGCAAGCGATCAGACGCCGGATCTGATCAATGCATTTGACCTGGCGTTGGGGCGCGCGATGAGAGATTCTGTTGAATGGAGCATTCGCAAGATCAATACCCACGTGGCAAACAACCCGCGATCCATTCCCAGATAACGAAAGTTGCATAAGACGGCGGAAAAAGCGGGCAATTACGGCCGCGCTTTCACATTACCAATCATCGCGCTACCTAATGTGGTTTTCAGAATTGTGCGGCCGAAGCTCGGTTCCAATCATCTGCAAATTCTTCGGGAATGTCGTCCTTTAACAAGGCACCGTCCTCCAGATAAATATAAAGCTCGGCATAGGTACGCTCATGCTCGTCCGCAGTTCGGCGCAGGATATCACGGGGATGTAACTCGGACGCTTTTTCCTTGCCCATCGCGCCCAAAAGCTCGCGGAAACTTTCCAGTGTGGCATCGTGATAGCGATGAACACGCCGGCGTTTCTGCGGCACATTCACAGCGCGCCCGCGGATGGGATCTTGTGTAGCCACCCCTGACGGACAACGGTTTGTGTTGCAATGCAATGCCTGGATGCAACCCACCGCAAACATCATCGCGCGCGCCGAGTTGCACATGTCGGCACCAAGCGCCAACTTCTCGACCATGTCATAACCGGTCGCCACTTTTCCGGAACAGATGATCCGGATCTTGTCACGCACTCCGACACCACGCAAACAGTTGCTGACAAAGATCAAGGCTTCGTTCAGGGGCATACCCAACCGGTTGGTGAATTCCACCGGGGCTGCGCCCGTGCCCCCTTCTGCCCCGTCAATTGTGATGAAATCCGGCAAGATACCCGTTTCAAGCATTGCTTTACAGATCGCCATGAATTCGGACGGCCTGCCGATGCACAGCTTGAACCCGACAGGTTTGCCACCTGACATTTCTCGCAGGTGCTGGACAAAATGCATCAAACCTGTGGGCCCATCGAAGGCACTATGGGTGGGCGGAGAAATCACATCCTGATGTTCGGGCACTCCCCGTATCTCGGCAATCTCGGCATCGACTTTGGCTGCAGGCAGAACACCGCCATGGGCGGGCTTTGCACCTTGTGACAGCTTGATCTCAATAGCCTTGACCACGTCCCTTCCTGCCTTTTCGGCAAACTTGTCCTTGTCAAATCCACCAGCAGGGGTCCGGCACCCGAAGTAACCCGTCCCGATCTGCCAGATGATGTCCCCGCCTTCGGCCAGATGATGCGGTGACAGCCCACCCTCTCCGGTGTTATGCGCGAACCCCCCATCCTTGGCTCCTCCGTTCAGCGCGCGGATGGCATTGGCGCTGAGCGCGCCAAAGCTCATGGCAGACACATTAAGGCGTGAGGCGCTGTAAGGTTGCGTACATTGCGGACCCCCCAGCATTATGCGTTCTTCACTTTTGTCTACATGTTTGGGGGCTAGTGAGTGGTTGGCGCGATGATACCCGGTTTCGGTAATGTCGTATTGCGTGCCGAACGCCTGTGTGTCCACCTGCCCCTTGGCCCGAGAATAAACCAGCCCTCGGACAATCCTGTTGAAAGGCCGTCCGCTTTCGTTGGTTTCCACAAAATATTGGCGAATTTCCGGGCTTACAAATTCCAGCATGTACCGGAAATGCCCAAGAACCGGGTAATTGTTCAGGACGTTATGCCTGGTCGTCAGAACATCATAAAGACCGATGATCGCGTACGGCACCAAAATGATCAGAAGCCAAAGCGCAGGCGACCAGAAGAACCCAAGGATCAGAACTAACGGCAGACAGACACAGCTCAGAAAAAAGAAAATTCTGCGGACAATCATGTTCCAAACTCCTTGTGTTTCTATTGGGCTGATGAGCCATGCTGTCAGAACTCAACGTGAAACAGATTGAATTTTTATTTCAAGTGCCTGCGGAAAAATGTCTGCTGAGGGACGCAAACGTGAAATCATGTTACGAACCGCCCAACTGTTGAACCCAATGCAACCACCAGATAAATCATGCTCAACGGACGACAAAGGGCCGATCCTTGGCAAACACACAATCCCACCTCTGGCATGACCGAAAAAGCGTGATGTTTCTATCCGTCTTCGCAGGCGGTGCACTTGGGTCGTTGTTGCGTGAGGCGTTTACACTAGAGATCCCAGGCCTAAGCTTTCTCACCTCGACTTTTGGCATCAACGTAGTCGCCTGTTTTGTTCTGGGCTGGCTGTATTCCGTGCGCAATAAGGTGCACGCGCATGTTCTGCATCTTGGCGCCGTCGGGTTTTGCGGTGGATTGTCGACCTTTTCGTCTTTTGTTGCAGATCTTGAACGAATAGCCGACGGCGGCCTATGGGTAACCTCCCTGGCAATCGGGCTTGAAGTTTCATTTGGCCTTGCTGCCGCGCTGTTTGGTGAAAGACTTGGACGGCATTTTCATTCCGAAAAGACGCCGTCATGAGCGAAGTGTATCTTCATTCCATGTTCGCGTTGGGCGGAGGTCTGGGGGCTGTGATGCGCCATTGGCTGGCGCTGAAGATTCGGCACGACTTGCCACTAGCAACCTTGCTCGTAAATGTGTTGGGTAGCTTGCTGCTGGGGATCTGGGTTGGGTTTTTAGGAGGTCCAGTAGACATTCCCGAGGACCAAAAACGCCTTGTTTTCGGGTTTTGCGGTGGTTTTACAACCTTCTCCAGCTTTGCCTACCAATCGCTCGAACTTCACCGCGAGCGCACATTGCTTTTGGCAGCAGGCAATATTCTGATCAGCCTTGCTCTGTGCTGGTTTTCTTTCTGGCTTGGCCTGTTGCTAACGCGTTGAAGCGTAAAAAGCTGGGCAACAAGTTTGAACGCTGACCTGCTTTTCTTTCCGGCCAATGTTGGGTCCCAAGCCACGCCAATAGTTCGACAAATAAAGAGTTTGAAAAGACTTATCTCAGTAAGCTGAACTGCATCGAGTGTTCTGGTGTGTGAGCAATGGCCTGTATCCCTGATCCGGATATGGGCCATTTCTTTCTTGGATCAGACCCCATACCGGGCAAGAAACATGTCCACGGCTTGTGTCGCTACTTCAGCGATTTCTTCATTGCTGAATGAATTCTGTATTCCAAATGCAGCCCGGGTCCAGATCCGTACTTTGCAAAGCTCGGAAAACTGCTCAGCCGCTATTTGGACATTTTCAACTGCTAACTCACCTTTAGCCACGGCTTTTTCAAGGTATTCTGCCATTTGACGCTGGCCGTTTTGCGGCCCCGCTTCGTAAAATGCGCGGCCAAGTTCCGGAAACCGGTCTCGTTCGGCAACACAAATGCGGAAAACCTGCTGCGCGAAATCTGAAACCAGAAACGCCGTCAACTGTGTGGCCGCGATCATCAAAACTTCTCGTGCGGGTTTGGTCTCGTCGATCATCGCGACGACCCGTTCGGCCATAAGACAGCATTCCGTTTGTGCAACTTCCATGAACAAAAGGCGCTTGTCCGGAAAATAGCTGTACAAGGTTGCTTTTGACACTCCAGCCGCGCGGGCAATGTCATCCACGCTTGCGCCCTCGAATCCGTCCGCCATGAAAACCTCTCGGGCCCCGCGCAAAACCTGATCAAACTTTCGGCCTGTGCGCAGGATGGTGGCGGTCTGGGTCATGTCATCTCCTCGATCAATACCTGTCACAGTTTATAAACCGTTCGGTTCAGGTACAAGGATTCTCGTATTCCCTTTAACTCTGACCTCGCCCAATTTGGGGTGTTGAGCTCTTGCGACGGTTCTAAACCGTGCTAGGACTTGGCCCATGGCCGATATCTTTTTGCGTACACTTCCCTTTTTTGCAATCATCGGCCTTGGCTTTTGGGCTGGGCGCACACGGTTCTTTACGGCCGAAGCAACCGCATACCTGACCAAGTTCGTCTTCTTCTTCGCGCTGTCGGCAATGCTTTTTCGATTTGCGGCGACCCTACCCTTTGCAGAGATTTTCAACGCAAGACTGATCTTCGGTTATCTCATTGGAACCGCTGCTGTTTATGGCATAGCAACTTGCGTTGCGTGGATACGCGGCCTGGACGTGCCTACTTCGGCGGTTGAGGCACAATGCGCTGCTATTGGGAACGTTGGCTTTCTTGGCCTGCCGATGCTCGCGCTGCTGTTCACCGAAGCCGCTATTGGTCCGGTCATGCTGGTCCTGACCGTAGATCTGGTGGTATTCTCGTCTCTGATCGTGATCCTGATCAACGGTGGTCGCGACGGAAGGCTGACCCCAGCCACATTCAAACTGATTGGAATGGGTCTGCTCAAGAACCCGATGATTGTCTCGATCTCTGCCGGGCTCGTCTGGTCATCCCTGCAAATCCCGGTTCCCGATCCGCTGAACAACTTTCTGACCATCCTCGGTGGTGCCGCAACCCCCGGAGCGCTTTTTGCAATCGGTGCGTCCCTTGCTGGCAAATCCGCGGAAAGATTTCAGATCGCAGCCTGGTTGAGTTTCTGCAAACTAGTGCTCCACCCGCTTTTCGTAGCAATCGCCCTGATCTGGCTGATCCCGATCGAAACATTCCCGGCAAGCGTTGCAATTGCAGCAGCAGCTCTGCCCGTAGCAGGAAATGTCTATATGCTGGCCGCGCATTACGGCATTGCCCCACAGCGCGCCTCGGCTGCTATTTTACTGTCGACGCTCGTCAGCATTGTCACCATACCACTTGTTATTGCGGCTCTAGGTGCCCCCTGACCTTCACCCTTTCAAAAATACTCACTCCAAAGGCACTCGGACTTTACGCCGGGTCCGTGGATCGTTAGCCATGTTGCGACTCTAGAATAAGGACGATGCCTAATGGAAACCCTTTCGGAAAATGCCTGTTTCGGCGGAGTGCAAGGCGTGTATCGCCATGCTTCGTCGACATGCCAATGCGACATGACGTTTGGCCTTTTTCTTCCGGCCGAGGCGAAAGATGGCCCGGTTCCGATCTTGTGGTATCTGTCTGGTCTGACCTGCACCCATGAAAACGCGATGACAAAAGCCGGCGCACAAGCTTGGGCTGCGGAACAAGGCATTGCAGTGGTATTTCCCGACACTTCGCCACGCGGTAAAAGTGTTGCGGATCATGACGACTACGATTTGGGTCAGGGCGCTGGGTTCTACGTGAACGCCACGCAGGAGCCCTGGGCACCGCATTTCCGGATGTGGGACTACATTGCCGACGAATTGCCTACCCTGCTGTTCGAAAGCTTTGCCATCGATAGCGAACGTCAGGCCATTACGGGTCATTCCATGGGCGGGCATGGTGCATTGACGATGGCCATGAACCTTCCAGGACGGTACCGCTCGGTTTCGGCCTTCGCACCCATCGCGAACCCGACGGGCGCTGACTGGGGGCGCAAACAGCTGGGCGCGTATCTGGGGGATGATGAATCCCTTTGGGCCAAACACGATGCTTCCCTGTTGATGAAAGAAACCGGTTTCGACGGCCCCATCCTGATCGATACGGGCACCAATGATCAGTTCATGGACCTGCTGCGCCCAGAAGCGCTTGCCCAAGCCATCGCTGAGCGTCGCCAGCAAGCAACCTTCCGCCTCCAGCCGGGGTATGACCATTCGTATTTCTTCGTATCTACCTTCATGGAAGATCACATCGTTTTCCACGCCGAAGCGCTGTACGGAGACTGAGATATGAGCAAATACGACTATGATCTGGTCATCATCGGGTCCGGGCCTTCGGGGCGTTCTGCGGCCATTCAGGCTGGCAAGCTCAAGCGACGGGTTCTGGTGATTGACCGAAAAGACCGTTTTGGTGGGGTGTCCGTTCACACCGGAACTATCCCATCCAAGACATTGCGCGAAACGGTTCTGAACCTGTCGGGCTGGCGCGAGCGCAGCTTTTATGGCCGTTCCTATCGGGTCAAGGACCAGATCCGCGCCGATGATCTGAAAGCGCGCCTGCATATGACGCTCGATCACGAAGTCGACGTGCTGGAACATCAGTTCAACCGGAACCACGTCGATACTCTGGACGGTTTAGCCAAGTTTGTCGGACCACACGAAGTGGAAGTCGCCACTGATGCCGGAGAGACCACACGTGTAACGGCCGCCAAGTTTCTGATTGCAACGGGGACCAAGACCTATCGCCCCGACTATGTTCCATTCAACGGCAAGACCGTGGTCGATGGCGACGAGTTTCTGGAAATGGCAGAAATCCCGCGTTCACTGGTTGTTATCGGTGCCGGGGTCATTGGGGTCGAATACGCCACGATGTTCTCGGCGCTGGACGTTCGGGTGACGCTGATCGAGCCGCGGGATACGTTTCTGGACTTCATCGATAGCCGATTGATTCATGATTTCACCCATCAGATCCGCGAAAACGGTGTTGATCTGCGTTTAGGGTCAGCTGTCGAAAAGATTGAAGATGCGGGCGAGCATGTGGAAGTGACCCTTGAAAACGGGCGTCACGTGCGGGCCGAAATGCTGCTGTTTGCAGCCGGGCGCATGGGCGCAACATCGAAACTCAATCTGGACTCAGTCGGACTGGAAACCGATCACCGTAACCGGATCAAGGTAGACCGCAAGACATATCAGACCGCGGTTCCGCATATCTACGCGACCGGGGATGTGATCGGTCACCCTTCGCTGGCCTCGACTTCATTGCAGCAAGGGCGTGTGGCTGCCTGCCATGCGCTCGAGACACCTACACTGCCAGAAAGCCCATGGTACCCCTATGGCATCTACTCGGTTCCCGAAATTTCCACCTGCGGCATGTCCGAGGAAGAACTTCAGGAACGTGGCATTCCGTATGAGGTCGGCGTGGCCCGATTCCGCGAAACCTCGCGCGGGCATATCATGGGTCTGGAACACGGCATGCTGAAGATGCTGTTTTCACTGAAGACCCGCCGTGTCTTGGGCGTGCAGATTGTGGGCGAAGGTGCGACTGAGCTGATCCACATCGCTCAGGCGGTGCTGAATCTAAAGGGCACTGTCGATTACTTCGTTCAGAACACGTTCAACTATCCAACTCTGGCCGAGGCTTACAAGATCGCCGGGTTGGATGCTTTCAACCGGATGCCGATCCCGGACGAATTCAAGGTGCGGAAGAAACCTGCTCAACCAGAGAAAAAAGAGGCCAAAAAGGCGTGACAACGCTGTATGTCGATGGCGATGCCTGCCCTGTAAAGGCCGAGGCCGAACGGGTTGCAACACGACACAAGGTGCCTATGGCACTGGTGTCGAATGGCGGTCTTCGACCGTCAGCAAACCCGCTTGTACAGGTCATCGTGGTTTCGGAAGGTGCTGATGAAGCGGACAAATGGATTGCAGAACGCTGTGGCGCAGGGGATATAGTTGTGACCTCTGATATCCCTCTGGCCGCGAAATGCGTCGAAACAGGTGCCCGAGTTTTGCGCCCCAACGGCGAGTCCTTTACAGCAGCCAACATTGGCCAGCAATTGGCAATGCGTGATTTGATGGCTGACCTGCGGGCCGCCAATCCATTGGGGGCCGGAGGCGGCGGCCGACCGTTCAGCAAAGCAGATCGCTCACGGTTCTTGGACGCATTGGAGCGGGAAATTCGCGCTGCGACCCGCGGGTAAGTGCAGTCACCAGCAAGCTAAAATGCCAGCCGGTAACCAGAAACGCCCGTTTACAAGCCCGCCGAAAGAACGCAGGCTGCGAAAGACTTCTGATCAGGCTATTCGCAAACGGAGACCGAATTATGAAAGTACTGGGTGCTCATTACCGGTCGATTTGGTGGGACAAATCGGCAGGTGAGGTTCGGATTATCGACCAGCGTTGGCTGCCCCATGACTTTCGGGTGGTTACCCTGAAAACGCTGGATGAATTTGCGACAGCGATCCGCGACATGTGGGTTAGGGGTGCGCCACTGATCGGTGCAACAGCCGCGTTTGGAATTGCCGAACAGATGTCCCGTGACAGCTCTGACGCTTCGTTCGATGCCGCATATGACGTTTTGCACGCGACCCGGCCAACGGCAATCAACCTGCGATGGGCTTTGGACAGATGCCGCGACGCGCTGATGCCACTTGCCCCAAGTGACCGTGCCGAACGGGCCTGGGCAATGGCACAGGAGGTTGCTGACGAAGATGTTGAGATCAATGCCTCGATAGGTCGCCATGGGCTGCAACTGATCAAAGAAATTGCAGCCCGAAAGCCCGCAGGTGAACCGGTGCGGCTATTGACGCATTGCAATGCCGGTTGGCTAGCAACGGTGGATTGGGGAACGGCGACAAGCCCGATGTATCACGCGCATGACGCGGGCATTCCGCTTCATGTCTGGGTGGATGAGACCCGGCCACGAAATCAGGGGGCGCTGACATCCTGGGAACTTGGCGAACACGGCATTCCCCATCGTTACATCGTGGACAATGCAGGCGGTCACCTGATGCAACATGGTTTGGTTGACGCCGTCATCACCGGTACAGACCGGACCACGGCACAAGGCGACGTCTGCAATAAAATCGGCACCTACCTGAAGGCCTTGGCGGCGCGGGACAACGGGGTTCCGTTTTATGTTGCCCTACCCTCGCCTACGATCGACTGGACGGTTCGGGATGGAGTGACGGAAATACCGATCGAGGAACGTGATACAAAAGAAGTGACCCATGTCATGGGCGTGAACGGCCAAGGGGATATTGCCGATGTTCGCGTCACCCCGAACGATACAGAGGGTGGCAATCCTGCCTTTGATGTCACACCCAACCGGCTGGTGACCGGGCTTATCACCGAGCGTGGCGTCTGTGCCGCCTCGGCCGAAGGCCTTGCCGGATTGTTTCCGGACCGAGCTGGCTAGATTAACACCCCACGCGGCATTACCGCTGGCACGTACACGTAGGTCGAGCGCGAAACGTCACTTCAGGCAGGGACTGCCAGACGGTTTTCTCGGATCGGTAGATGAACGATGGCGCTGAAGGCCCCAATTGCCACACCGATCCACCAGACCAGGGCATAGTCACCATACTGGTCATACATGCGCCCACCCAGCCAGACGCCCAGGAAGCTGCCAACCTGATGGCTGAAGAAGATTATGCCATAGAGTGTTCCCATGTAACGCAAACCATAGAGGTGCGCGACAAGACCCGACGTGAGCGGAACGGTGGCCAACCAAAGCGACCCCATCACCAGCGAGAATGTAATGACGGACAGCGGCGTTATCGGGAAAATGATGAACAACGCCGCAGCAAGCGTTCGACCGGCATAGACCGAGGCCAGCAGGTATTTCTTAGGGAAATGATTACCTGCCCAACCCGCCAAAAGAGTCCCGGCGATATTGGCCAAACCAATCAGTGAAATCGATACCGCGCCAAGCGCGGACGTGGATGTGATGCCGATGGAATACAGCACGCTGCCGGGTTCGATCGGGCCGCACATTTCGGTTACGAATGCCGGAAAATGAGCGGTGATAAATCCAAGCTGGTAACCGCAGCTAAAAAACCCAATAAATATCAAAGCGTAAGAAGGATCTCGGAACGCCTTGCCCAGAATCTTACCCATGCTTTCTTGAAACTCTGCCTTTGAAGCTGGCTGAGGCGCCCGCATGAAAGGCAGGGTCAATACTAGTGCAAGAATCGCAGCGGCAAACACGACGAAGACCTGTTGCCAGGGCAAGAATGACAACAGCCACTCAGCTGTCGGAGCGCCCAGAACCTGTCCGAAACTGCCCGCAGCTGTAACGACGGCCAGCGACATGGACCGATTTTCATCAGAGGACGCGCGACCGACCACAGCCAAAACCACGCCGAACCCGGTTCCGGCAATGCCAAACCCCACCAGCCACGCATAGACTTGGTGTTCAAGAGGTGTGACGGACCAGGCCGAAAGCACCATACCGGCAGCGTAGGTCAAAGCGCCAAGGATAATGGCCTTTCGGTCTCCTACTTTTTCCGCGATAGCTGCAAAGATCGGCTGGCCGATACCCCAAGCCAGATTCTGGATTGCAATCGCCAGTGAGAAATCCGTGCGCAGCCAGCCAAATTCGCTGGCGATCGGAATCTGAAACACGCCGAAAGACGCGCGCACGGCAAAGCTGACCGTGATGATGATGCATCCAACGATCAGGATCGGGTTCAACATGCGGGTGGGTTGCGGCATTGCGACCTCGGGTAGTTTGGTCCGACGGACCGTACTGCATTTACAAGTCCCGTCAATTCAACAGATTTGCGGCCACGGATAAGCAAATTTGATACGTCAGGGAAATGTCTTCTTTTCAACGGGCTGGGTCATGGGTAAGGCTCTTGGTCATGACGGATCTGATTTCGCACTACGAAGCCCGCGTCGAGGATGGAACTCTGACGCGTGACGACGCTCAAGAAGCCGTGTTACACCAGTTTGAGCGCATCCTTGCGGCACTGGCCGAGCCGGTAAAACGAGGGTTTTTCCGCAAGGCTCCGCCTCCGCCTAAAGGCCTGTACCTGTGGGGTGGCGTCGGACGTGGTAAATCGATGCTGATGGACATGTTCGTCGACACGCTGGGTGAAGTCCCCGCACGGCGCGTTCACTTTCATGCATTCATGCAGGAAATCCATGCCGGAATGCACAAGGCCCGAAAAGAGAATGTAGAAGATGCTCTGGCACCTGTGGCGAAAGAAGTGGTGAAATCCGTCCGCCTGCTGGCTTTCGACGAGATGCAGATCACTGACATTACGGATGCGATGATCGTCGGCCGCTTGTTTGACCTGCTGCACGAAGGTGGTGTTGTCGTTGTGACCACGTCGAACAGGCATCCGGACGAGCTGTATAAGGATGGGTTGAACCGGCAATTGTTCCTGCCTTTTATTGCCCATATCAAAGACCAGTTGCAGGTATGGGAACTGGTATCGCCCACGGATTACCGTCAGAACAGACTAGAGGGTGCCCCGGTCTATTTTACGCCCATCGGGCCTGAGGCGCGGCAGAAAATTCGGGATGTCTGGAACGATCTTGCAGGCGGACCTGCCGATCCGTTGATATTGCAGGTCAAAGGCCGCGCTGTCGAACTGCCAGCATTTCGCAACGGGGTTGCACGGGCTTCGTTTTATGACCTGTGTGGCCGGATGCTGGGACCGGCGGACTATCTGGCTATCGCAGAAGCAATTAAAGTGTTGGTGCTTGAGGATATCCCCCGTTTGTCGAGAAATAACTTCAATGAAGCCAAGCGCTTTGTCATCCTGATAGATGCGCTCTACGAGGCAAAAGTTCGGTTGATCTGCTCGGCTGCGGCGGAACCCGAGATGTTGTATGTCGAAGGAGAAGGCACCTTTGAGTTTGAGCGTACTGCATCGCGCCTGCGGGAAATGCAGGACCAGAACTGGGGGAAGTAGGGGCTCTGCCCCCGTCGCGCTGCGCGCGCCTCCCCCGGAGTATTTGCGAAAAGATGAAGCTTAACCGTTTTCGCGCAGGATGTTTCCGGCAAGATAAAGGGAGCCGCAGATCAGGACACGCGCCTGTGGGTCTTTGTCCGTGATTGTCTTCAACGCTTCCGAAACACTTGCAGCGACTGAAGAAGGCAGGCCAACTTTGGTGGCAGCGGCGGCGGTTTCTTCGGCGCTGAGCGTGGCCGCCTCGCCCGGTATGGAGACGGCGGTCAGGCTTGCAACCTGTCTTGACAGTGGCGCGAGGTACCCAGTCACGTCTTTCGTGTTGAGCATACCGCAGATTATGTGCGTAGGGCGTTGCGGCATCTTTGCCAGCACATCGGCAAGCGCGATGCCTGCGGCCGCGTTATGCCCTCCATCCAGCCACAGTTCGACCTGGGGGGCTTGCTCGGTCAGCGGGCCGGTTTTGAGACGTTGCATACGCGCGGGCCAATTGGCATTGGACACGGCAGCCTCGTAGGCAGTGTCACCCATTGAAAGATGACGCAGAACCGCCAAGGCAGCACCGGCATTCTGGAACTGATGTGCACCCAGCAGGTTGGGGAGCGGCAGATCACGCAACCCGGTTTCGTCCTGATAGATCAAGCGCCCGTTTTCTTCATGAACGTGCCAATGCTGGCCATGTACAAGTAGCGGTGCGCCCAACCGGGCGGCTGTGTACTCGATCACCTCCAGTGCCTCGTCTTCCTGCGGGCCGACGATGCATGGCACACCGGGTTTGATAATGCCCGCCTTTTCGGCGGCAATCTTTCCCAAGGTGTCGCCCAGATACTGTTCATGATCGATTGAAACAGGCGTAATGACTGTCACCGCCGGTTCATCAATCACATTTGTTGCATCCAGCCGTCCGCCCAAACCGACCTCGAGCAGAGTGTAATCCGCTTTGCAGCGAGAGAAGGCCAGCAAGGCAGCGCAGGTTGTGATCTCGAAATACGTGATGTTTTCGCCGCCGTTCGCCGCGTAGCACTCATCCAGAACCGCGGTCAGGCCGGGTTCCGAAATCAGTTCGCCCGCCAACCGGATACGTTCGTGAAATCGCGCTAGATGGGGCGAAGTGTAGGCATGAACGGAACGCCCTGCCCCTTCCAAGCCCGCCCGGATCATTGCCTGGGTCGAGCCTTTGCCATTGGTCCCGGCAATATGGATAACCGGTGGCAGCTTGAGCTGCGGATTGTCCAAGGCGGCCAGCAATCGCCAGACGCGATCCAAGGTCAAATCAATGATCTTGGGGTGTAGCGCCATCATCCGGTCGAGGATGGCGTCAGATGTCTTGGTGTTCATTTTTTCCCGGTCTCTTCGGCCTGCGCGACCTTGGCCGTTTCATCCGGTGCCGGTGCTGGCAGGTCACCTTTGATCGCCGGCGGTTGGTTCATCAGCATCCGGGTGATGGTGATCAGTTCGTCACGCATCTCGGTACGTTTGGTGACACGGTCCAGCATCCCGTGATCCAGCAGGTACTCGGCCCGCTGGAAGCCGTCGGGCAGCTTTTCGCGAATCGTCTGCTCGATAACTCGGGGACCGGCAAAGCAGATCAGCGCGTTCGGTTCAGAGATGTGGACATCGCCCAACATCGCATATGACGCCGTCACACCACCGGTGGTGGGATGGGTCAGCACAACGATATAGGGCAGATTTGCTTCTTTCAGCATTTCGACGGCCACGGTTGTGCGCGGCATTTGCATCAGGCTGAGAATGCCTTCCTGCATCCGCGCTCCACCCGCTGCCGAGAACAGGATCAGTGGGCGCTTTAGCTTAACCGCTTCTTGAGCGGCCGCGATGATCGCGTTGCCCACATACATGCCCATTGATCCGCCCATGAAGGAGAAATCCTGCGCTGCTGCAACGATTGGCGTGCGTCCGATTTCGCCTTTGGCAACCAGCATCGCCTCTTTTTCGCCGGTCTTTTTCTGCGCCGCTCGCATACGCTCGGGGTATTTCTTCTGGTCGCGGAAATGCAAGGGATCTTCTTTTGGCGCTGGCACTGCAACCTCAGTGAAAATACCGCCGTCGAACAGGTGATTGAACCGCTCGCGTGGGGTAATCGCCATGTGATGGTCACATTGGGTACAGACGTTCTGATTTTCCGCTAGTTCACGATGAAACAGCATCGTTCCGCACTCGTCACATTTCTGCCAGAGGTTTTCGGGCACTTCGCGGCGAGAGAAGATCGAGTTGATCCGGGGGCGGACGTAGTTTGTGATCCAGTTCATGTCGGAACCTTGGCTTGTGCGGTGTTGACGTCAAATAAGACGCCACGGGAAGAAATGCAATCAACGCCTGATCGCAAGCCGCGCCGCCAGCCAGCATACGAACATCACCGCCAAATCCACCAACAGCCAAGGACGAAGCTGTTCGGCGTCAGATGCATCGAACGGAAGCGAGAAAAGCGCCAGCCCGCTCAGATTATCCGGCAAGGAAACGAACAATAATGCGATGATGTTATTGAAGAAATGCAATGCGATAGCTGGCCCCAATGTACCTGATCGCGCTGTGAGATCGGATGCAAGCATCCCAAATATTAATGCCCACAGCACAAACAGAATTGCATTTTCTCCTGCCAGTTCCGGTGTGTAATGGCCAGCGGCAAACAAAACAGACGGTATCCCCATCCAAATGACGGGCGATTGAAACCTGGCGGCAAGGGCTTGCTGAATGTACCCTCGAAACAGAACTTCTTCGGCGCTGGTCTGAATCAGGACAACCAATACCGAAACCGGAAGCAACAAGAGCCATGTTGAAAATGGCAGATTCTTTGACAGAGCTCCCCCCAAACCGTAGGGCGGTAGCAAGACACCGACAGCGCCCAAGATAAGCAGGGCTTTCAGCACTTTCAGAAATTGGGCCGCAACCAGACCCCGCTGGCCGAAAATTGATCCCAAGGATCGGTGCTGCAGCTGACGCGCGGCCACTGCCACGCCAAGAATGATGAACCCGAAACTGGCCAGCAACAAAAGCAGCGCCAAAGGTGTGCTGCCTTGCAAAAGTTCCTGAGCCCACTTCGCTGAGCCCAACCCCGCAACCACGGTGAAAAACACCAGGTTCAAAACACTGACCAAAACGGCGATCAATGCCAGCCCCAGCAATAGACGCCAGAGTTCGGGTTTGGCGCGGGCTGTTTCGACCAAACGCGCATGAGCTGAATACGCACTAGGCATTCTTACCAATACCTTCCTGCGCCGTTTCATCTGTCACGGGCGGAAACATGTCTTCGGCGTTCTGGGCCACGCTGATTCTGTTCGAAAGCGTCGTCAGATACCCTGCAACTGTCTGCAGCAACTGCAAAGCGACCGAAGCATCGCTTTCAACAACGGCACGCAGCTCTTCCGCGCCAATACGCAAAAAGCTGCTATCTTCCGTCGCGACCAGATCCAGCTGCCTTGGTTCCCCTGTAATGATGGACAGGTCTCCGATAAGCCGACCGGGTTCTATGATCGAGATTGTACGTTTCGTTCCATCCTCGTTGGACCAATCCAGTTTGGCCTGTCCTGAAATGCACAAATAGGCCGCATCCGGCGCCTGACCGCGGGAAAAGATGACTTGCCCGGCGCTGGCTTCGTACCATTGCGCCGAAAACGCCAGCAGCCTCTGGTTTCTGCCATCCAGGCCTGAAAACAACTGCGTTGCTGACAGGATCTCGAGTTTCCGGCTCAGATCGTCCGACGTGCTGTCCTCATGCGCTGGTCTGCTTCGCGAGACGCCGTCGATCCGTCCATCCTTGATTTCCACAAACAAGTCATAGGCTTCGGGATGTGCAAAATGATCCTCCATGAATATCATGATGGAATCGGGCAGCAGTTCCCGCAGTTTCAGGCGCGTGCGCAACCGGCTTTCCGAGTCGTGGCTGGCTAGTGCCTTGTCCAGGATCAGGATGTCGGGGCGTTTGATGCCTGCGCGCGAAAAAGCGGCACGCTCCTGAAACACGGTTGGAAGGTTGTTGCCGCCCAGCCCGGACGGAAGGTCATAAATAATGGCCGCTGCCCGACGGCGCAGACCGGCTTCGTTCATGGCCTCTGCAACGATGTCTTCGATATCTTCGGCATGGGCACCCGCCATCAACGATATCCGGCCATAGATCGCGTTCTCCATCACGGTCAAGCGCGGCACATAGATGTCAGGCGCTACAGACATGAACAAACCGTCCATGGCACCACGCAACCGTTCAGCCTGGGTCTTGCGGATAGCAAGAATTTTTTCCTTGTATTCCTCTGGGAAATCCGGGCCGATCTGTTCCGCGGTCAGAAGGAAAGGCACTGTCAGTAGCAAGGCGCGCTCCTGATCGCTCAGCGCGGCATTCCCTTTGGCTTTGCGCCGGTCCTGGATGTCGAGCAGCCGATGATACATGTCCTTTGACATGCCAAGCCGCAGAAACAAAGGATGGTCAGCCCCGTCTCGCCCAAATGTCTTGCCAAGAGTATCCATGACAGCATTCGATATGCTGATCGCGTCATCTGCCAGATCATGGGTGCTGAGCAATTGCACGAACCGCGCGTCTCCGGCCAGAATGTCTGGAGATATGTCTCGCGACGGTGCCGCGAACAACAGGTTGCCCCCAAGCGGGACGGCCGGGTTAAACTGGTTTGGATCGAACCTATAGACATAACGATCCAATCCTTTTTCTTTCAGCCGTTCTGCGATGGTTTCTCTCAGCCTGACTATTTCCTGTGCCAGTACAGGGTGTATTTCTGGATCAAACTGGGAGCGCAGAGTGCGCCGGAACATGAACTCGTCAATCCCCATGGCTTCCACCAGCTGGAACCACCAGTCACGTATTCCATCAATATCGTCCAGACCGGCAAGCCCCGGATCGATCCACTCATCTTCCAGCGAATCCGGTGGGTTACCCGCCCGAACAGACTCGATCTGACGACGGGACGGGGTTCTTATGGCATCTGCCTCGTGCTGCGGATGGGTGCGCAACGGCATCATGAGGTTATCGCCCAAAGTCCCATCAAACAGATAGGGGCGTGAATAGGCATACCCGATCCGGGCCGCGATAACTGATTGGTGCAATTCGTCCAGCTTGTGGCCAGCTATGACCACATCCCCCTGAACAGGCAGAACCTCGCGGGTCAGCAACTGGCCCAACGCACTACGTTCCGACGCATGGGTGGATTGAATTGCCACACGCGCGCCCCGCGGGATGGTCAGATCAATGTCTTCCAGAATGGTTTTGCCATCGCCATCGCGAACGGTCACATTGCGCAATTCGATATCACCGGTCAGATGTGGGATGGTTTCCGGCTCGCCGATGAACAGCTCTTCGGGGATCATGTTGTCCGGGGCAAATCTTTCGGTGACCACCTCCCACCGCAGGGACATGTCCTGTACCTGGTTGTAGTAGGTCAGAAGGTCTTTCCAGGGCCCGCTTAGGTCTTTGTACGCGCCCAACGCGGCAACCAGTGCACCTACTGTCACCTCGCCCGTGATCGCCAGGTATCCGCCCACCGAATAAAACAGGAATGGCGTCATCTGAGTGATCAAATTGTTCAGGAACTTCATAAAGAATTTCTTGTTGTAGATCTTGAACCGGATCTCGAACAAGGTCCCCAGCCTGTGACTGAACTGCGCCAGACGATACCGCCAACCGCCATTCGTGCGCAGGTCACTGATGCCCGCCGCACTTTCCCCGATTTCCGAGCTCAGACGCCGAACCTCCTGAATACGATCCTTGTTCAGCAAGTTGATCTGACGTTGTAGCTTGGGAATTAACCAGGCCTGAAGCGGGATCAGCGCGATGCTTGCCAGACCGAACCAGATGCTTTGCATGAACAGAAAGGTGACGATTGTCATCATCTGACCAAACTGAAACACCGGTTGCGCGATCGCATCCCCCATAAGGCCGCCCATCGGCTCGGCCTCGGATGTGATCATCGAGACCAGCTCTCCTTGGCTGGTGGTAGCAAAATAGGATCTCGGGAACCGCATCGTGCGTTGAATCAGGGTATAGCGAAGACGGCGCAGCATGCGTTCGGACAAGATGCCTTTCATCGTATTGATGCGCATCTTCATCAACCCGCTGGCAATTACAGTAGCCAGAAATGCAAAGCATAATATCATCAGGTACTGAACCTGAGACACTGTGATGCCCCAGATTGTCACCGTATCGCCTGGCGCACCGATGGCATCGTTGATTATTTGTTTAGGCAGCTCCAGCGACGCATACAGAAACGGGAAAGACAGGACCGTTAACAGCAGCAGGACAAGTTGCTGTTTTTTTGAATGCTTCCAAATAAAAGAAAATAATGTGGGCTCCATAGCCTGGCCTTATCGATAGCTGAACTGATGTTTGGCTGTTCAGGGGTAACCCATTTTTAGGAAACAGACGGTAAGCATTGACCCGACGTATTGCAAGAATTGACGGGGTCAGGCTCCTAATCCGGCACCTATCTTTTTTACGCTTAGCCACCAACCGGAAAACGTAGCGCTCAAGTAGTGTTTTTGTGATTGCGGGTTTATTCCTACTCATTTCTTTGACTAAAGAAGGACATTATCGGACGAAGAGACCATGCGCAGGATTCTGGATCGCTATATTCATCGCCGGACGCTCGGCCGCTGGCGCCGGGCCGTGCAGCAGGCGCCAGATTCAGCGCAGGCCGAGTTGCGGATGAAACGCGATCAGGCGCGCAGTCTGCGTGGACAACTGGATCGCCTGATCCAACTGGCGGATGCGCGCTTGCTCCGCCCGAAAATAGGATCAACTCAGTTTCACCGGCCTGTCGGCACCGACTGGAGCTGGCGACCCGACCTGTGGCGCGCGCCGTTGTTGCAATCCGGCATGGCCTCTGTTCCCCGTAAAACGGTAATGGACGATCAGGTCAGCTTATTTCACGACTGCCCGTTGACCGAAATCGCTGTGCGGCAAATCCGCAACCGGGGGGCAAGTGATCTGGCCCCGTTCAGTCTGGAGGTCGAGGTCTTTGGCTTCGAGGGGTCGTTCCTGTCGGTATCAATCGATTTGCCGCGTGAGGTCGCCCGCGACTTGACACGCGAGCATCTGATCCGGTTGGAAACTCTGATTGACTGCGAGAAACCGTCTGGCGCGTTTGCACGTCTCAATGTTCAGCACGGGCCCAACATGGAGCAGGTTTTGCGGCAGCTAGACCCTTCTGAAACCGTGAACGCAGTTGATTTCGACCTGGCTCACCTGCCCCTGAATGAACGTCGGATCGAAAAGATCTGGCTGGATCTTATTTTTGAGAAACCGCAGATGAACCGTATGAGTGTGCGAGACCTTACGTTTTGCCGCTTCCATCGCGCGGACTTGTGAGACGATCAAAGATGACACAACCATCCCTGACTTTCATTCAGTTCGAAAACGGTATTTGGCACGGCCATGTTGAGGCCGAACGGCAACCAGAGTTGGAGGTTCGATATCTGGGCAAAGCTCTGGAGAGTGTTGAGCTTTCACCTACAGACAACGGATGGAATCTGTATGTGCAGGTACCCGTCACAGCCCTGTCCGAAGGCGTGCACAGCTTCGTCATAGTCGACGCAGGCAGTGTCGATAAAATTGGGAGTTTCTCCATAATAGCAGGAGAGCCCGCCGCCGATGATCTCAGGGCGGAAGTGGACCTTTTGCGCGCGGAGCTGGATATGCTGAAACGCGCGTTCCGACGGGTAAGCCGCGGAGACGGCTGAAACGCTTGCGAAATCGGATCATCCATTCGGTTATGCGCACTCTGCGCGGCGCCTTCGGATTGCGCTGCTGGATGATGAAATGAAATCTCGCGAGACAGAAAGAAAAGGGCCGCGTTGTACGCGACCCATTGGTTTGGTTATTGGGACGGCCCGTGCGGGGTGAACGCTGACAAGCCTTTGAGGATGTCTATGGCATATGCCAGTTGATAATCCTCTTTCCTCAGCTCAGCGGTTGCTTCGGCCCTTGCACGATCTTCCTCGATCTGGCGGATTTCATCCTCGCTCAGGCTGTCATTGTTCAGACTGCCGCGCAGGTCAGCTTCGGACCGGGTACGCCCGTTGCTCTCTTCTTCTTCTTCTGCAGGTGCAGGGCGAGGCTGTTCAACAATGATGTCCGGGCTGACGCCAAGGGCCTGGATTGATCGTCCTGATGGCGTGTAATAGCGCGATGTGGTCAGGCGCATAGCGCCGTCGCCGCGCAGCGGCATGACCGTCTGCACGGATCCTTTGCCAAAGCTCTTGGTGCCCACAACGATAGCGCGGCGATGATCCTGCAATGCACCGGCCACAATCTCGGATGCCGAGGCCGAGCCGCCATTGATCAGCACCACAATTGGCTTGCCTTCAGCCAGATCCCCGGGGGTGGCGTTGAACCGCTCACCCTCATTCGGGTCGCGGCCGCGCGTGGAAACAATTTCGCCTTCGTTCAGGAACGCGTCCGAGACTTTGATCGCCTGAGTCAAAAGGCCGCCTGGGTTGTTGCGCAGGTCCAGAACAAAACCGTTCACCTTGTCGATGCCACCCGCTTCGGCAATCTGTTCCTGCAATCCTTCCTGCAGGTTCGGGAAGGTCTGGTCGTTGAACGTGGTTACACGCAGCACGACACTGGTGCCTTCGGTCCGTGCGCGCACAGCGGTCAACTTGATTGTATCACGGATAATAGTGACATCGAACGGATCAGGCTCACCCTCGCGTACGACGGTGATGATAATTTCGGATCCGACCGGGCCGCGCATCAGGTCAACCGCTTTGTCCAGCGTCAGGCCCAGAATACTTTCACCGTCCACATGGGTAATGAAATCCCCGGCTTCGATTCCGGCTGCGTCGGCGGGGGTATCGTCAATAGGTGAGACGACTTTGACAAAGCCTTCTTCCTGCGTAACTTCGATACCCAACCCACCAAACTCACCCCGGGTCTGCACGCGCATCTGTTCAGCGTCGTCAGGAGAAAGATAACTCGAATGCGGATCAAGCGAAGTCAACATGCCATCAATGGCCGCCTCGATCAGTTCTTCGGGCTCAACCTCTTCGACATACTGGGCGCGGATACGTTCGAAAATGTCGCCGAACAAATCCAGCTGTTCATAGACGCTTGCCTTGTTCTCGGCCTCCTGCGCCAGCAGGGGTCCTGCAATCTGAGTTGTTGCAAGAATACCTGCCACAGTTCCAGCCAGACCGGCCACCACAAATTTCTTCATACGCGTTTATCCATCCTTGTCGGTCCGAAACCACGATTCCGGGTCCACGGGGCGATTGTCTTCTCTTACCTCTATATAGAGCGTTTCTGAGCGGTCAGTTCCAGTGCCATCACTGCTTGTTGACAAAATTGCGCCGATTTCCGGCATTTCACCGGGCATCAGACCAACTGGTGTGCCCTCTGGGATCACCTGACCGGTCTGGCCATAGACCTCCTGCAAACCGGAAAATACGAACAAAAGACCCGATTGAGGTTCAAGTATTATCAGGTTCCCCAGGTCCAGCAGCGGCCCGCGATAGCGAATTGTCGCAGAGGTTGGCGATGTGACCAAGGCGCGCGGGCGTGTCCCCATGATCAGGCCGGGGCGCATGACACCAGCGGCGTCCGTTTCACCGGCCTTGTGCAGCAAGATGCCCTGTACCGGCATTGATATCCGGCCTTTCCTGTCCAAGACGCTGGCATTGCTGTCGAGGATCTCTCCCTCCGAGATCTCGGACAGACCACTGGCAAAACCATCCAGTGTTTCGGTCGATGAGATCAGAATGGCCGTACGTACCGGGTCTTCCACGAAACGGCGGGGCAGATCCGCGCGGTCGGCGATTGCCTCGCTCAGACGGGTGCGGGCCGCCTGAACACCCATCAGACCCTCTGTCAAAGTTTCCGAGGCCTTTTGCTGCAAGACACGCAATGTCTGCACTTCATTCAGGTCCTGCGCCAGTTCCTGCGCGCTGGCGTTCAGGCCGGGGGTGACCTCGGACAGCATAATACCGGCGCGGGCAGCCCCCAACGGGCCGGCGGGATGTAACATCAAAACGGGTGGTTCGGTCGTTTCAATGGTTTGCAGAACACCGAGCAATCGCCGGATTTCTTTTTCGCGCGTCCGCAACTCGGCACTCAGTTGCGCCTCACGGGTAGCCGCTTGGCGCAATCCCACCCGCATCGCACCCAACCCGGCCTCATAGGCATGGATCGTCTCCGTAAGAGCATTGACCCGATCCCGGGCGCCTTCGGCCTCGGACAACGCCATGGACGCCTGTTCGAGCATCTGCGCTGCATCCAAAGCAGCCTTGGAAGCGTCTGGCTGGGCCAGCGCCGGCAAGGCCAAAAACAGACACACTGCCAGAGCAGCCGGTTTCATGACAGCAGGCTTTCCCCGGTCATTTCCGGGGGTTTAGGCAAACCCATCAGTTCAAGCAGGGTCGGGGCGAGATCGGACAAACGTCCTTGGCGCAATTTCGCACCTCCTGGCCCGCCAACCAGCGCTACGGGAACAGGATTGAGCGTATGGGCCGTATGCGGGCCGCCGGTCACAGGATCGACCATGACTTCGCAATTACCATGATCGGCCGTGATAATCATCGCCCCCTTGACCTTTTCAAGAGCCGCAATGACTTGCGCCAACCCCTGATCGACAGCTTCACATGCTTTGATTGCGGCATTCAGATCACCTGTATGACCAACCATATCGGGGTTGGCATAATTTGTAACAATCAGGTCATACCCGCCTTCGATGGCTTCGATAAACTTCGCCGTAACCTCTGCGGATGACATTTCGGGCTGTAGATCGTAGGTCGCCACTTTCGGCGAGCTCGGCATAAAGCGGTCCTCACCTAGTTCGGGCGTCTCCTTACCGCCATTCAAAAAGAACGTAACATGCGGGTACTTCTCGGTTTCCGCCAGTCGAAACTGACGGAGCCCTTGCTTGGCGACCCATTCGCCCAGCGTATTTACAATCGCGCGCTTTGGAAAAACCGTGGTCATGTAAGCATTATGCCCGTCAGAGTACTCGACCATGCCCAGCAGTGCTGAAAGCTTCGGGCGCGGTCCTGTCGCGAACTCGGAAAATCCGGGCTCTCCGATAGCACGCAGGATTTCACGTGCACGGTCAGCGCGGAAGTTCAGGCAAAAGAAACCGTCGCCATCGTGAATACCGTCATATCCCGTCAATACGGTTGGTGTGACAAACTCGTCAGATTCGGACTGGTTATAGGCGTGATCAACCGCGCCATGGGCGCTGCTGGCTGTTCGGCCCTGCCCGTTGACCATTGCACCATATGCTTCACTGACACGCCCCCAGCGATTGTCGCGATCCATGGCAAAGTACCGCCCGCTCACGGTGACGATGCGTACGTTTTCGGGCAGGCGTTCTTCCAGCTCAGCGATGTAAGTCAGAGCAGACCTTGGCGCGACATCACGCCCGTCCGTCACTGCGTGCAGTGCAACCGGGACACCGGCATCCGTTATGGCAGTGGCTGCGGCAAGGATATGGTTCAGATGACCATGCACCCCACCATCCGAGATCAACCCCATCAGATGTGCAGTACCGCCAACGGACTTAACACTGGCGATGAAAGCTTGCAGAGCTTCGTTTTCAAAGAATGTCCCGTCTTCAATGGAAAGGTCGATCTGGCCCAGGTCCATGGCGACCACACGCCCTGCCCCGATATTGGTGTGCCCGACCTCTGAGTTGCCCATCTGCCCGCTAGGCAGACCCACATCGGGGCCGTGGGTGATCAGGGTTGAATGCGGGCACTCAGACATGATCGCGTCAAACGTCGGCGTGTTTGCCAGATAGGGTGCGTTGGCTTTTGTGTCCTCGGACAGGCCCCAACCATCAAGAATACACAGGACTACAGGTTTGGGGGTGGCCATTGATGTACTCCATTTGCTGCTCTTGGGTCACCTTCTATCCTTTGGACTTCGACGGGTGAACCGCCTTTTGCAATGATGTACAATTATAACCAACACAGAGGTGTTAGTCCTTCAGATAGCTTTGGAAAGGGCGCGCCTTGCGATTGCGGTATTTGACTGTCAGATCCAGTGGTGCATCGTTTTCATCATAAACGCCCAGAACAACACCCCTGCCCCGGCTTTTGGTGCGCATTTCAATCAATTGCTGCTCGGACCGGGTCGTGCGCTGTGACGCCCGCCGCGTCCAGGCGAACAGGTGCTCGTACATTTCGGCGATTACACCGGCATGTTCGGCGCTGTCACCCAGATCGTTCAACTCATCAGGGTCGTTTTCCAGATCGAACAGGATTGGCCGGTACCCACCTTCACAATGGATCAGTTTCCATTTCTTGCTTGCGGCCATGAACATCACCGCATCGCGGACCGACACGTCCAAAACATTTGCGATTGGTGAAGCCGAGTAGTCATATTCGCAGATCACCACATCGCGTGGCAATGCGTCCTTCTCCCCATAGAGAATAGGCAACAGGGAGTGACCTTCCAGAATATGCGTCGCCACTTCCCCACCAGCCGCATCGACAAAGGTCGGTGCAAGGTCGATGGATTCTACAAGCGCATCGCTGACAGTGCCACGTGTCGCGTCCGCCTCGGGCGACGGGTCATAGATGATCAACGGCACCCTGGTGGAGGCGTTGTGGAAGAAGGTCTTTTCCCCCATCCAGTGATCGCCCAGAAAATCACCATGGTCTGATGTCAACACGATCATCGTGTTTTCCATCCGCCCGGTTCTCTCCATCCAGTCCAACAGGCGGCCCATCTGGTCATCTGCTTGCTTGATCAGCCCCATATAGGCTGGGATAACCGCCTCACGCACGTCCTGCCGCGAAAAGGTCTGGCCGATCTTTGTGTCCATGAAGGCTTTAAGCACGGGATGCGCATTCTGACGTTCCGCCTCGGATCGCACCACAGGCAGCACATGTTCCGGTCCATACATCGAGGCGTATGGGTCCGGTACGATGTACGGCCAATGCGGCTTGATAAAACTCAGATGACAGCACCACGGGCCATCATGCGTTTCCATGAACTCTATCCCGCGACCGGTCAGATAGGGCGTTTCGCTGTCTTCCTCGGCAATATTAGCGGCTTCGGGTGAATTCTTCAGAAACCAGCCTGACAGAACGTTGCCATTCGCATCCAGCCCGGAATTGGCAAAGTCATGCCAGGGATTGTCGCTCTCATACCCTTTGGCCTTTAGGAATTTGTTGTATTCCTTTGCCCCTTCCGGGTCATAATACCCATCCGGACCTTCGGGCAGCATACCGTCATCCCGTTCGTACACGTCGAACCCACATTCGGCGACGCGGGCCCCGATCAGGCTGTCAGGCTCCAAGCCCAACCTCGCCATCCCTTCGGCATCTGCACGCATATGAGTTTTGCCAACCAGCCAGCAATCCATCCCCGCCTTACGCAGGTGATCGCCCATTGTAATCTCACCGACTTTCAACGGAATTCCGTTCCACGACGCCCCGTGAGAATGCACATAGCGCCCTGTGTAGGTGGACATGCGAGAGCTGCCGCAGATCGGTGATTGGATATAGGCGCGGTTGAAGCGCACGCCTTTGGCTGCCAGACGATCGATATTTGGGGTATGCAGATGCGGATGGCCGTAACAGCTCAGATAATCCCATCGCAGCTGGTCGAACATGATGAACAGGATGTTTCTTGCCTTGGCCAAGTTGACGCCCTTCCCCACAAGTCACGAGGACCTAGTTAGCCATTTCTATCCGCAGAGCGAAGCAAAACCTGCGTCAGGCCTGGCGGTCCATTTGCTCCAGCATCTTCTTGGCACGTTTGCATTGCAGCTTGTCGCGCAGTGGGCTGTCGGGGTCGATGTCTTTTTGGCAAACAACGCATTTATCCGCGCCCGAGATCGCGTTTAGACCACCGCAGCTGCCTTTGATGGTCTTGCCCATCAGCATGACACCCAATGACATGCCCACCATGACGAGAGCGAGAAGAATGAAGGCCAGAATAAAGGTACTCATCTCAGCTCCAACAGTCAGTTCGATCCCAGCGCGTCTTTGAACGCTGTGCTATGGGCAGTGATATAGGCATCTTCGCCGCCTGTCACATCCCGCGAGATGAAATACACGGCAAGTTTATGCTCCTCTGCCAGAGCTAGCCCTTTTTCCTGCCCCAAGGCCAGCATGGCTGTTGCCCAGGCATCGGCCATCATCGCGTTTTCGGCCAGCACGGTGACCGAAGTGGTGCGGTGCGTGATCGGACGGCCTGTTGTCGGATCGATGATATGCGAATATCGCACACCATCTTTTTCAAAGAAATTCCTGTAATCGCCCGAACTGGCCATGCCCCTGTCATCCAAAGAAATGATCAACTGGATGGTTTGCGAACCCGTATCAGGTTTTTCGATACCAATGAGCCACGCTTCGCCCTTGTCATTCTTACCTTTGGCCACAAGATCGCCGCCAATTTCAACCAGATAGTTTTCGATGCCAGCGGCCTGCAAGGTTTCCGCAACAGCGTCAATTCCATAGCCTTTTGCAATCGCGGACAGGTTAATGCCTACACTGGCGTTTGACTTGGCAAGCGTACCAGCATCCGTATCGAGCGCTAGCAGGCGTTCTTGACCTACACCATTCAGCGCGGCGTTGATATCCCCATCTGATGGCACCGGGTCTTCGGGCTTGCGTGGGCCAAAACCCCAAAGTTCGATCAGAGGGCCGAGGGTTACGTCGAAAATGCCACCGGATTTCGAGTGCACTTCGTTCGCTGCCGAAAGAACCAGCGCGAGTTCGTTGGACACAGGCATCGGATCTGTGCTGGTCGATGCGGAAAAAACAGAAACTTCCGAGTTCGGATCCCAGTTGGACATCTTGGCATTCACTGCTGCCAACTTATCACTGACGGCCGCGGCCAGTGCGTCTTTGTCAAGGTCCTCGCCAATTGCGGTGATATTGTAGGTCGTGCCCATTGTCTCGCCGGACAGACGAACTTCTTCGGGTTCCTTGTCAAAAAGACAGCCTGAAAGAAGGGTGAAAAAGGCCAGTACGGGCAAAAGACGCATTGGGCGTTCTCCGGGACATTCTTTGCCCGGCATATGACAGCGGTCCCCGCCAGAGTCAAATTGGCATTACAGTTTCAATGGAAGGAAACCCAACAGCAGAAGACCAGTTCCAGCCGGAATTCCGAACAACCACGCGCGTTTCCGCCACCCGGGCTTCTGTTGCTTCCACGCCATACGAAAGTTGTGACCGCACACAACAGCCGCAAAGAAGATCAGCGCGGCAACCGGGGGCGTAAGATAGAGTTCATTCAAAGGCTTAAGCTCCCTCTGCTGACCTGCGTTTGGCCAACTCGTGCAATTGCACCCTATACAGGTCGTTTAGCTGCGCTAAAGTGAAAGGGAAAGACTTTGCAAGAACCATAAGGAGATTGCTCATGGCCCCAACTTCTTATCAGTCGCCGTCGCGCGGTGACAAGGCTGACAAGACAACCTACAGCCAATCAGCGGAATCAAACCTGTCGCATTCGCAGACGACCGTGGCCAAACTGCTTGAGGGTAAAGGGGATGCGGTGTTCTCGGTGCGACCTAATGATACCATCCATTCGGTAGTGAACACGCTCAAGGACAAGCGAATTGGTGCTGTTCTGGTGACCGATCAGAACGGGGCATTGAAAGGAATTTTGTCGGAACGCGACATCGTGAGGCGCATGGCCGATACGCCGGGACAGACCCTGCCACAGTCGGTCGAAGACCTGATGACCAGGGATGTAAAAGCCTGCATGCCCGAGGATACGCTGAATGACGTGCTGAAGACCATGACCGAGGGACGTTTCCGCCATATGCCGGTTCTGCGTGATGGCAATTTGTGCGGTGTCATCACTATCGGTGACGTAGTGCATTTCCGCCTGAGGGAATTGGAGTATGAAGCGCTTCGCATGAAGCAGATGATCGTAGGCTAGTTTCAACCGGTGGAAAGAAACCCGATGCTACCGCTGTCTAATTCAACGGCAGTTAATCTGCCCGAGGCAAAGGCACCGGTATCAATCGACACAACCCGGTTTTTAACCCGGGGTTGGTTTACAATTGTATGACCGTGTACAACCCATTGCGCGTCGCTGCGTGCAAGCCGTGGAAACATCGGATGACCCCATAGACAGATTTGGCGATCCTGGGATTGAATGGATTGCCGCGGATCAAGCGCCGCGTGGACAAAGGTGACGTTGCCGCTGGTCCAGGTCAGCGGCAGATTTGCAAGCCAGTCCAGCAAGCTGTCGCCCATCTTGTGCCGCAGACGCTCTGCCAGTTCAGGCAGATGCTTGCCACTGTGCAACTCGTCGGGACATACGAGGCCGAAAGATGCCAGAGTTTCCGCTCCACCGTTATGAAACCAAAGCCTGGCGTAGCGTTCCGGGTCGTTTACAAATTGCAGCAGCATCTCTTCGTGATTGCCAAGCAAGCATTGCACCCGCCCGTCTGACGCTTCACTCAGGTGATGCAAATGCCGCAGTACCTGCGCGCTGTATGCCCCCCGGTCGATGTAATCGCCCAGAAAAACCAGCGGGCTTTGATCGTCGAGTCGTGGCAAAACCGCCTGAAGCAGATCAAGACGACCGTGAATATCGCCGACAGCTGTCACTTTTTCTGCTGGTGCCACGTCGCATGGCATCGCATTGGAGCTTTCCCTCGCCGCGGATTGGAACCGCCGTCTGATCCAGTCTTTCATCATGGCATTTGATCCCTACCCGCCCTGCGTAGTGGTCGCAATCAACAACTGTTTGAGTAGGCAAAGTGTTGACCACGAGCCTTAGATTGTCCGATATGGCCCGCAGGATGTTCGCAAGCAGTTGATCTGATGATAGGATCAACGCCTTTCGATCAGCGATGAATTTGCAGTGAGTTCTGAGGGTTTTATGAAACGAGTTTTGATTACAGGTTCTGCCGGGTTCATCGGATTCCATCTGGCCAAATTGCTTCTGGCAGAAGGGTTTCAGGTACATGGCTATGACGGGATTACCGACTATTATGATGTGACCCTGAAACAGCGTCGACATCAGATACTGCTTCAAACCCCGGGATTTACGGCAACTGAAGACCGTTTGGAAAACTTTGACCGTCTTGTGCAGGTCGCTGAGGAGTTTCAGCCCGATGTCATCGTCCATCTGGCCGCGCAGGCAGGCGTGCGGCACAGCCTTGAATATCCTCGCAGCTATATCGAGTCGAACGTTGTGGGCACGTTCAATGTGATGGAAATCGCGCGTCAGCACAAAGTGGAACACCTTTTGATGGCGTCGACCTCATCAATCTACGGTGCAAACGAGGACATGCCGTTCATCGAAACAGAAAAAGCCGACACCCAACTGACGATCTACTCCGCCACCAAAAAGGCGAATGAGGCGATGGGGCATTCCTATGCCCATCTGTGGGATTTGCCGACCACCATGTTTCGATTTTTTACCGTTTACGGCACTTGGGGGCGCCCCGATCTGGCCTATTTCAAATTCGTCGCTGCGATACTGGATGGCAGACCAATCGACATCTACAATCATGGCGACATGTATCGCGACTTCACGCATGTAGAAGACCTTGTGGGTGGGATCAGGTTGCTGATCGATGTTCCGCCGGTCCGCCCGACCAGCCGCGCGGATATCGAAGATGGTGACAGCTTGTCGCCCGTTGCACCGTACCGCATCGTCAACATTGGCAACGGAGACAAGGTGCGTCTGATGGATTTCATAGAAGCCATCGAAGAGGCTGTTGGCCAGAAAGCGGTCAAAAACTTTATGCCAATGCAGATGGGCGATGTTCATGCCACTTGGGCTGACAATCGGCTGCTGCAGCGACTGACGAATTATCGCCCGCAGACCGACCTGAAGGACGGTATCGCACAGTTCGTCGCTTGGTATCGGGACTATTACAGAAAATAGGTCGATCTGGCGCCGGAATGAAAAAACCGGCGCACTCAGCGCCGGTTACTTTAGTTACCCGCCAAAATCGTCGAGCATGATGTCTTCGCGATCCACGCCCAGATCCAGCAGCATGTTGATAACCGACTGGTTCATGATTGGCGGTCCACACATGTAGTATTCACAATCCTCGGGTGCCGGGTGGTTCTTGAGGTATTCTTCGAACAGAACGTTGTGGATGAAGCCGGTATAGCCTTTCCATTCATCCTCGGGCTGGGCATCCGACAGAGCGACATGCCATTCAAAATTGTCGAACTCTTCCGCCAGTTGGTCGAAATCCTCGACAAAGAACATCTCTTTCTTGGACCGCGCACCGTACCAGAAACTGATCTTGCGGTCGCGGTTCTCAAGGCGTTTGAGCTGGTCAAAGATGTGGCTGCGCATCGGTGCCATACCGGCGCCACCACCGATGAAGACCATTTCCTTCTTGGTTTCACGTGCGAAAAACTCGCCAAATGGACCCGAGATTGTGACTTTGTCGCCCGGCTTCAGGTTGAAGATGTAGGACGACATCTGTCCCGCCGGAATTCCTTCTGAGCCCGGAGGCGGTGAAGCAACCCGGACGTTAAGCATGATCATGCCCTTTTCATCCGGATAGTTGGCCATCGAATAGGCGCGCTCGATAGGTTCGTTCACAACCGACTCGTATTGCCATAGATTGAAGCGATCCCAATCCTCGCGATATTCTTCCTGCACGTCGAAATCAGTGTATTTCAACTGATGAGCGGGCGCTTCGATCTGGATGTAGCCCCCGGCACGGAAATTCACGTCCTCACCTTCGGGCAGGTCTAGGGTAAGGGCCTTGATAAAGGTCGCGACATTGTCGTTCGAGCGAACGGTGCATTCCCATTTCTTGACGCCGAAGACCTCTTCTGGAACTTCGATTTCCATGTCCTGCTTGACCGCCACCTGACAGGACAGACGGTCTCCACAGGAGGCTTCGCGCTTTGTTATATGGCTTTCTTCGGTCGGCAGGATCGAACCGCCACCCGAATGCACTTTCACGCGACACTGGGCACAGGTACCACCACCACCGCAGGCTGACGGAACAAACAGTTTTTCGGCCGCCAATGTTTGCAGCAGTTTGCCACCCGCCGGAACCGAGATTGTCTTTTCACCGTTGATGGTGATGTTGACGTTGCCGGTCGACACCAGCTTGGAACGTGCAGCCATAATGATGGCCACCAGCGCCAGAACGATCAGGGTGAATAGGACAACGCCGAGCGAAAAGGTTTCCATTCTCACGCCCCCCTTACAGTTTCACGCCCGAGAAGGACATAAAGGCCATCGCCATCAGTCCGGCGGTGATAAAGGTGATGCCCAGCCCCTGAAGCCCGTCCGGCACATCCGAGTATTTCAGCTTTTCGCGCACGCCTGCCATCGCAGTGATTGCCAGCGCCCAGCCGAAACCGGATGAGATGCCATAGGTGGTCGCCTCGGCAAAATTATAGTCGCGTTCGACCATGAACAGCGAACCACCCAGAATGGCACAGTTCACAGTGATCAAAGGCAGGAAGATCCCCAGCGCGTTGTAGAGCGGCGGGAAATACTTATCGAGAATCATTTCGAGGATCTGAACCATCGCTGCGATCACGCCGATATAGGAAATCAGCCCGAGAAAGGTCAGATCCACATCCGGGAACCCGGCCCATGCCAATGCGCCCGGTTTCAGCAGGAAGGACAACAACAGGTTGTTGGCGGGCACGGTGATGGCCTGCACCACCATGACTGATATTCCCAGCCCGATGGCAGTCGAAATCTTTTTCGACACGGCGATGAAGGTACACATGCCAAGGAAAAAGCTGAGCGCAAGGTTTTCGATAAAGACGGCCTTCACGGCCAGAGAGATAAGCCCTTCCATCAGTGCGCCTCTACCTGCTGGATTTTGTATTCACGTTCTTCAACCTGGTTCGGCTTCCACGTGCGGAAAGCCCAGATCAGCAGGCCGATCACGAAGAACGCCGAAGGTGGCAGCAGCAACAGGCCGTTGGGCACGTACCAACCGCCATTGTTGACCGTTTGCAGGATTGTCACGCCGAACAGGCTGCCCGATCCAAACAACTCCCGGATGATGCCCACCAGCATCAGGATCAGGCCATAACCCATGCCGTTACCCAAACCGTCGATGAACGAGGCCACCGGGGGGTTCTTCATGGCGAATGCTTCGGCACGGCCCATTACGATGCAGTTGGTGATGATCAGGCCGACAAACACCGACAGCGTCTTGGAAATCTGAAAGGCATAAGCCTTGAGTATCTGATCCACCAGAATCACGAGCGAGGCGATGATCACCATCTGCACGATGATCCGGATCGAGCCCGGGATCTGGTTGCGCAGCATCGAGATGAACATCGACGAAAACGCCGTCACCGACGTCACCGCTATGGCCATGACAAAGGCCACTTGCAGTGATGAGGTTACAGCCAGTGCCGAACAGATTCCCAGCACCTGCAAGGTGATCGGGTTGTTGTCGACAAGGGGGTCGACCAGCAGCTCTTTCTTGGTCTGCGACATCAGATCTCTCCTGCTTGCAACTTGGCCAGGAACGGCGCGTAACCCGCATCGCCCATCCAGAATTTCACAAGGTTGTCGACCCCGCGCGATGTCAGGGTCGCGCCCGCCAGCGCATCTACGAAAAACTCGGGCCCGGCCGCTGGTTGTGACTTGGCGACGGTGATCTGCAAGGCGCCCGCGTCATCATGCAGTTTCTTGCCGTTCCACAACGCCTTCCAACGCGGGTTGTCCACCTCGGCACCCAGACCAGGCGTTTCACCATGCTGATAGAATTGCAGGCCGAAAATGTCGTTGCCGTTCTTTTCCAGCGCGATGAAGCCATAAAGCGTGGACCACAACCCATAGCCATGCAGCGGCAGGATCACCTTGTCCAACGCTCCGCTGTCGTCGCGCAGCAGATAGATGACCCGATACTTTGCCTTGCGACCAATGCCTGCGGGGTCATCGTCAAGGGCAACACTTAATTCCGGATCACCGGCAGCGGCCAGATCGTCAAAGGTGGCTGGGTCGAACTGATCGTCCGCAAATTCGCCCGTCGCCAGATCCAGAACATGCGGCTCGAACGCGGCAAAGGCCTGGCTGACATCAATGCCGGGTTCATACACCCCCGCCACCTGCAGAATGTTGACCTGCTTGTCCTTCAGCTTGTTGGCCTCCTGCACCGGGCGCAGGCTGACTGCCGCGGCCGACACGATCATCGAGGCAACGAGACAAACCGCAACAGCGATGAAGATCGTTTTGCCAACCGAATCCGGCGAGGCCGCCAGAAACCGGGCAATCGCGCCCTTGCGTTCAGGGGATTGCGTATCAGACATGGCGACGCGCCCTCCGTTTGATGTTGGCCTGAACGACAAAATAGTCGATCAGCGGTGCAAAGACGTTGCCGAACAGAATGGCCAGCATCATACCTTCGGGGAAGGCTGGGTTGATCACACGAATTAACACAACCATGACACCAATCAGTGCACCATAGATATAGCGCCCGACATTGGTGTGGCTTGCCGAGACCGGCTCGGTCACCATGAAAGCCAGACCAAAGGCGTAACCGCCCAACACGACATGCCAGTACCATGGCATTGCGAACATCGGGTTCGTCTCGGACCCGATCAGGTTCAACAGCCAGGTGAACGCAATTGTGCCCGCCAGACATCCCAAAATCAGCCGATAGTTGGCAATCTTGGTGATCAGCAGGAAGGCCAGACCGATCAGGCAGGCCAGAGTCGAGGTTTCCCCGATACTGCCCTGAATGGTGCCGTAAAACGCGCTCCACCAGGTGATACCGTCAGCGGCCAGTGCCTGGTAGCCTTCGGCAGCCGACACAGCCAGAGCCGTCGCCCCGGAAAACCCGTCAACCGGGGTCCAGACTGCATCGCCCGACATCTGCGCGGGATAGGCGAAATACAAAAACGCCCGCCCCACCAAGGCAGGGTTGAGGAAGTTCTTACCAGTGCCGCCGAATACCTCTTTGCCGATGACAACACCAAAGATAATACCCAGGGCAACCTGCCACAGAGGCGTGGTTGCAGGCATGATCAGGGCGTAAAGCATCGAAGTGACAAGAAAGCCTTCATTCACCTCATGCCCGCGGACGGTTGCGAAAATGACTTCGAAAATACCGCCTGCCACCAACGTGACAATATAGATCGGCAGGAAGTACATAAGCCCGTGCATGACATTGGCAAAAATACTGTCCGGATTCAACGAGATGCCAAGAACCTGAAGAATTGCAATCCGCCAACCAGTTGCAGACTCTGGGCCAAGCGCGGCAATGGCCGAATTTGCCTGATAACCGGTGTTCCACATTCCCCACAGGATGCAAGGAATAGTGGCAATCACGACATATGTCATGATGCGCTTCATATCCACGTAAGACCGCGCATGAGGAGCAACGGTGGTTACGGTTTTCGGAGTGTAGATGAAGCTTTCCACCATCTCGTAGATCGGAAAAAGCTTCTCGTACTTGCCGCCCTTGGTAAAGTTCGGCTCGATCCGGTCAAAGAAGTTACGCAATCCCATTCGGATCAGCCCTCCTTTTCAATCTTTTTCAGGCAGTCGCGCAGCGCCAGCCCGTATTCATATTTCGCCGGACAGGCAAAGCCCACAAGGCCCAGATCCTCTTCGTCCAGCTCAAGCGCTCCCAGTGCCTGAGCCGTATCCGTATCCATCACCAGCAACGCCCGAAGCAATTGTGTGGGCAGGTAATCCTGCGGCATCAGCTCTTCGAACACGCCTGTCGGCACCATCGCGCGGCGGCCACCGTTCAGGTTGGACGTGAAAGCATAGAGTTTTCTGGAAAAGGCCGAGCCCAATACTGGCTGGACGGAATACTTGGAAGGCATTGGTCGGATCCAACCCATCGGAATCTGATCGTGATCCTCTCGGATGATACAGATTTGACGGGCAAACCGCCCCAGATATGCGGTCGGTCCGTCGGCATGTTGACCCGACAGGATCGAACCCGAGATAATGCGGGGCGTTCCGTCCACACTTACCTCACCTCGTGTCAAGTCGTCCGTGGACGCGCCCATCACGGTGCGGATCAAACGCGGCTGACGCGCACCGGGCCCGGTCAAGGCGATCACAACACTCGGATCCAGACGCCCGGTCTGCATCAGGCGGCCAATCGCGATGGTGTCCTGATAACCGATAGTCCAGACTTGCTTTTCCCCCGAAATCGGTTCGAGGAAGTGAATATGCGTTCCTGCCAGGCCCGATGGATGTGGACCGGAAAACGCCACGGCCTCGACACCGGCGACATCCGCGCCGGGGATCGTGTCACCTTGTTTCTGGCAAATATAAGTCTTGCCTTCGGTTAGCTTGCTGACTGCCGCCAACCCAGCGGCAAAGGCCTCGGGCGCTTCGGCAATGATCGTGGCGGCATCAGCCGCCAAAGGGTCACTGTCCATGGCGGTCACGAAAATCGCGTTCGGCTTGGTACCGGGTTCAGGCGTTTTCGAATAAGGTCGCGTGCGGAATGAGGTCCATAGACCAGCGGCGCACAGTTTTGCAGTCACGCCTTCGGCGCTGTGCGCATCGCCCACGCTCGAAAAATCCAAGCCCGTGTCATTGGCGTCGGACACTTCGATGACGACGCTCTGCAACACCCTGCGGGCACCCCGGTTGATGGCAACAATCTTGCCAGTCACCGGTGCGACCATCATCGCGTCAGGCGCATCTTTGTGACAAAAGAGCGGCGTACCCCGCTCGACACTATCACCTTCCTGCACCAGCATCTTTGGCTTCAGGCCAATGTAGTCCCCACCCAGAACGCCAACGGTCGAGTATTCCGGACCCGGATGAATGGTTTGGTCGGGAGCGCCTTCCACTGGCAGGTCCAACCCTTTTTTAAGTTTGAAAGTTTGCATACCGCTACGTTCTTCCAAGCCTCTTTCCTGCGCCAGCCCTGCCGACACCCTTTAGGGGTCATGCAATAACGCGGTTTTTTCCGGTGCCCATCGCAAAAGCGTCGAAACGGGTCCAAATTCCGCAGGCGTATTTCTGATCACGGACCCTTTACGCGCGGATGCCCGCAAACGCAAACCTGTTACCGCCGAAAGTTAAGATCAAACTGCAAAATCTTGGAGTTTTCCCTCAAGATGGCCAAAAATTCGGGTCAAAATTGCGTGTCGCGCCCGCTGAACTTCCAGTGTAAGCAACCGGAATGAAAAAAGACACAGACTTCGAAATCTTTCTGATTGCCACCCCGGGCCTTGAAGCCCCCCTCTGTGCCGAGGCGCAGTCCAACGGGTTCGCTCAGGTCAAGACGATTCCAGGGGGTGTCATTTGCCGTGGTTCGTGGTCCGAGGTCTGGCGCGCCAACCTGACCTTACGCGGTGCAAACAAGGTTCTGGTTCGTCTGGGCAGTTTTCCTGCCGTGCATTTAGCCCAATTGGACAAACGTGCGCGCAAATTCCCGTGGGGCGAGTTCCTGCGCTCCGGTGTTCCGGTCAAAGTCGAGGCCACCAGCCGCAAATCCAGAATATATCATGCCGGTGCCGCACGGCAGAGAGTTGAACAAGCGATATCCGAAACTCTGGGCGCTCCGATATCTTCCGACGCCGATGTCAGGATCTTGCTGAGAATCGAAAAGGACATCTGTACATTTTCCGTCGACAGTTCTGGAGAGCTTTTGCACAAGCGTGGTCATAAAGAAGCAATTGCCAAAGCGCCAATGCGCGAAACGATGGCAGCCATGTTTCTGCGTGACTGCGGATTTAGCGGCAATGAACCGGTGTTGGACCCGATGTGCGGTTCGGGTACTTTCGTGATCGAAGCCGCCGAGATTGCCCTGGGGCTGCGCCCTGGTCGGTCCCGCAGTTTTGCGTTTGAAAACCTTGCGGGCTTCGACCCTGACCGCTGGCAAGACATGCGCAGCGAGTCAGAGGTCGCTGAGTGTTTTCTCACCTTCTGTGGCTCTGACCGCAACGCCGGAGCTATCGAAGCCGCAACAGCCAACGCCCATAGAGCGCAGGTTAACGCCAACACGAGTTTTCAACAGCTTTCCGTCAGTGACATCAAACCCCCTGCGGGACCCGCCGGGCTGGTCATTGTGAACCCTCCCTACGGGGCGCGAATTGGAGATGAAAAGCGTCTGCGCTCTGTCTACGGAGCCTTGGGTAAATCTTTGATGAGCCGGTTTCGAGGATGGCGTGTTGGGATTGTGACCAGCGCTCCGGCTTTGGCTCGGGCGACCCGCCTGCGTTTGCTGGCGCCCGGTCCGGTCGTAGACCACGGAGGCACCAAGATCCGTCTGTACAAAACGGATCCGCTGCCATGAGAGTCGCGTGACCTGTTTAGCCCGTCCGTTGTCGATCCAAAGACGGAAGATTAGGATGATCGCTTCTCAAAATCCTCTTGCGCATCGGCAAAGCCGCGTATAGATCACCCGCCACGGTCGGAGTGTAGCTCAGCCTGGTAGAGCACTGTCTTCGGGAGGCAGGGGCCGGAGGTTCGAATCCTCTCACTCCGACCAGTAAATCAAGGCGCCCAAGGGCGCCTTTGTTGTTTGCAGCAGCTCGCCCGAAACAGTATCCACAGCATTTCTGGCACTGGATGTGCTTACTTCGATCTTAATCTTCATCCATAATCCACGGCAGCAATATCTCGTATCTTCCTATCATTGATCCCAGCGGCCTTCTTAACCTCTTCCGGACTTATGGGCCGATAAGGAAAGCCCTATTCATCAGTGGAAAAGATTAGCACCGTTGAGTGCGCTAGAGATGTGCGATTGGATCGAAGACAGGGAAACCAGCAGCGATTGAACTTGGGGAACAATTGCGGGCAAAACCTAACTGAACAATAGATGCTAATATCTTCAAAACTTTAGTTGATCAAAGTGGTGCGGGTGGAGGGACTTGAACCCCCACGCCTTGCGGCGCCAGAACCTAAATCTGGTGCGTCTACCAATTTCGCCACACCCGCAACTCAGCGCCGCAGCGCTGGAATGAAGCGGTCAATAACAAAGCTTGCTTCCGAGCGCGAGGGGTAAAATACATGTATCGCCAAGTTTGTAGATCCTCTGATGAGATATGGGGCAACCACGCTATCTTATGAAGATGTATAGCCCCAAGAGGCTTGTCAGTGGAAAGTTGATGGGAACATCAGTGGCCGTGAAACCCGATATCCTGCGGGACAATGTCCACGCTATTTTGGAAGAGCTCTTCATTCGTGCCGAAGTTAAAATTTGACCCAGCTAGCCTGCGAAATATCGCTCTTACGTTGACCAAAGTCCTAGAAAAAGCCGACAGCTTGTTGTCAGATCACCACTGGCGAACATGGAAATCCTACTTCATTGCCCTTGCGCGTTCATAGTTGAACCCATGGGAGGAGGCGCGGGATTACTCGCCACGACACCCCAGAAAACGCATCTGCGACCCTTTCCAACTCAGAGAGCAACTTCAGGTTTCTGAAACAACAAGGATAACTTATCCGACTAAAGTGCCCTTCAGGGCCACACAGATTTTTGAATGTCCCGCACCGTCAGGTTCAGGCAATTGTGTTCCGCCGGTCTCCGCTCGGTTTCATACAGTAGGTGCGGAATGGCTCTTGCGTCATATGCATTCCCGCGCAGGTTGAGGCATTCTCAAGAGAACTCCACCACAAAGCTGCCACATTTCAAACGCCAAAAAATCTTATTCACGTCAAAATAAGACCGCCTTGAAGGGTCTTGTTGTTTAGCAGGAGTTAATGAGTCTTTTTTGCCACTTTGGCGCCGGTACGAGTTTCCTGCTCAACTCCAGTACAAGGTTTACTGCTGTGACCGATCTGAATCCCTCCGCTACTGCCGAGCAAGAGGCTGTCTTCTTTGCTCGCGAAAGCTTTCTTGGCGAACTCAAGATCCTGAACCGGGACCACCCGAACACGGGCTTTGGGATATCGCTCCGAACCCATTCCGGAGACCACTACCTGCTGGCCAATGCGCGTATGCCATTGCCCGCGGTCAAATCCGAAGGTTTCCCGACCGGACGCCGCGTTGCGTGCCTTGAAAACGGCGATCGCTTCAGCTCGATCGAAGTGCTGGCTGACGCCAAGGCTTACGAAACCATCAGCCCGCGCGCCGAGGCTGACATTCTGGGCAACGCTTTGGACCTGATCGCACGTATCGACACGCTGACAGGAATTCCAACGGGCCGTCCTTCGCATGAACCCCGCATCGCAGCTACGGGAACCGGAGGTTAAGCATGGCGCGCAATGATCACCTGTTGTCTGTAGGCAACGAAGCTCTGGCGCCAATGACTTCGGCAATGTCATCACTGACGGCGCAGATTGATCAATTGACTGAGGTGGCTGATGCGCGCTCCTCGGCACGTCTGGCAACACTCAAGACCCGGATGGAAAACTTCACCGCCAGCATCACCATGGTCGGTCAGGTAAAAGCGGGCAAATCATCGATTGTAAACATTCTTGCGGGGCGCCCATCTTTGCTTCCGTCGGATGTGAACCCGTGGACGTCGGTCGTCACAACCCTGAACATCAACACGCGTCCACCGGGCGATACCAAGGCCAAGTTCACCTTCTTTGAGCAGGAAGAATGGGACAATCTGATGGTCGGGGGTGGCCGGTTGGGCGAATTGGCCAACCGTGCCGGTGCAGATGACGAGATGGAGGACATTCGCCGTCAGATCGGCGAGATGAAAGCAAAGTCGGAAGAGCGTCTTGGAAAGCACTTCGATCTGATACTTGGCCAAAGCCACCAATACGATCACTTCGATGAAGAACTGATCCAAAGGTATGTCTGCCTGGGCGATGAGGACGACCCGGATATCAATCCAAAAACAGGCCGGTTCGCAGATGTGACCAAGTCGGCCGAGTTGTACATGGATATCCCTCAGTACCCGATTGCGCTGAAGCTTTGTGATACGCCGGGTGTCAACGATACCTTCATGGTGCGTGAACAGATTACCCTGCGCAGCCTGCGCGGGTCCGAAGTCTGTGTTGTGGTGCTTGCCGCAAGCCAGGCCCTGACCACCATGGACATGGCCTTGATGCGGATCATCGCCCAATTTGAGAACCGCCAGATTGTCCTGTTTGTGAACCGGATTGACGAGTTGTCAGACCCGGTCAATCAAGTCCCCGAAATCCGCGACCGGATTCTGGACACTCTGAAACAGAACAACATCGACGCAAAGACAAGTGTCGTGTTCGGCAGTGCCTTGTGGGCCGAGGCAGCACTGACCGGGAACCCCGAGATTCTGAACGAGGAATCCCGCGAAGCACTCAATACATTTTACCTCGCTGCCGGGTTCGGTGATCAGGCCCCCTCGCTGGATAAAATCTGGGCATTGTCCGGTTTGCCTGACCTGCTGCTGGCGATAAACGAGCGTATTGCAGAAGGTGCCGGAGCGCGGCTGATGGATCGGGTTCGCCATCGCGCCCGCAACATCGCCAGCCAGATTCGTGCCACCGCCGTGGCAAAGACTCTGTCAGAGGGTGAAGGCGTTGCGCGTGATCTTGACGGTGTTTCTCCGGAAGATGCAATTGCGAAAGTTTCTGCTGAATATGAAAAGAAAGCAGCCGAACTGACCAATGCATTACGTGACAAAGTATTGGAGCGCCTGAACTCAGCCGAGGCGAATTTTGTGAAGCGCGCCACGGATTCTCTGATCGCGCACCTTGAAAAGAATGGCGAGCAAGGCACTTGGCAATACGACCCTGCTGGATTGAGGACTTTGCAAAAAGCCGCTTATTTCAGTTTTGCCCGCGCAATGCGTAAGGATGCTGGCGCGCTCTACTCAACTGCGGCTGCAGATGTCGAAGCGTTGTATCACAAAATTCTTGGCAACCACCTGGGCGAATTCAGCATCGAAGCACCTATCGTGCCGCGCGTTCCACCACCATTGGGGATTGGCCGGACGATCGCTCTGGACCTGCAAAGTACCTGGTGGCGACGCTGGTGGCAAAAGCGCAAAGGCTTTGAAGCATACGCTGCCGATTACACACGCCTGATCGCGTCCGAGGCGAATTCGATCACCAAGGATATCGAGGAAAACCAGATTGCGGCCGTGTTGGAAAACGTCCGCGCTATTCTGGCGGATTTCATGCGGGAACAGAAGGAAACGTTGCTGAGCATCTCATCATCAGCAGACAAAAACTCCGGCCAGACCTCGGCAGCGATGGCGGGCCTGCAACCTCAGAAATCGCGAGACGAGATTCTGGGTGACATCCTGAAAGACCTAAGCAACGAAGCGGCATAAGTAGAAAAATGGCAAAAGATTCACAAACACGCTTTGTTTCACCGAAAGCATGGGAACGTATCGAGCAGTGGTCCCGCCGCAAACCGGTTTTCGCTTTGATGGGTGAATTCAGCGCTGGCAAATCCACACTGATGAACTTTTTACTGCGAACGCAAACCTTGCCAACGCAGGTTACTGCAACCCAGTTACCACCGGTCTGGTTTAGCTGGGGCAGTGAAAAACCATATATCAAGCGACATGACGGAAGCGTTGAGCCAATCGAACTGGATCAGCTTGAGACTGTTGGCGTCAACGACGCGCAGTTCATTCGTATCTTCCTTGAGGCAGACATTTTGGAAGCCGTCGATCTGATCGACACCCCCGGCATCTCGGACCCCAAAATCTCGACAGATGTCTGGCAGCGCGCAGTCGGGCAGGCAAACGGCGTCATTTGGTGCACCCATGCGACGCAAGCCTGGCGCGAAACCGAACGTGCAACGTGGGTTTCGCTGCCGGACCGCTTGCAACACAACTCGCTGCTGTTGGTGACGCGGGCGGATGCACTAAACCTTAAAGACCGTCAAAAGGTTCTGCGACGTGTCAATCGCGAAGCCGGACATCTGTTCAACCGGTCCATTTTGTTTTCCGCCCGGGATGCGATCAATGCCCGCGACAAGACTGGCGACGCCGAAATGTGGTCGCGCAGCGGTGGCGGCAAGATGATCGACAGTTTTCTGGAAATCACAGAACAGATCATGGACAATCGCGCCGATCAGCTGGCGCGGTACCAGATCGACAAAAGCCAGTCCGGCGCATTCAAGGTTCAACCACTGCGCCCCGCCCGCAAACCAGACGACCGAGAGGCACTGGCGGACGGCATCGAAGCTACTCCTTTGCGGCTGGTCAATCCGCTGGAAAACGAACAGCAGCCAGAAGCCGACGATCATAATGTCGTAACAAGCTTCCCCATCCGGCCAGCCCGTGTAGAGCGACGCGTTGACGAAGGCGAACGGGTTCGGATCAACCCGGAAGACGCTGAACGGCTGCGGGCAGAAATGGTATCAGACACCGAGCAGATGCCTGAGGAAACCGATACCAGCGACGAGTTGCGTGCCTTCTTCAAGGACACCTCAAGCGATCCTCTTGAGTTGAAGAATGTCGCCGGTCTGGAAGAAGACGTGGACGAGTTCGACCTGTCCGGTGAATTCGGTGCTGCCGATAATACTGACGACCTGCTGGGTGACGCTCCAGATGCTGAAACGGGCGACAAGTCCGTTGATGACGTGCTGACCTCGTTGAACACGACGTTGCGGGAAGCCTCGGCCGAAGCGGATGAAGTCGAAGTTTTCACGCCGGAAGTTGAATCGCGTGATGATCGGGGTATCGAAGTCTCGGTATCCTCCATTGCGGCTCTGATGGCGGCTCAGCCCGAGAACAACGCCGAGGATTACGAACCTGAGCCTGAGACAAACGGCTTGATAGAAGTCGTAGCCTCAGTCGAGGAAGACGCCCGCGATATCCGCCACGATGCGCACATCGATCTTCCAGAATCCGCAGCCGGGTCGCCGCTTAGCGCGTCGGATATGTGGCGGGAAATTACAAACAAGGAGGACCTGCCAAAGGACGCAGTCGGGCTTCAGAATGTATTCAAAGCCTTTCTTGCCGAATTTGACCAGATCGCAGTTGAATATAGTGCGAAACAGTCCAGACACGCCCCGCAAGCCATTACAAAAACGAAAGAAAACAGCAGTGCAGAATGGCATGTTTTGTAAGGATGCCTTAATCAAGGCGCTGAAAAGAAGGACGATAAAGAGTTAAATGTCCATTCAGGATGCATTGAACACCGCGATTGAAACGATACCCGACTGCATTGCAGCCGGGTATATCGACATGGAGACCGGCATGCTTTTGGGCAGCAGTGTCTCTGATTCTGATTGCGCTGAATCGCTGGACACTTTGGCAATAGCAGTGGCCAATCTGTTTCAGGGGCGGGGTGTCGCTGCATTTGAAGCGCTCTTGCACGAGGCCGGAAACACTGGTGAGGAAAACGCCGGGTTTGGGGAAATCGCGGTGTTTTCAAAAGACCGGTTGAACATCTTTTTGCGGACCAGGGAATATCCTGATCATGTGGTCTGCTATATCTGCCGCAACAGCACGAATGTGGGACTGGCACTCACGAAATCGCATCTCAGTCTCAAGCCGGTTGCGGCCGCAGTCTGAACGGGACCAGAGGGGGTCACGGTATGATGGACACAGACATTCTCGACATGCTCGAAGATATCGGGCGGTCTTCGGTTGCCCGCCTGTCTCCGACGGTGATTGTCACCGGTGAAACTGCTGCAGCCCGTCGGGCGGCTGTATTGCGTTTCATTCGCGGAACAATATTGCCCAGGCGACTGGAGCTGACCGCGGCAAATGGAAACTGCCTGAAAATCGAAGTGAACAGCTCTCGGATCACGGATGTGTTTCAGGTGCCGTCTGGGCAGATCCCTGATTTCGAAACGGAATCACGTACCGCGCTGGTCGATAAACTGGCCCAACTGGTTTCCGACATCTCAGCCGCACCTGCCCCATTGGAACTGATGTCAGGAAAGCCCGCCTCATCGCTGGAGGCTGATGATGTTGGTATTACGCTGAGTGAGATCGAGAACGCCTGCGCCGGAATTGAGCTCTCCTCTGAGCCCATCGTGTCTGTCGTTCCCGATGTTGAAAAACCTTCAGACGACAGCCCTGCCCTGTTAGCACGGTCGGGCAATTCGTTGGCGCACCAGTTTTTTGAAGGGGCCGAACGCTTTGCCACAGGTCGTGTCCTTGTGGACAATATGGAAAACACGGCACTGGCTTGCGAAGGAACCTGCAAGCCCTCCGAGGGAATGCACCCCAATCAAGAGATTTTGACACGTTTTGTTTCGGATCTTGCTGGTTGGAACAATGACACCCGGGGCGAATTCGAAGGCCCGCATCTGATCGTCATGCGGCCATCGGGTGGTAAGGGTGCGGGTATGGCAGTTCTGAGCGATAACGAGCAGATCGCTGTGGCCATCCACGATGCCCGCAAGCTTGGGGCGGTAATCAATCTTTGGAAATCTTTGGAGGAGGCTGAGGAATGACCGCCCCCAAAGCATTCAAATTTTCGACTAATTCAATGCGTTGTTTTTTTGTAGTCAGGGTAAAGAGTAATGAGTGAAACACATCGTCGCGAGCTTATTCGCATCGCAGAAGACATGAACGGGACGAGCAATGACGAAACACGTCAGTTCATATCGCGCATCATTGGTGATCTGGGGAAACTGAAACCGTCAGTTGCCTTTGTAGGACAAATCAAAGCAGGAAAGTCGCGCTTGATCAACGGCTTCACCGGTCAGGCAGAATACCTGCCGTCGGACGTGAACCCCTGGACGACCGTAATCACCGACATGCATTTCGGGCACCCGAACGGTCGAACCGAAGGGGCCGAATTCCATTTCTTCGACAACTATCAGTGGCAATCACTGATCGCCGAAGGCGAAGAGTTGCGCAACATGTTCCCGGATGACGAGGACAGCTACAAGCGCGAGATGATCGAAGAGCAGGTCGAAGCCATGAAGACCCGGGCGCGTCGGCGACTGGGGGACAGTTATGAACAGCTGTTGGGTCAACACCACGATCTGGATCAACTGACTTCCGATGATCTGGCGCGTTACGTGTGCGCCGGGGACGACCCCGCAGAAGATGGAACAATTGACCCCGGCAGTGATCGGGGACTTTACAGCGACATCACGCGCAAGGCCGAGGTCTATTTCGACATCGGGCATTTCCCGTTCCCTCTGACCGTCACTGATACGCCCGGAGTAAATGACCCCCTGCTGATCCGTGAGGAGATTTCGCGTCAGTATCTCAAAGAATCCGATTTCTTTGTGGTGGTTCTGTCAGCGCATCAGGCGTTGTCGCGTGCGGACCTGAAACTGTTCAGGCTGATGCAGGCATTGGAACTTGGACAGATCGTTGTCTTCATCAACCGAGTCGATGAATTGGGCGGCGGGGCCGATGATGCGGCAAAGGTGCGTCTGGATGTTGTAGACGGGCTCGAAAAAGCGTTGGGTACTTCGAATATCGATGTCCTGATGGGCAGCGCACAATGGGCGCACTATGCGCTGACCGGCGATGAAACCGGTGTGAACCACGATCATATTTTGGCGTGGTTGCGGGCGCACCCGGAACAGATGCAACAATACCTGAACGGTGTGGCCGAGATCAAACAAGGACCGGGCCCCATCAGCCGCGAGGCTGTACTACGGTTTGCCGCGATGATTGCGTCAGGCTTGCCGGACTTGCGCCGCCATGTCACTCAGGCGTTGGCGGACGGGCCGATAAACGAACAGCTTCGGATGGCGTGGCAGCATCTCGACAGCTTCGCGCGTGGCGATTTGGAGCGGTCCCAGGTACATCTTCGTGCCCTGAAAGATGAAGGCAGCGCGGGTGCACACACCGCTGAGGACAGCGACAAGACGCTGAGCGATCTGCGCAAACTGATTGCGGATAAATCGCAAGACATTGTCAAGGACATGGACGAAGTTCTTTCAAACCTGCGTGGGGTCATGGACGACACGGTCTCTGAATCCGTCTTTGTTGTGGTGCGCGGACCTGAAGGACAATCCCCATTGCTTGCCAAAGGCGGCGCTACCGAGTTGAATTTCACCCCTTTACGCGAACACATGCGCGAGCTGGTTCAAGGCGCATCGCAAGTGGTGCGGCAACGCATGTTGAGCGAGCTTTACGCGATCGACATGCAATGCAACGCCGCTTTGCGGGCACTGCCAGGGTGGCAGGAACCAGTCGATAATCGCATGAACACAAGTGCAGTGCGTTGGTTCCGCCCGGACACCACCGCCCTGACCCGTGGCATTACGGTTGAGCTGCGTGTAAACTGGTTGTCGCGCCTGATATCGCGCAACAGTGTTGTGACGCGGGCCGAGCGCATGATCGTGCAGGAATTCGAACTGATTGGCGATGACCTGATCGACACAACGCGTGAAAACCTTCTGGACCGGTTGAAAACTGTTCTGGATCATTACTTGGCCCTGTTGGCAGGCCATCTTGAGCACCGTTCCGGAGCGGGTGAGTTGAATGCTCAGGCGGAAGCACAAGCTGCGTTCGAACGGGCGCGCCGTATTGCTGACGAGTTGGATGGTGTCTTTGGAACAAGCAACGTGGACGAACGACAAGCAGAGGCTGCGGAATGATTGAGTTTCCCGGAACCGAACAGGAAGTGCGCCAGCTGGAGCGTTTTCTGACAACGACAGAAAAACTGTCGTCGGACCCGAAATTGGAAGATATGCGCGCACGGGCCCTGGCCCACGCCGAGCGCCTGTCCAACGCGGTCAACATCGGTTTCGCCGGAGAGTTCGGGGCGGGCAAGTCAAGCCTTGCGAACATGCTGGCAGGGGCGGATATCCTTCCAACCGGTCCGCAGCACCTGAAGCTGCCACTTGTCATCGTTGCCTACGCGGATACGCCAGAGACGACAGTCGGCTGGTGGAACAAGGAGCCAAAGACATATTCTGGCATAGCACTGGAAAAGGCCGCTGCGGATGAGCCTGACTTTATTTCGGTTGGATTGAACACACCTGCTCTCAAAGAGATATCACTGTTCGATCTTCCCGGCTCTGGCGCATTGGATGATACATACAAACAGACACTGGACCTGCTGAAATTCGTCGACTGTGCCATCTGGTGTACCAACGGCACAAGCGCATGGCGTGAAACAGAACGGCATTTGTGGGCGCAGGTGCCGCCCGAGCTAAGAGCCAACAGCCTGCTGGCAGTTACACATGCTGATTTGCCCCCGGTGCAGGCAGCTCTGGATCGGGTACTGGCTCGATTGAACAAAGAAAAAGAAGGACTGTTTCGCGCTGTGGTCCCAATTGGCACGCCCGTCGCGGTGCGCGCCATGGCACAAGAGCCGGAACCAGATTTTGATCTTTGGGAAAACTGTGGCGGCCAAGAACTCGCGGAAAAGGTCCTTGATGCGGCGTCTGACCGGCGGCGCAGTGACCTTGACGCTGCCCGGAAGGATCTGAAGCACGAGTTTCTGCCATTCCTGGAAACATTGAATGGGCCAGAGCCGGAACCTTCCGTCAACGATGCTGCGTCTATGCAATCAACGCTCGGGTCTGCCCTTCCGCCACTGAACAACCCCATTCTTGAAGACTGGTTGGCTGCCATTGCCAGCATTTATGAAGATCTGCGTGACACCACTGCCATTGAACCCGCAGCTTTTTTGCAAAGCTGCCAGGAAATCGTCGAAGATTTCGCGGAACGGCTGGACCAAGGTGGCGAGATCGATCCGGATGCTGACTGGATTCCGGCCGAATTCGAAAAAGCGACTGACTTGTTGTTGTTGCTTCAGTTTGAAAGCGGAGATGCGCCTTTGAAAGACGCAATCAGCATACTTGTACAGCTTGGTGACAACCTTGCATGGGCTGGCAGTACCGTCGCCGCGGCACAATCCAAAACCGGTACCTAGCACTTTCCATCAGGATTGAAGCGCTGTTCAGCGATTCGAAGGGCCGAAGAATCGGCCCTTTATTGTTTCGAATTCGTAGACCAAGAGACCGATTTGGGGTCGTCAGTTTTCATTTATTCCACCCCGTTAATCAATATATTGTGCTATTGCTTCGCACTAGCACCGTATATGCCATATTCGAAAAAACGATCCTTAGTGAAGCCATCAGGCGGCCCCATTAAAGTCAAATTTGAAACGTCTAACCGTTCTCAAGTGTCCTGCGGTTGTTTTTGGTTGTGAGTTCGTGGGCTGCCGGCCCTGTTTAATTAAGCCGCAAAATGAGTAGAACGGGCGGATTAAAATGAGCCACAACCAGGCTGTCGGTGCAACGCACGACGAACCAAAAATTGAAGGACTGCAACCGGGCGCAAAGCTGTTGCGCGGGCAGTATGAGATCCTCCGATATCTCAGCAACGGCGGATTTGGGATCACCTATTTAGCACGCGACAGCCTGGAGCGTGATGTCGTGATCAAGGAATGTTTCCCCGGTGCGTTGTGCCGTCGCAACGGGGACTTGGTTGAGCCGAACGACCCGTCCTACAAGGATGATTTGCGCGCCATTATCGACCTGTTTATTCAGGAAGCCCGCAATCATGCGCGTCTGGTGCATCCGAACATCGTCGACGTTCATCAGGTGTTCGAAGACAACGACACAGCTTATATCGCTATGGATCTGATCCGTGGTTGCGACCTGCTGGACTATGTTGAGAATCCGGAAAACGACGGTGGTCCTGACTTTATCGTGCAAGTCACGGAAAAGATGCTGTCCGCGGTGTCGTTCATCCACCAAAGCGGGATGCTGCACCGTGACATTTCACCCGATAACATCCTGATTGACGAAAACGGAAACCCGGTCCTGATCGACTTCGGTGCCGCGCGTGAGCAAGCCGCAAACAAGTCGGCCGCATTGTTGACCCTGCGCGTTATAAAAGACGGATATTCGCCGCACGAGTTTTACGTCCGTGGTGCCGAACAAGGGCCCAGCAGTGACCTCTATGTCTTGGCCGCGACTCTGTATCACGCAATCAGTGGCGAACGCCCGGTAGACGGCCAGAGCCGCCTGAATGCCTTCAACAACGGGCAGGACGACCCTTATACCCCATTGGCAGGCCGCTTTGACGGATACCCCGATGGATTCCTCGAAGCAATCGACAAGGCAATGGAAGTACACGCAACGGACCGGTTGCAGACAGCCCTGGATTGGCTGCGCATGTTCCGCGGCCCTGGCGTGATGTTTGATACCTTCGCCTATCGCCCGGTTTCCGTGATTGTCGGCATGGATCGCAAGGACAAGGAAGAAGAAAAGGCGCGGATCAAGGCCGAAAGTGAAAATGCCGAAGCGGTTGTGACGGCTCTGCTCGCCGGGAACTCGGACATTGTTCGCGAAACCGAAAAAAAGAATGAACCCGAGATGGCAAAGATTTCTGCAAAAGCGGAAACACCGGTCGCAGTTGATACCGTGGTTCAGAGCGGATCCGGTGGCAGCGGCAAGATGATCGCTGGTGCAGCAGTGCTTGTGGCAGCGTTGGCTGCAGGCGGTTTCTTCGTGATGTCCGGCGACAAAGGTGAAGAACAAGCTGAGGTTACGACGACGCTGCCTGAAGCAACCACACAAACTGCCGAAGCAGACCCGCCCGCGGTGGAAGAACCCGTGGCCGAAACACCTGAACCCGACGTCACGGTCGCTTCAGAGCAACAACCTGAACCAGAAGAGCCTGTCGAGCAGGCGCAAGTTGAACCTGCGGAACCAACCGCTACAGAAACAGCGTCCGAAGCTACCGAGACTGCCGGTGCCCAGGAACAACCTGCAGAACAAGAGGTTGCGGCTGTTGTGGACGAACCCAAAACCGATGCCGCTTCCGGCACTCCGGTCGAACAACAGGTATCTTTCCACCATTGGGATGTTGAAATCCCCTTCCAGACGTCCCGCCGCCGGACCGCAACAGGTGCAACAATTGCGGTAACCGGTGTGGACGCCAATCAGGACATGAGCGTTATCGGCGAATGGGTGGAACCCGGAGTTGTGATCTTTACTCTGAACGGCAACCCGGTTCGTCAGGACGTCTCTTTCGCGGCGCAAGTCCTGGACAAGCTAAGCGTCGACCCAGACGGCTTTACACGGGTTGCAGCCCGCTACCGGCCGCTTGGAAAGACCCGCGCGCAGAATGGCCTGCTGGCACTGCCTGTGCTGCGCTCGGTCGGATTGGAGAACGGTTACTCGTTCACAGTCAGCAGCTCGGGAGGTGAAGGGTGGCAAACAAAAGTAAGCTCGGTTCCAGCCGAGGCGACAGGCAGCTTGCAAAAAGGCGATGTTCTGTTGAGCGAAAGCCAGACCAACATGACATTGAATACGTCCGAAAGCCTTGATGGCATGCTGGCTGCGCTGGTTTCCGACAGTCAGCCAGAGGCAAAGCTGACCGTATTGCGCAACGGTGCTGAGGTAGCTGCGACCATGCAGTTAGCGCAGGAGTGATCTGACCGGTTCAATTTTGATCTGCCAGTGTGTGTTTACTGAGGGTGGCTTTAAGTTTGCCGCCCGGCGGGAACCGGCCCGCCGCAGAGAGTACCAGTTTCCATGTTTTCAATTGAGTGTCTCTGCGTTGTTCCACGCAGGGTTAGGTAGCAGCCCCATGGCACAAAAGGTCCGTGCCAACAATTCGAAGGTGTCGACACCATGTTCAAATACAAAAGCCCTCTGAGCCGGCTTCTCGAAGGTGCCGGCAAATCCAAAGAAGATGATGTTGCTGAAAACGCTCATGCAACTGACAGCGCGGCACCTGAAACCGAAAAGCAGGAGCCTATCGCAGACTTCAACGCGCTGCGTGCCGCACTGGCCGGTGGAAACATGACGTCTGAATCCTATGAGGAAACAGACGAGCTTATCCCTGAAGAGAAAATGCCGGAATTCGACGAAGTTGCGGCGGAGAACACGGAAGAGCCGGTTGAAGTGTCCATCTTCGTTGAAGATGCAACTGACGAGGACGACCAAGATACCAAGAACTTGATGGCCGACCCCGACGATGACGAGGATATCTCGGACGATCAAATCATCACTTTGCATGTAGCAGACGAGCTTGCCGAAACACCGGATGAAGTTGCGCCGCCTCTGGATGTAGCTGAAATGAGCGCGCCGGAAACGGTGGAAGCTGAGGTTGCAGCCCCGTCCGTGCAAGAACCGGCAGTGGTGGAAGAGGGTGCCGTACAGGCTCAACCCACGCCTGCCGCCCCAGCCGAGGACCGTCGCTCGCGGGTCAAAACAACGTTCCTTGGGTTTGAGCGTGCGGACACGCATGTTCAGGAATTGATCGAAACATCAGAACCCGTCTCAAAAACCGAAGCTGCTCAGGAAACATTCCCGGTTGGCTGGCTGGTGGTGACGGCAGGTCCCGGGCGGGGCGCCAGCATCACCCTGACCGAAGGCCTGATGCAAATCGGTCGAAACGATGACCAGGCGATCCAACTGGATTTCGGCGACACAGGCATTTCACGTTCGAACCACGCTGTTATTGCTTATGACCCGGAAGATCGGAAATGCTATCTAGGGCATGGCGGAAAGGCCAACCTTGTTCGCCTGAATGGTAAACCCGTTCTGAGCACAATCGCACTCTCCAGCGGTGATCTGATCCGCATCAGTGAAACATCAATCCGATTTATGGCCTTCTGCGATGAAGGTTTTGATTGGCGGGATTCCTGATAGATGCTGGCTACTCCGGCATATGATGTTGCGCTGATCCTGAACCAGGGTCAGCGGGAAACGCAGGAAGACGCGATTGCTGCGCGCATGTTCGACGCATCGGACGCGGGCTATATTGCGATCGCTGACGGTATGGGTGGCCACGAGGCGGGCGAAGTGGCTTCGGAAATGGTGATTGCCGCTTGGCGGAACGCGCTGGATACCGAGCTAGAAGCCGATACCTTGAATGAAGGCGCCGCAATTGACGCGCTGCCATTGGCTGCCATGCAAGCCAATGCAGCAATATCAGACCATAACGAGGCACAAGGCCAGGGTTTCAACATGGGCTCCACCTTGTTGGGTGTCCTCTTTCTGGGTCAGCGTGTGTTCAGGATTTCGATCGGAGACAGCCCCCTTTACCTGTTCCGCGAAGGCAAGTTGACACAGGTGAACGAAGACCACTCGATGGCCCCCGTGATCGACGCAAAACTGGCCGCTGGTGAGCTTTCGGAAGCTGAAGCACGGGGATTGGACAGGAACCAACTGACGTCGGTGATCATGGGGGGTGCTATTCCAAAAGTGGATTGCCCTGAAGACCCGCTGATCGTGTCTCCGGCTGATATTCTGATCCTTGGCAGCGACGGGCTTCAATATCTTAGCGACGCTGAGATTCAGGATGTTCTGCGCCTGCATCAGCAGGAGCTAGCACAGGAAATCGCCGAAGCCTTGCAACTGGCAGTGCAGGCCAAGGGCGACCCCGATCAGGACAATCTGTCGATCGCAGTCGCAAAACTTACGAGAAAATAACCAGGCAAAGCAACAGGACCCATGAGAAAACACCTATTCATATCAAGCCTTGCCCTAGCCGCCGCCACAGGCGCGGCGTCAGCGCAAGAGGCATGTTCAAACTACGAGATTCAGCGTGGCGATAGTCTGCGGGAATTGGCAATCCGAGTTTACGCAACCGAAGATTATCGGCCAATCTACGATGCGAACAGGGATGTTATCGGCACAAATCCCAATATCATTCGTGTCGGCGATGTTTTGAAATTGCCTTGCCTGGAAGATGTCGGGCGCGCGCCCGAGTTGCCCGACACCGAAGCAGGACGCCTCGCGGCTGAAATGGCCTCAGAACTGGTAAAAGCGGCAGAAGAACGCGCGGAGAAAGCCGTGGCCGAAGCGGAAGCCCGTGTCGCGGCAGCGGAAGCTGAGGCAAAGAAGGCAAGTGAAGATGCAGTCGTCGCTGCACGGGCCGCTGCCAAAGAAGAGATTGAGGCAGCCCGCTCGGAAGCCGCCGCACTGATCAGAAATGCTAACGCTGAAACGCGCCCGGAAATTCGTGATCGTCAGTTGCTGTTGATTACCGGTGGGAACTACGCTCCGTTTACGGACGAAGCGTTGCCCAACCGGGGGCTTTACACGCATCTGGTTGAGACAGCGATGCTGCGTGCCGCTCCGGAACAAGCGTATAAAATTCAGTTTGTGAACGATTGGTCGTCGCATCTGGATCTCTTGATGCCAACACTTGCATTTGACGGCACCTTCCCCTGGTCACGCCCAAATTGCGAAGATGCAGCAGCGTTGTCGGAAAGTGACCGCAATCGTTGTGAGACCTACAATTTCTCAAACCCGTTCTATGAAGTCGTGGATACATTCTTTGCGCGCGATGGATCGGGGTACGAGCAGACGCTGACCTATGCCGACTTTGCCGGGACAACAATTTGCCGCCCGGAAGGCTGGTCGCTTTCACATATGGACGCGGTAAGTCTTTACGAACCCGTCATCAAGCTGATGCGGCCAACATCGCCTGATGATTGCTTTCATGCTGTGATGGACGGAACTGCCGATATCGTGGCAATCGAAGCGCATCTGGCAGAGGAAGCCATCGCTCGGCTTGGCTATAAACACCGGATTATCGAAAACCCCAACCTGGCGGCGATCAAGTCGCTTAATGTCATGACCCATAAAGATAATCCTGATGGGGAAGCGATCTTAGAGACGCTGAATCAGGGTCTGGCAATCATGCAGCAGTCAGGCGAATGGCGCGATATCGTGTCGACCGCCCTGCGTCACCAAATGGAAAATGGATAAGGCCCCGTCTGGCCTGACAAACAAAAGTCTGGAGGAAGTGGAAATGTTTAACGAGAAAATTAAGGAACTGGCGCTGTCGGCAACTGCCATCACAGCTCTGAGCGCGGGAGCCGCCGCTGCACAGGAAGCGTGCACGAACTATACAGTGCAAGATGGTGACACATTGGCAACCATCGCCATCGCCGCCTATGGCACTTCGAACTACCAGCCGATCTTCAACGCGAACAGGAACGCGATCACAAACCCGGGGGCTCTTAATCCTGGGCTGGTGCTGGCCCTGCCCTGTGAAGACGGTAGCCTGCCGAACGGCCAAAGCGCGCAGGAAATCATCGCTGCTGAAGAACAGCGCGCGGCCAGCGTAAAGCGGTCGAATGTCTATGCGCCGCCGATCAAAATGGTGGCTGGTAACGGCTGGGAACCGTTCACAACCGAAACACTGAATGGCGGGGGCATCATGACTCGTCTGGCAACGACCAGCCTTCAGCGGGCAGGAAACAGCCGTGAGTATTCAGTCAGCTTTGTCGACGACTGGAGTTCGCATCTGGATACACTGTTGCCGCTTGGTGCCTTTGATATTTCAATTGCATGGACCGTTCCTGATTGTACCAACCGTACATACGAATGGTCCCCTGAAACCGAAGCTCGCTGCACTCAATTTGTAGCTTCGGTCCCGGTTTACGATATCGTCGGCGGCTTCTTCACACTGCCGGAAAGCGAATACGCAAGCGCGACCAGCTTCAAGGACCTGGAAGGCTCGACCATTTGCCGTATGGCAGGCTGGAGCATGGTTGTTCTGGAAGAGCAGGGACTGAACCGCGAGAACACGACTGTGGTTCAGCCCAGCTCGGCCCGTGATTGCCTTGACGCTGTATTGACCGGAACCGCAGATGTTGCGGCATTCGAAGTTGATCTGTTCGCATCGACAATGAAAGACATGGGTTTGACTTCGGCTGACATCGTTGAGAACCCCTATGTGTCCACACTGTCGTCGATGAGCTTCCTTGCGCATCGCACCAACCCGTTCGCGCGCGAATACATCGCTATGATGAACAAGGGTCTGATCGAAATGCGTCAATCCGGTGAATGGTACGCGATCATCTCGGATACGCTGCGTGAGCAAAACGCAAAGTTGAACGCAGCTTCGAACTGATCCCTCGGTTCAGCTGAAACTTTGGGGCCGGTTCTTGAACCGGCCCCCTTTTGCTGAATTATCGGCGCGATTCAATCGGATGCCAAAATTCGGCCATTTATCTGCTTCAGAAATACCTCATACGCGCAGCATCTTGAGAACAAAGTGCAATCATCCTTCAAGTGACACGTCCGAGCGAGCAAGAGTGACATATGATACAGGGTGCCTTGAATATCCGAAGTGGATCTCTGACACGGGCGTCGTGGCCGGGTTTGGAAATTGCTGTTATCTTGCCCTGTTACAATGAAGCCGTTGCCATTGGTGAAACAGTCAAGCAGTTCCGCGCCGCCCTGCCGGAGGCGGTAATTTACGTATTCGACAACAATTCCACGGACGGCTCGGCGAGAGTGGCGCAAGAAGCTGGCGCGCTGGTCTACTCTGAAACATATCAGGGCAAAGGTAACGTTGTCCGCAGGATGTTTGCTGACGTGGTTGCGGATGTCTACGTCATGGCAGACGGGGATGCGACCTACGACAGTATGGCAGCACCTGAAATGATCAATCTGCTGGTCTCGCAAAACCTTGATATGGTCAATGGCGCACGGGTGAACAACGACATTCAAGCCTATCGACGGGGTCATAAGTTTGGAAACGCCTTGTTCAGCGGGCTGGTGAAATTCTTCTTTAACAGCAAAATCAACGACCTGCTGTCCGGTTATCGTGTTTTCAGCAGACGCTTTGTCAAAAGCTTTCCGGCGGTTTCCAACGGGTTCGAGATTGAAACTGAACTTACAGTGCACGCGATGCAGATGCGCATGCCGATTGGAGAAGTTGAGACAAAATACGTCTCACGGCTTCCGGATTCGAACTCAAAACTGGCCACCTATTCAGATGGGTGGCGAATTCTCAAGATGATTGGCCTTTTGATCAAAGACGAAAAGCCAATCGCGTTCTTCTTGTCTTTGGCATTGTTGATATTCTTACCTTCGCTTCTCGTATTCGCATCGGTTTTCCGCGAGTTTTTGGAAACAGGGTTGGTTGACCGAATTCCGTCTTTGGTTGTCGCAGTATCCGGTTTTGTCGGAACCATGCTGTCAATCGTGTGCGCGCTGATCCTTGAGTCTCTGGCGCTTGCCCGGCGAGAGGCGCGTCGCCTGTCTTATCTGCGACACAAAGGTGTTGCGATGTACGGAACGAACAGAACAAAGGCGCCGATTGCCAACCCAGAACCCCGGCGCGTTGGCTAAAACCCAGTCTCCAGGCTTCCTCTTTGCGTAAACACAAGATTGTGTTCGTGTTCAACCAGGGTTGAACTGTTTGGCCGTCCAGAAAATCCTGAGAACCAAAATGCAAATGACCAGCACCCCAAATGCTGGTCATTCTCTGAGTGAGTGATAAGGCCCTGAGGCATCACCAGTGAAATTCTCTGTTATCCAAGGTTTAAAGCAGTCAGCGCTGCCGTGCTATTAGGGGAATCCCGTAAGTGCAAACAAATTCATTGTAAAGCATTGTAAATGCTTAATACTTTTCTCTACCCTACTTTCTTTTACATTGCCCGCGATACAAAAAAGGGACCGCACAATTGTGCCGGTCCCTTTCTGCTTTTTGAACAGGCAAAGGATCACCTGTTTTGCCGTTAGCGATTAGCCGATGATTGTGTTCAACGTTGTGCTGGGCCGCATAACCGCCGCCGTTTTGGCTGGGTCCGTGTGATAGTAGCCGCCCAAATCCGCAGCTTGACCTTGAGCTGCGGCCAACTCTGACAGGATCTGCACTTCGTTGGCGGCCAGCTCCTTGGCCAGTGACGCAAACTCGGCAGCCAGTTCCGCATCTTTGGATTGGGTGGCTAAAGCCTCTGCCCAATAGCGTGCAAACCAATAGTGGCTGTCGCGGTTGTCCGGCTGACCAACTTTTCGGCTGGGTGAGCGGTTGTTGTCCAGAATACCCTGCGTCGCTGCTTCGGCCGCTGTACCCAGAATGCCCGCTTTTTCGTTGCCTTTGGTATCAGCAAGGAAGTTCAGCGATTCACCCAACGCACAGAACTCACCCATCGAGTCCCAGCGCAGATGGTTTTCCTCGACCAACTGCTGCACGTGTTTGGGCGCCGAACCACCGGCACCGGTTTCGAACAATCCGCCACCGTTCATCAGTTTGACGATGGAGAGCATCTTGGCCGAAGTACCAAGTTCCAGGATCGGGAACAGGTCAGTCAGATAGTCCCGCAGCACGTTGCCTGTGATGGCAATCGAGTCGTTACCAGCGGTGATCGTCTCCAACGACTGACGGGTCGCTTCACGCGGGGCCATGATCAGAAACTTGTCGGCCACGCCAGCAGCCTCAAGCGCCGGTTTGACATATTTGATAAGCTCCGCGTCATGGGCCCGGTTTGCGTCCAACCAGAAAATCGCCTCGGAGCCGGTCAGACGCTGACGGTCCATGGCCAGCTGAATCCAGTTCTCGATCGGCGCTTTTTTGACAGTGCAGGCGCGCCAGATATCGCCGGCCTCGACACTGTGGCTGTGCAACGTTTCGCCATTGGCCAGAACGATGCGGATTGTACCATCGGCCGGTGCCTCGAAAGTTGTCGGGTGCGAACCGTATTCCTCGGCTTTCTGAGCCATCAGGCCCACATTCGCCACGGCTCCGGCCGTGGACGGGTTCAACGCGCCGTTGGCCTTGAAGAACTTGATGGCCTCATCATAGACGGTCGCGTAGCAGCGATCAGGGATCACACAGTTGGTGTCACCTTTGGCACCCGTCTGGTCCCAGCCCTTGCCTCCGGCACGGATCACAGCAGGCATTGAGGCATCAATGATTACATCCGATGGGACATGCAGGTTCGTGATTCCGCGGTCCGAATCCACCATATACATGGATGGACGGTCCGCCTTGAGCGTGTCGATAGCCGCCATGATGTCAGCATGACCCTGTACGCGCTCCAACAGAGCGCCCAGACCTGAATTTGGGTTCACACCCAACGCATCCAGTTCCGCGCCGAACTTTTCGAACACGGGGGCCAGCCAGGCTTTGACCGCATATCCAAAGATGATCGGGTCTGAAACCTTCATCATCGTGGCTTTCATATGCAGCGAGAACATGGTCCCGTCTTTTTTGGTGTCCTCAATGGCATCTGAAAGGAACGCAGACAGTGCATTGACCGACATGAAAGTCGCGTCGGCTATGGTTCCTTCTTCCAGCGACCAGCCGTCTTTCAGAACGGTGACGTCACCATCTTTACCTACAAACTCGATTTTTGCATCGCCTGCTTGTGCTGCGGTGATGGTGGCCGAAATCTCGTTTGCATAGAAATCATTAGCCGGCATGGACGAAACTTTGGTCTTGCTGTCCGACGCCCATTCGCCCATCGAATGCGGGTTGTTCTGAGCATAGTTTTTCACCGCACGCGCCGCACGGCGGTCGCTGTTCCCTTCGCGCAGAACCGGGTTAACAGCAGAACCTTTGATCGCGTCATAACGGGCGCGGATCGCCTTTTCCTCATCCGTTGCAGGTTCTGCAGGGTAGGTCGGAATGTCGTAACCCTGCGATTGCAGTTCTTCGACGGCCGCAACCAACTGTGGAACCGAGGCAGAGATATTTGGCAGCTTGATGACATTGGCATCAGGTGTCTTCACCAGATCGCCCAAATCCGCCAGATCGTCGCTTACACGCTGATCGTCGGTAAGGTTCTCGGGGAATGCTGCCAGAATACGTCCCGCCAGAGAAATATCTTTGGTGCCAACGCGGACGCCCGCAGCAGATGCGAACTTGCGGATGATGGGCAGGAACGAAGCGCTGGCCAGCTCTGGCGCTTCGTCTACAATGGTATACAATATGTCGAAGTTCGATTTATCTGCCATATTCTTTTACCTTTTTTAAGCCTTTCGGGGCGTGCGATCCAAGAGTTGCAACCACAATTGCGTGGCGTGAGAGGGGCTAAACCACGATACAGCCCCTGGGTGACTCTGTTTTGACAGGGCTTCCCTTAAATCACGTTTGACTTGGAATCAATCGCATCTGCCCGCGCGTTTTGCCACGGGTCAGATAAAGTGTCGTGTAACTCTTGGGACGGGTAAGACTGCCCGTGGGCTGGAAGGTCGTGACTAACGATACCGTTGCCCGGTCTCTGGATCAAAAAACATCACACGATCTGGCTGTATGGCGATGCCGATCCGATCCCCGGTTCTGCTTCGTTGATCGTCCCGTTCCTCAATGATCAGCTTATCACCATTTGGCGTCCGTAAATAGGAATAGGACACGCCGCCTAAGGCTTCGGTCAGGTCCACGGTGCAGGCATCGGCCGAACGGTCAATCTGAATATGCTCGGGCCGCATGCCCAATGTCACCTTGGTCCGACCAGAGGGTATAGCCACAGAAACGGGCAAGGGCTTGCTAAGTGCGGGATGGGAGACTAGGCCGTCCTCATACTCACATTCCAGAAAGTTCATTGCAGGCGAACCGATAAAACCTGCGACAAACCGGTTGTCGGGATCGCGGTACAAATCCATCGGAGCGCCAACCTGTTCAACACGACCATCCCGCAGCACGACGATCTTGTCGGCCATGGTCATGGCTTCGACCTGATCATGGGTCACGTAAATCATGGTCGCGCCGATTTCCTGATGAAGGCGCGCGATCTCGACACGCATTTCCACGCGCAACTCGGCGTCCAGATTGGACAAGGGTTCGTCAAACAGGAAAACGTCGGGGCCGCGAACGATGGCACGGCCAATCGCAACCCGCTGCCGCTGACCACCCGACAGGGCCTTGGGTTTGCGTTTGAGGTACTGGTCAAGCTTCAGAATGTTCGAGGCTTCCTGCACTTTTCTGGTGATCTCTGCCTTTGGGATGCCGTTCATGCGCAGCCCAAAGCCCATGTTTTCCGCTACGGTCATATGTGGATAAAGCGCATAGGTCTGGAACACCATCGCCACACCACGTTTGGCCGGATCCATATGGGTTACGTCCCGCGCCCCTATGTGGATCTCGCCTTCCGACGTTTCTTCAAGACCCGCGATCATCCGTAACAATGTGGATTTGCCACATCCCGAAGGGCCAACGAAAACACAGAATTCACCATCTTCGATCTGCAAGTCGATGCCGTGAATGACTTGCGTCTGGCCGTACCGCTTGATTGCCTGGTTCAGAGTTACACCTGTCATGTCGCTTGCTTCCTGTCATTGCCGAGGTCTGGTCGCGTTTCAGGGAAACGCCAAGCCTGTGCCTCGGTGCTGATTTGTTCAGCCACCCGCCGCACACGAGGCACCCATGCCTCGAGTTGTTCAAAATCCATTCGTTGAGTCGAGCCGGTTACCGAGATTGCGCCTAGGACCCGACCGCTTGTTGTCAGAATGGGGCAGGCAACGCAGATAATTCCAGGTTCATGTTCTTCGTCATCAACGGCAAAACCCTTGCTGCGAATTCGATCAAGATCGGTGCGCAGATCATTGTCCGACGTCAGGGTCTTGTCGGTAAAGCGGTGAAAACTCTGCTGCGAAATTGCCCGGTTAAGGTCTCCCTCATCCAGAAATGCAAGCATCGCCTTGCCGACGCCCGTGCAGTAGGCCGGGCCCACCTTACCCGCCTGAGAATACATCTCGATCGGTTGCGCTGCGTTGCGTTTATCAACGTATAGAACCTGACCTGCATCGAGCTGCGCCAAATGCACGGTCTCGCCGGTTTCCTGGCTTAGAATATCGAGAAACGGACGTGCGATAGGGGCCAGTGAGCTTTGGGTCCAAGCTGCATGCGCAAGCCTTACCAAACGCATACCCGGAGCGTAGGTTTGGCGCTCGGGGTCGTAACATAGCATTCCCTGATTGGTTAATGATTGCAAAAACCGATACAGTGTTGCTTTCGGGAAATCGCTGTCGTCCAGCAATTCCGAAAATCGCACAGGGCGCTGAAATGCGGCGACCTGATCCAGCACGTCACATGCTTTGCCAATAGTTCCGTCACCTGACACGGGCGTCCGTTCTCCTCCGCTTGCCCATCGCAGTTTGCACGAGGGTCTTGACAAGACTAACCGAGTCGATGTGTAGTTTTCAATATATAAAACTAGGTTTCATTATTTGAAACTTGCGTGGAGACAACAGGGAGGAAACCATGTATTCCACTTTCAAGCGCACAACCGCTGCGCTGGCACTTGGCGTTGCTATGGCGGCACCGGCGGCGGCTGACCTGACCGGAGAGCTTCGGATATTCCTAGACACGTCAAACCCGGCCCCGCGCGCAACGATGGAAGCGATGATCGAACGGTTTGCAGCGCAGCACCCCGGCCTGGAGATTGAAACCACGGTTATCGACCGCGAAGCGTATAAGACCCAGATCCGCAACTTTCTGACGGCTGACACACCTGACGTGGCCACTTGGTACGCCGCCAACCGTATGAAGCCGTATGTCGAGGCTGGCCTGTTTGAAGACGTATCAGACCTGTGGGCCGAGCCCGAAATTGCCGAGAACCTGGCTTCGACCAAAGGCGCGATGACCATCGACGGCAAACAATGGGGCGTGCCCTATACCTACTACCAGTGGGGCGTTTACTACCGCAAAGATATCTTTGATGAGCTGGGCCTCAGCGAACCGACGACGTGGGAAGAAGAGCTGGCAAACTGTCAGAAGATCGTCGATTCCGGCCGCGCCTGCTATACTATCGGCACCAAGTTCCTGTGGACCGCTGGTGGCTGGTTCGACTACCTGAACATGCGCACCAACGGGTTTGATTTTCACAACCAGCTGGCCAATGGTGAAATCAGCTGGGAAGATGACCGGGTCAAGCAGACCTTTGCCAACTGGAAGCAGTTGATCGACATGGGGGCCTTCATTGATAACCATCAGACCTATAGCTGGCAGGAGGCTTTGCCATTCATGGTCAACGGAGAGGCCGCTGCTTATCTGATGGGCAACTTCGCAGTCGCGCCTTTGCGTGAAGCAGGGCTGACAGACGATCAGCTGGATTTCTACCAATTCGTGTCGATCAATCCTGATGTCGAACTGGCTGAAGACGCGCCGACCGATACATTCCATATCCCGGCGAATGCCTCGAACAAAGAAGCAGCGCGTGAATTCCTGCGCTTTGTTGTCTCGTCGGATGAACAGACCGAGATCAACAACGGATCGAACCTCGGTCAGTTGCCGGTGAACGCGCAATCTTCGGTGGATGATGACAAATTCTTGCAGCAGGGCTTTTCGATGCTCTCGACCAACAGCCCCGGCGGAGTGGCTCAGTTCTGGGACCGCGACGCACCGGCTGAAATGGCCAAAGTGTCAATGGAAGGTTTCCAGGAATTCATGGTTAAACCAGACAATGTTGACCGTATTCTGGCCAAGCTGGAACGCGCGCGAGAGCGTATCTACGACAACTGATCAGGCTTGGGCCGGGCTGAAGCCCGGCCCATTTGACCCGCTTTGTAGGGCGGGCTTCAGCCCGCCTTCACCTCAAGAAAATCCGGGACACCCATGACCACTGCCGCCGACGCCCCAGAACAGGAAAGCTGGTTCCACAGAAACCAACAGCGCATCGCGCCGTGGCTATTTCTGGCTCCGGGCCTGCTGTTCTTTATGGTCTACGTGATCATTCCGGTCTTCCAATCCTTCAACCTGTCACTTTACGAGTGGGATGGGTTGGGTGCCGCCGAATATGTAGGCATGCGCAACTATGAAGATTTGTATTGGGAATGGGTTGACCGGGACGCATTCTATATCTCGCTCAAAAACAATCTGATCTGGTTGATCCTATACCTTCTGGCCATTCCGGCGGGCCTGTTCATTGCCTTGTTTCTGAACCAGACAGTCTGGGGTATCCGCCTTTACAAATCGCTGTTTTTCTTTCCATTTGTCATTTCTCAGGTTGTCGTTGGCCTCGTATTCACGTGGTTTTACGACCCGACTTTTGGTCTTCTGAATGAGCTTCTTGGCTTATTTGGAATAGGCCCCTTGAATGTGCTGGGCGACGAACGTTTGGTCACCTACGGCATCATCGTCGCGGGCCTTTGGCCGCAAACCGCCTATTGCATGATCCTCTACCTCACCGGTCTGAATGCCGTCGACCCCGAACAGATCGAAGCCGGGCGCCTGGACGGTGCCAAAGGCTTGAGAATGCTGTGGCACATCATTCTGCCGCAGTTGCGCCCGGCGACTTTCATTGCATTCGTCGTGACAATCATCGGAGCGCTGCGCAGTTTCGACCTGATCTCAATCATGACACAGGGCGGGCCGTTCGGATCCTCCCGCGTGCTGGCCTATTACATGTTCGAAGTCGCCCTATCTGAATATGGCTTCCGCATGGGGTATGGCGCGGCAATCGCTGTGGTGCTTTTCCTGATTATGCTCTGCTTCATCGCCTATTTCCTCTGGTCGATGTATCGCGAAGAAAGGGGGCACTGAGATGTTTCCCAAACCCATCGAAAAACAACCTCGCGCCGCGCAGATCACCTATCAGGCGATGCTGCCACTTGCATTGTTGCTGTGGCTGGGGCCCCTGCTGGCGGTGGCTCTGTTTTCGGTCAAACCAGCGGCGGATTTCACCAACGCCAACTATTGGGGCTTGCCATCCAGTTTTGAAGGTGCAGTCAATTACGGGCTGGTGTTCTTCAACTCGGACATGCCGCGATATTTGCTGAACTCTTTCATGATCACCATTCCTACGGTAATCGGTGCCGTTGCTCTCAGTTCCATGACCGGCTTTGCACTAGGCATCTACAAATTCAAATCGAACCTATGGATTTTCTTTATGTTCGTAGCCGGCAATTTCGTGCCATTCCAGATCCTGATGGTGCCTGTGCGCGACCTGACACTGGATTTAGGCCTCTACAACACAAAAACCGGCCTCGTCTTGTTCCACATCGCCTTCCAGACCGGCTTTTGCACATTGTTCATGCGCAACTTTATCCGGGCCCTGCCCTTTGAATTAATCGAGGCCGCGCGAGTCGAGGGTATCAGCGAATGGCGCATCTTCTGGTACGTGGTGCTGCCGTTGATGAAACCCGCAATAGCCGCACTCAGCGTGCTGATCTTTACCTTCATCTGGAACGATTACTTTTGGGCGGTCGTCCTGACACAGGGCGCGGAAAGCCAACCTGTCACGGCAGGCATCACCAGTTTCAACGCCCAGTTCCGCGCCGCCTACCAATTAATGAGCGCGGGCTCGATCGTAGCAGCGCTGCCGCCGGTTGCCATGTTCTTCCTGATGCAAAAGCACTTTATCGCGGGCCTGACCCTCGGAGCTGTAAAATGACAAAGATAACTTTTATCGGAGCAGGTTCCACGATCTTTATGCAGAACATCGTGGGGGATGTTCTGTTAACGCCTGCTCTGGCGGACAGTCATTTTGCGCTGATGGATATCGACCCCGTACGCTTGACGGAAAGCGAATCTGTAGCCCGCGCCATGGTCCGTTCGGTCCGGTCAAACGCGACAGTATCCACACATGCGGATCGACGCGCGGCACTTGATGGTGCCGATTTCGTTATCACTGCCTTTCAGATTGGCGGGTACCAGCCTTGTACCGTCACTGATTTTGAGATCCCCAAACAATACGGGCTGCGCCAGACCATCGCCGATACGCTGGGCGTGGGTGGCATCATGCGGGGGCTGCGCACTGTGCCGGTCTTGTGGGACGTAGCGCATGACATGATGCAGCTATGCCCTGATGCGACACTACTACAATACGTCAATCCGATGGCCATCAACACCTGGGCACTGGCCGAGAGATACCCGTCATTGAAGCAGGTCGGCCTGTGCCACTCGGTTCAGAACACGGTGGCGGAACTGGCACATGATTTGGACCTGTCAAAAGACGACATTCGCTACAAGGTCGCGGGCGTCAATCACGTCGCCTTCTTCCTGCGGCTTGAGCATCAGGGCCATGATTTATACCCCGCCCTTCGGCAAGGTTATGTCAGCGGCAGGATCCCCAAGGCACCGCTGCTGATGCCGCGCTGCCCCAACAAGGTGCGCTACGAAGTGATGGATCACCTTGGCTTTTTCTGCACCGAAAGTTCTGAGCATTTGGCAGAATACGTGCCATGGTTCATCAAAGACGGGCGGGCGGACCTGATCGAGAAATTCTCAATCCCACTCGATGAATACCCGACCCGCTGTGTGGAACAGATGAGCAACTGGAAAGAGCAGGCCAAAACCGTGACTGACGGGCGCGACATAGCCGTCACTCGCAGCCATGAGTTTGCGGCAGACATAATGAACGCAATCATCTCTGACACCGCCTACGTGGCCTATGGCAATCTGCCAAACACCGGCCAGATACCTCAGCTGCCTATGGGGGCTGCTGTCGAAACACCGTGTCTGGTTGATGCAAATGGCATTCAGCCTTCTGTCATCACAGACGTCCCAGCGCAGCTGATCGCCCTTATGCGTACCCAGATCAACGTTCAGGAACTCACAGTCAGGGCATTGGTCGACCAGAACCCCGAGCATATCTATCATGCAGCCATGATGGACCCGCACACCGCCGCCGAACTGGACCTGCGCCAAATTCGAAATCTGGTGAACGACCTTCTGTCTGCCCATGCCGACTGGCTGCCAGATTGGTGCCGCCCATCTCGCGCCGCTTGAATTTCACCTTTTTACAAATACTCAAATCCACCCAGACCTAAAAAAAGCATCACAGAACAATGTCAAAACGCCGCTCACAGCATTGGTACGGGAAACTCGACAAGGATGGGTTCATCCATCGATCCTGGATGAAAAATCAGGGTTTTCCTGATCACGCCTTCGATGGGCGGCCAATCATCGGAATCTGCAACACATGGTCGGAGCTGACCCCTTGCAATTCCGGCCTGCGTGATCTGGCCGAAGGGGTAAAGCGCGGTGTGTGGGAGGCCGGGGGCTTTCCCGTCGAATTCCCGGTCATGTCGCTGGGCGAGACCCAGATGAAACCCACAGCCATGCTGTTTCGCAATCTGCTGGCCATGGATGTCGAAGAGTCGATCCGCGCATATGGCATTGACGGTGTGGTTCTGCTGGGCGGGTGCGACAAGACCACGCCGGGCCAATTGATGGGCGCGGCCTCGGTCGATCTGCCGTCGATCGTTGTCAGCTCCGGCCCTATGCTGAATGGAAAATATCGCGGTCAGGATATTGGCTCAGGAACCGATGTGTGGAAGTTCTCCGAGGCCGTGCGTGCCGGAGAGATGACCCTTCAGGATTTTATGAACGCGGAATCCGGGATGTCCCGCAGTGCCGGGGTTTGCATGACCATGGGGACAGCCAGCACCATGGCGTCTTTGGTCGAAGCGATGGGCATGAGCCTGCCCACCAATGCCGCCCTGCCCGCCGTTGACGCCCGCCGCATGGCCCTAGCCCATTTGACCGGCAAGCGGATTGTCGAAATGGTCGACGAAGACCTGAAACCATCGGACATTTTGACCAGGGAAGCCTTCGAGAATGCAATCCTCGCCAATGCAGCCGTTGGGGGATCGACCAATGCCGTTGTGCATCTACTGGCACTCGCAGGTCGCGTGGGCGTTGACCTGACGCTCAAGGACTTTGAAATCGGATCAGAGATTCCCCTTCTGGTGAACTGCATGCCCTCGGGCACATACCTGATGGAAGATTTCTGTTACGCTGGCGGTGTTCCGGCTGTGTTGAGCGAACTCAAACCTTTCCTGCGACCGGCCAGAACGGTTCTGAACAAGGACATCTCGGCCCATTTCGAAGGCGCCGAATGTTTCAACCGCGATGTCATCCGCCCTTTCAACGATCCGGTGAAGCCCGCTGCTGGCCTTCGTGTTTTGCGCGGCAATCTTGCGCCCAACGGAGCCATCGTCAAACCTTCTGCCGCAACAGATGCCCTTCTTGAAACCGAGGGTGAGGCGTTCGTTTTCGAAAACATCGAAGACCTGAAAGCCAATATCGACCGGGATGATCTGCCGGTCACACCCAAAAGCATTCTGGTGCTCAAGGGATGTGGACCCAAGGGTTATCCCGGGATGCCCGAGGTAGGAAACATGCCGATTCCGGCCAGATTGGTGAAGGAAGGCGTTCGCGACATGATCCGTATCTCGGATGCCCGCATGTCCGGCACCGCCTATGGCACCGTCATCCTGCATGTCAGCCCTGAGGCACAGGCGGGTGGCACGCTGGCGTTGGTGAAAACCGGCGACCGCATCCGCGTATCTGCCAGCGCCGGCAAGCTTGAACTGTTGGTGGACGAAAAAGAATTGGACGCGCGCCGAGCCCAATGGAACCCAGACAAGCCGCATTATTCCCGCGGGTATGCCAAACTTTACGTCGATCACGTGCTGCAGGCCGATCAAGGGGCCGATCTGGATTTCCTCGTCGGCAAAGACACCCGCCTTGTGACCAGAGAGAGCCACTGATGACCCAAGCAGCGACATTTCATGACTTGAACGGGTCATCCGTCTATATCACCGGCGGAGGCTCGGGCGTGGGCGCAGCATTGACGGATGGGTTTCTGGCTCAGGGGGCCAATGTGGCTTTTATCGGCAGATCGGACGCCAGCGGTTTTGTCGAAGAGATGCGCGACAAACACGGCCGCGCACCTCTGTTCATGCAGGGTGACATGACCGACACCCAGCTTCTTCACACGACAATGGCCAAAGCCGCCAAAGCCCACGGCCCCCTGAACGTTTTGGTTAACAACGCGGCCAATGACCAACGCCATACACTTGAGGAAACCACGACCGAGTTCTGGGACTGGATGATCGAGGTAAACCTGAAAGCCTATTATTTCGCCTGTCAGGAAGCGGCCCGGCAAATGAAAGAAGGCGGCGTTATCATCAACTTCAGTTCGATCAGCTACATGATGGGCAATGCAGGCTATCCGATCTATACGACGTCAAATGCGGGCATTACAGGGATGACTCGGTCTTTGGCCCGCGAACTGGGACCAAAGAACATACGTGTGAATGCGCTGGCTCCCGGTTGGGTCTTGACGCAAAAACAACTGGATATGTGGGCGACGCCCGAAGATTTGGCCGCGCATTTGGATCGACAATGCCTGAAAGAACATTTGACGCCCGAAGACATGGTTGCACCGACATTGTTTCTTGCATCCAACGCCAGCCGGGCGATGACCGGTCAGTGTATGGCGGTTGATGGCGGCGTCGTGGTTTCAGGGTGACACAATGAATACTGACTGGATCGCCGTTGATTGGGGCACATCTCACCTGCGGGTCTGGGCCATGCAGGGGGCAACGGTTCTGGACTGCGCGCAGTCCGACAAAGGTATGGCACGTATCGGAACAGGCAGTTTCCAGACCGCCCTGTTGGACCTTGTTGAAAACTGGCTGAAGGATGGCCCCATCGATGTGATCGCCTGCGGTATGGTCGGTGCACGCCAAGGCTGGGTCGAAGCACCTTATTCTACCGTTCCGTCGCAGCCCTTGCCGCAAGTACCGGTCCGTGTTCCCAGCACAGACCCGCGCATCCGGGCCTTCGTCATACCCGGATTAAAGCAATTGACCCCGCCGGATGTGATGCGGGGCGAAGAAACACAAATCGCGGGATTTTTGGGAACTCGCCAGAACTGGGATGGTGTCCTCTGCCTTCCAGGAACCCATACGAAATGGGTTCAGGTCAGCGCAGGTGAAATCGTGAGCTTTCGGACGCTCATGACCGGAGAGCTTTTTGATTTGTTAAGTGCGCAATCTGTTCTGCGGCATTCTATAGGTGGAGGATGGGATGAAGATGCCTTTGCAGATGCTGTGGCGGATACATTGTCCAAACCCGAACAGTTGGCTGCGCGCCTGTTCGGCTTGCGGGCTGCAGACCTGCTGCACGATCAGGACAAAGACATCGCGCGCGCACGGCTGTCCGGACTGCTTATCGGTGCTGAATTGGCCGCCACTCGTCCATATTGGCTGGGCCAACAACTGGCTATCATCGGCGCAGAAGCCGTATCGCGGGTCTATGCGGCAGCGCTGAGACAACAGGGCGCTTTTGTTGAGACTGCAAACGCCACCGAAACAACCCTGGCCGGGCTGGCGCTGGCGCGCAACATGACAAGGCAAATCGCATGAGCCGCCCCATCATCGCCATTCTGCGTGGTCTGCAACCACAGGAAGCCGAGGCGGTTGGTAGAGTTATCATCGATGCAGGGATCGACAGGATCGAAGTTCCACTCAATTCGCCTGATCCGCTCGACAGCGTTTCCATCTTGGCCCGTGCCTTCGAAGGTCACGCCCTGATAGGCGCAGGTACTGTATTGACGGTTGATCAGGTGGACGCCGTCCGGAATGGCGGAGGCAGGCTGATCGTGTCACCCAACTATGATGCTGATGTGATTAAACGGTCTGTGGCGTTGGGGATGCAAAGCTGGCCGGGTGTTTACACGCCGACCGAAGCTTTTGCCGCTCTCAAAGCCGGGGCCACAGGACTAAAGCTGTTTCCTGGCGTCATGGCAGGCCCTGCAGGATTGGCCGCACTTCGACCCGTCTTGCCCAAGAAAACACGCGTCTTTGCCGTCGGTGGTGCCGGACCTGAAAACTTCGACCAATGGATCAAAGCCGGTGCCGATGGATTCGGGATTGGATCAGCGCTGTACAAACCCGGCATGGACACAGTCGAAGTCGCAGAACGCGCGGGGCAAATCGTGGCAGCCTTTGACAAGGCGGCAGGATGAGTACGGTCTTTGACGACCGCCCATGCGCGTTGGGCGAAGGTCCGCTATGGCACCCCGCTCGGCAACAGCTTTTCTGGTTCGACATTCTCAACAAACGCATGATGACGCGCGAAGGCGAACATCAGATAAGCTGGGATTTCGATGAACATGTGTCTGCCGCAGGCTGGGTGGATCGTGACACATTGCTTTTGGCGTCAGAAACGGGTCTTTGGCAGTTTGACTTGAAGTCAGGGCATCGAGCGCTGGTCACGCCGCTTGAGGCAGACAACCTAATCACCCGCTCGAATGACGGTCGCGCTGATCCTTGGGGCGGTTTCTGGATCGGCACGATGGGCAAACAGGCTGAATCCGGGGCCGGATCAATCTATCGGTTCTGGAAAGGTACACTCAGATGTCTCGTGCCGGGTGTGACGATTTCTAATGCAATCTGTTTTGCACCGGATCGATCCGTGGCCTATTTCTGTGACACGACGGTCAGGCAGGTCAGGCGCTGGAGCTTGAATGCAGAAAGCGGATGGCCCGAAGGGGAAAGCACGGTATTTCTGGACCTACGCAAAGAAGGCCTGAACCCGGACGGTGCGGTGGTTGATGCCGACGGGAACATCTGGATCGCGCAATGGGGGATTGGACGTGTCGCGGCCTACACGCCCAGAGGTCAATTCCTAAAGGCCATTTCCTTCGACGCGTCACATACCTCCTGCCCGGCCTTTGGTGGCGACAGCTTAGGCACGCTGTTCTGCACCTCAGCGCGCCAGGGGTTGAGCAACGCGGATATTGAATCCCAACCCACCAACGGCATGACCTTTGCAATGCCAAGCGTGGGGCGAGGGCAGGCAGAACACAGGATCATATTATGAAGCCGGAACTTGGTGTGTGTTACTACCCTGAACACTGGCCCGAGGCGATGTGGGCGGAAGATGCCGCGCGCATGGTGGACACCGGCATCTCGTGGGTACGCATTGGAGAGTTCGCGTGGAACCGGCTGGAGCCCCACCCCGGAACCCTGCAATTCGAATGGCTGGACCATGCGGTTGAAACACTTGGCGAGGCGGGATTGAAAGTCGTGCTTGGCACACCAACAGCAACGCCACCGCGTTGGATGCTGGACAAACATCCGGACATGCTGGCCGTGGATGCACATGGAAACGTGCGCAAATTCGGGTCACGGCGACATTATTGCTTTAGCCACCAAGGTTATGTCGATGAATGTGTCCGTATCGCAAGGGTCCTGGGGAAGCGCTATGGTCACAACCCGTATGTGGCGGCATGGCAGATCGATAATGAGTATGGGTGTCACGACACAACCGTCAGCTATAGCACCCCGGCTCTGAACGCATTCAGGCGCTGGCTGGCTGTTCAATACAGTTCCATAGAACAGCTGAACAAGGCCTGGGGAAACGTGTTCTGGTCGATGGAGTACCGTAGCTTCGATGAGGTTGATTTACCCAATCAAACTGTAACCGAGCCTAACCCCGCTCATGTACTGGCGTTCCGTCGGTTCAGTTCAGATCAGGTTGTGGCATTCAACAAAGCTCAGGTCGATGTATTGCGACCTTTGACCGATGCGCCGCTGTTGCACAACTACATGGGCCGTATTCTGGATTTCGACCATTTCGAGGTTGGCGCAGATATGGATATTGCGACTTGGGACAGTTATCCGATCGGATTTCTATCGGACCGATTGGAAGATGACGAAGCCCACAAGACCGCCTTTCTTCAGCAAGGCGATCCGGACATGCAGGCGTTTCACCATGATCTTTACCGGGCAGTAGGCCGTGGCCGATGGTGGGTGATGGAACAACAACCCGGTCCGGTGAATTGGGCGCCCTATAACCCGGCACCCCTGCCCGGAATGGTACGGTTGTGGTCGCTTGAGGCTGTCGCCCACGGTGCTGAGGTTGTGAGCTACTTTCGATGGCGCCAAGCCCCCTTTGCACAGGAACAGATGCACGCGGGTTTGCTAACACCGGACAATCGCCCTGCCCCTGCCTTGCACGAGGCCCGTCAGACAGCGGATGAGCTATCCACATTGGGCGAGGTGCATCAGGCGCAATCCAAAGTTGCCATATTGTTTGATTACCCCTCGGACTGGGCCTGGACATCGCTACCGCAAGGAGCAGGCTTTGATTATTTCCGGTTGGTCTTCTCATCTTATCGTGCATTGCGCCGTGCGGGGTTGTCGATTGATTTCGTTTCGTCCAATGACCTGTCCGCGCATTATGCACTGATCCTTGCCCCCGGACTGGCAACGATTGACCCGGATTTGGAGCGTAGGTTAACGGACAACTCGGATCTGGCAATCCTCGGCCCGCGCAGCGGCGCAATTACTCGTGATTTCCAGATCCCCGTCGTCGGTCGACCTGGCCTGAAAGGGTTGGATTGCAACGTGGATTTGGTCGAAACACTGCCCCCCGCAAACAACCGGACTGTCCGAGGTGGCGGCGCGGTACAACATTGGATTGATCGCCTTTCAGGATCAGCCGAAGAAATTCTGAGTTTTGACGACGGAGCGCCTGCGCTTATGGCAGGGGACGGGCTCTGGTATCTTGCAGGCTTCCCAAACGAAATATTATGGGATCGCGTCATCGGCCTGGCTGCGGAAGAAACGGGATTAAGCCTGAAGCCAATGCCGCCAGGACTGCGACTGCGTGAGACAGCCGATCACGTGTTCCTGATCAACTATAACGCTGAACCGGTGGTCTGGAACGGGTCGACCATCGGCGGTTGTGATGTAAAAATCCTGAAGCGCAATCTGCCCGGACAGATTTGAATCCTGTCCGGGCAGTTGCGTTGGTTGCCGCTTAGCACAGCATTAGTCGCTTTTCAGGCTGTTGGGGTCAAACACCCCTCCGAAACCACTGTTGTTGGATGGCTCACTCTCGGATTCAGAAGTACCTTCGTTGCTTTCATTCTCGCTACCATCCAGCGAGTTCGGAGCGAAGACATTACCAAAACCGCTGTTATTTGACGGCTTTGGCGCGGTTTGGGCATCACCCTGCCCGGCTTTTTCCGCCTCCTGCTGTTTGCGGCGTTCCTCACGCTGCTTGCGAAGTTCCTGAATGCGTTGTTCCGCTTCCAGCTGTTTTTGCTCGCGAACATCGGCAATGCATTGCGCCGGACTGTAGGTCGCCGCTGTGCCGATAACGGTGATCGTTACAACCGCAAATGCGACCAACAACACGGCGGCCATGTTACCGGCAAAGAAACTGGGCAGCTTGATCTTTCCAGCCAGTTCCTCGACCGTTGCGTTCTTACGCGCCGCGGCCACCAGTTCCTGACGTTTCAGCTTGGCTTCGTTAAGCAGAGCGAAGAAAACCGTCAGCGCAACGATGATGAATGCCAGCGCCGAGATCGCAGGCGTGATGCCGTAGCGAACCTTCTGAGCCAGCTCAATCGTCAGCGTCGGGTATTCACCAAAGGTGAAAGTGGTGGTGTTGTAGTTCTCGAACGAGGCCAAGAATGCCAGCACCGCTGCCGAGGCGATTGCAGGGCGCATGAAGGGCAGCAGGATCTTGCGGAAAGCCTGTGCATGGCTGGCCCCAAGGTCCAGTGCCGCCTCGGTCAAGGCAACATCGTACCGTTGCAACCGCGCCACTAGCACCAGCATGCAGTAACTGGCGATGAAGGTGGATTGGCCGATCACCGTCAGGAAGATGCCGTTTGACAGAAAGCTGTCTGCACCCAGCCCCAGCATCCGGTTGATCCGGTCCCAGAAGACCAGCGTCGAGATACCAAGTACCACACCGGGGATCAGGATCGGTGCGATGATGACAGTATAGTAGGTCGCGCGAAGCTTCGGCCAGATCTGGGTCAGCATCAGCGCGCCTGCCAAACCCATCGCCACGGACAGGATCACTGTGCCGATTCCGATGATCAGCGAGTTCTTGATACCGTTCAGGATGCGCTGATCCTGAAACAGTTCGCCAAACCACTGGAATGTCAGACATTCCCATGGGCTCATTCGGGGGAAGCCGGACGAGTTGAACGCGGTGATCGACATGATCACAAGCGGGCCCAGCAGATACAGGAAGAAGATCGCCAGATAGACCCAGATGCTTATACGGAGGAAGGAATTGTTCATTTCCCGATATCCCCCATGTTCACTTTGAACAGGCGCATCATGGCCAGCACGAACAGAATACAAGTGACCAGCAGAACGATCGCGTAGGCGGCGCCCTGTGGCCAGTCGTTGTTGTCATTGAACTGCTGATAGATCAGTTGGGTGAACCACAGACTGGACGGCCCGCCCAGAATTTGCGGCGCAGCCAACGCACCGGCGGACAACATGAAGACCATGGTACAGCCCGAGCTGATCCCCGGCTTGGCATAAGGAATGACCACACGCCAATGTATCCGCCACCACGGCGCCCCAAGGTCGCGTGCTGCTTCGATCTGGTTTTTGTCCAGACTTTCAATCACGTTATACATCGGGAAAATCATCAGCAGAATGTAGGCGTATCCCAGACCCGCATAGAGCGCGATGTCATTGCGAATGAAGTCGAACGGCGTATCCCAGATGCCCAGTCCCGTGAACAACGTGTTCAACACACCTGTTTCCCCAAAGATGATGCGCAGCGCAAAGGCGCGCAGGATTTCGTTGATCCAGTAAGGGATGATCAGCATGATCGCAAAGATACGAATATGGCTACCTTCAGCCTGACCCAGGTAATAGGCAATCGGATAGCAGATGATCAGGTTGAAAACCGTCACAAAAACCGCAGCCACAAGAGTTCGGAAAAACACCCTCAGATCAACGGTGTTGTAGTCCTGACTGCCGCCTTCGGGGCCATAAATCAGATATTTGTAGTTCTCTAGCGTATATACGTCTTTGGGTCCGCCGATCTCTGGCGGCGGCAGGTTCGGACGGAACGAGAAGTCCAACATCGACAGCTGCGGAAGGATGATCAGGCCGATGGTCCAGAACAGAACCAGACCCAGGATCGCCACTCCCATGCCGGTGCCGTTGCGATTGAAGAAGTCTTTCAGAAACTGGGGCATGAGTATTTCCCCTTATTCTGCAGCCAGTTCACCCGCAGGAACGATGACGGCATTATGCGTCTTGTATTCCAACGTGATGTTCTGTCCGGTGTGGTCCTCGAAGGATTGTCCATGGTTCGGGATCGACACCTTGATCTCTTTTCCGCCTTCACCTTCGGTAAAGATATTGAAGACGTTGCCTTCGAATTCTTCGTGGTTGACCCGCGCGGTAACAAAATGGTCACCCGAAGCCCCCTCGGGCGCAATGGCGAAGGCTTCGGGACGAATGAACATCATCGCACTATCGCCTTCTTTCATCTTGCCTTGGTTGGCGGTCGATATCCGTGCAACCAGGTCGCCCGAGCGGTTGGTCGAGATCAGCGCCTCGTTGCCCATGACCTGTTTGATCTTGCCACGGAAAACGTTGTTTTCGCCGACAAATGAGGCCGCGAAAGCCGTGTTGGGATCGTTGTAGATGGTTTTACCGTCGGCAATCTGGTCAATCACACCTGCACGCATGACGGCGATATTGTCTGACATGGTCAGTGCCTCGCCCTGGTCGTGTGTGATGTAGATAAAGGTAATGCCCACCCGCTGCTGTATCTCACGCAGTTCCGTTCGCATGTGCTGGCGCAGTTTGAGGTCAAGTGCCGACAAAGGTTCATCAAGAAGCAGAACATCCGGCTCGGCGCAAAGGGCGCGAGCGATGGCCACTCGCTGACGCTGACCCCCAGACAATTCGCTGGGAAGTTTGTCGCCTTGCCCCGGCAGCGCGATCATGTCCAAAAGCTCATCAGCGCGCTTGCGCCGTTCGGCGCTGCTGGCACCTTTGATTTCCATCGAGAACGTGATGTTCTCCCAGACCTTCATCAAGGGAAACAACGCCAGGTTCTGAAAGATCAGAGCAGTGGGGCGTTTGTTAGGTCCGATGCCCCGCATGTTCTTGCCGCCGATCAGGACATTGCCTTCGCTAGGCTCGAGAAAGCCGGAAACAGCCCTTAAGATCGTTGTTTTTCCGCAACCCGAGGGCCCGAGGAACGAAAAGAAATCGCCCCCGTTTATATTGACGTTTGCATCGCGCACGGCGACGAAGTCACCGAAGCGGATCCACAGGTTTTCCAGATCGACTCCGACCCCTGCACTCATTTTTGGTATCTCCCTGAGGTGCGTGCTGTCACCACACCACATAGCTTTCCGTTACGCCGGAGCGGCGCACAGATTGTTGCCCCCCGCAGAACGCGAGGGGCATGGTTTCAAATCGCTTATGCGCTCTTGAACTTGTTGACGAACTCGGTCCGCGTTTCAGCATACCACGGTGCTTCGGCCGGCCACGGGTTGAGGTTGGCCAGCGAGTCGCCCGGATAGGCCTCGGCAAAGTTCTTCTTGTAAGTGTCGCCAGAATACTGGTCAGCCCCCAGAACAGGAGAGTTGTACCCGTGGCTGTCGATGGCAACACCGGCAGGTTTGGCCTGATAGGCGAAGTCGATGAAGGCATAGATCTGGTCGATATTCGCCGCGCCGGATGGAATCGACATCCCGTCAACCCATGCCATCGCCCCTTCGATAGGCGCCTGATAGTGCACCGGTTCACCAGCCGATTTCAGTGCCAGTGGTGGGCCGTCCCAGGTTTGACCGACAACAACACCTTCGTTCAGAAGGCCGTTCTTCTGCGTGTCGGCGTCGTTCCAGATCAGCTTGATGCGATCCTTACGTGCAATGCACCAGTCGGTGATCTGACCCCAGACCTTGCGCATGGTTTCTTCATCGCCATATGCGGCCCAGACCGAACCCGGTTCCATCTCGCCGGAACGCTCCATGTAGAGACCAGCGCCAAGCATCATCGAATGCGCGCGGCCCATGGTCTTGCCTGCGTTTTCTTCCGACCAGACGTCGCCATAGGATGGTGCGTCCCCAGCTGGCAGCCACAAGTCGGTGCGGTATGCAATACCTTCGGTGCCCCAGATATGCGGCAACCAGTGGACCCCGGCGCCGCCAAAGTTCCAAGCATCCGTACCGATTTTGGCCATGGCAGGGTTCACCAAGTCGACCGGAACCTTGTTCATGTCAAAGGGCTGCAACAGCTCCAGAGGCTCCCACTGCAACGAGCGGTTGTTGGTCGGTGAGACGATGTCAAAGCCCTGACCTTTGGTTGCCTTCATCTTGTTGATGATTTCTTCGTTTGAGCCGATCCCGGTGTAGTTCACCTTGATGCCAGTAAGGGTCTCAAACTCTTCGATAAAGCTGGGCGGCAGGTAATCCGACCACATCAGGATATTGATTTCACCGGACGACGCCAGTGCGCTCTTGCTGTAAAGAGGCGCGGCAAGTGCTGCGGCACCTGCTCCTTTCAAAACAGTGCGTCTGGAAAGTGATGACTTGGTAACCATTAGTGTTCTCCCGTTGTTGGACTCGATTTTTTTTGTTTTCTATTCATAGGACTTTCTGCGCCCATCCGTCAGTCCAAAAGTGACAGTTTTCGAAATTCTTATGTCCAGTTTCACGATTTGACACGTCTAAGCTGAATTATGAGGCGCCGCATTCTCCCGCCAAACGGTAACGTTCCTTGGATTGACCGGATCTGAACCAAGTAGAATTTGACGTTCACGACCAACAGGCAAAGGCTTTGAAACGTCACTGAAGTTGAACGCGTAGTAGGTCGAGCCGCGTTGGGTTATGCGCATATCGGGGTCGCAAGGCGTTGCATTTATCCCAGCCCAATTCAGTACCTCACCGACAATCGCCTGCAAAAGCTCATTTCGCGGAACCATTGCCAGATAGGTCGTGCGATCAGAACGGATGACCGCCGGGCTGGCATCACAATAAGCGCTCTTGAAGCGGGCCAATACGTGCTCTTTGGTCTCGATGATTTCACGCCAGCCGGTGAATTCAAATTGCTGCCCATCGTGAAGAACCACAGCCTCCTGCGCAAGTGAAGGGAGTGATTCGACGCGCGTGACACGGATACCTGTTAACTTTGCCAGTTCGCCCGGAGCCAGATTGGAAGGAGTGTTCAACCCGGATGTCTTGCTGCCGGAACGGGCACCTATCAGTATCTTGGCTCCCGAAGCGTCAAGCTTGTCTGCAAGGTCAGCCGTCACGATCATGCTTTGCGGTAATACGATGAGGGCATAGCCGCTCAGTTCATCTTCAGGGCCAACAAAATCAAGATCGACCCCAAAACCACGAATAGCAGTGTGCCACTCGCGAAAAATCTGGACATTGGGGAAATCCCTGTCATGCGGCAGGATATCCGCCGCCCAGATCGAGGTATAATCCAGCAGCATTGCAACCCGCGCTTTTGCCCGCCTCTCGGGTGGCAAAATGGCGCGATCCTTTACGATCTCAGCCAATTCAATAGCAGCCTGATCCAGGCTGCCATCTGACCGCAATATCGCTGTATGGTATTGTTCTTGAGCAGATTTTGCCTGTCGCCAGCGAAAGAACATCACGGCTTGCGCGCCATGTGCATAGGCCGCCCAGGTCCAAAGCCGAACCATCCCCTCTGCCGGAGAGGGGTTCTTATCGGCCCAATCTACCGGACCCGGCTGCTGTTCCAGAACCCACATCCGACCGCGCCCCTGACTGCGATACAAATCACAATGAAATCCCTGATAGTCCGGTGCGCCGGTGCGCAGATAACGGCGCTTTTCTTCATCCGAAAGGGAAGAGCCCAATAGGTTCCCCAGCGGGTAACTGTCGAACCCGACAATATCCAGATCAGCAGCCACGACGTGATGATCGAACTCGAAACTGCCTGCCATAAAGTTATGGGTGATATCCCGGCCCGGCGCATATTTGCGCAGAACATCCACCTGCGTTTTGTTGAACAGCCGAACCCGCTCTGAAGAATAGCGCGCGAAATCCAGCGCGTGGGCTGGATTGGGCATGGCGACCAGCCCGTTGGGCAGTTCGATCTGACCAAACCGTGAGTAAAGCGACCCCCAGAAAACGGTTCCCCACGCGTCGTTCAATACGTCGATTGCACCATATCGTTCCTCCAACCAGTTCTGAAAACCAGTCCGCGCGGCATCGGAATAGCTGAGAACTGTATCGTGGTCGTTATACTCATTGTCGATCTGCCACGCTTGTACATACGAATTCTGACCATATCTGCGAGCGTATTCGGTTGCGATCCTTTGCGCCTCGGCCAGATAGACCTCACTGGAAAAACAATAATGCCTGCGCGAACCGAACCCTCTGACCCGACCATCCGGCCCTACAGGCAGGATTTCGGGGTACTCATCGATCAACCATTTTGGGGGGGCGGCTGTTGGGGTGGACATCATGACCCGCAGACCGGCTTGCCCCAAAATCTCAATCACCTCATCCAGCCAGCCCCAGTGGAACTGACCGCGCGCGGGTTCGATCAGGCCCCAGGTGAATTCAGCAATCCGCACCCAATCCAACCCCATATCTGCCATTCGGGCGGCATCGTCTCGCCATTGCGAAGGGTTCCACTGTTCGGGGTAGTAACAAACCCCAAGTTCCAGCGCGCTCATCGTGTGTCCTTTGCTGTGCGTCGTTCGATCCACTTCAAGAAACTGGCGCAGCCGAGTGTGAGGACAACATACAGGATTGCCGCCGTGTTGAAGGGAGCAAAGGGCAGAAAGCTGGCCGCCTGAAATTCTCGCATCCTCTGGGTCATGTCGCGGACGGACAGGATTGACAGCAATGACGTGTCCTTGATCATCGCGATAAACTCATTGCCAAGCGGTGGAGTTACAATCCGCAGGGCTTGCGGCAGAACGATAAGCCGCGCCGTATGCCATCGCGACAAACCCAGAGAGCTGCCCGCTTCCAATTGGCCTTTTGGTATCGCCTCGATCCCGGACCGGAAAATTTCGGCCATATAGGCGGAATAACCAACCGAGATCGCGATAATCCCCCGTGTCATATTGGTCATATCGATACCGCCGCCGGTAACATCCTTGACTGCGCCCGCCAGCGGCAAACCGATATAAAGAATGATCACCAGCATCGGAATGCCACGTATCGTATCCACGAAAAACTCGGCCCCGACCGCAAGCGGATGCAGCTTATGCTGAGCCCCGCCGATGGTCAGTGTCAGCAACAAAAACCCGAGCACGGCAAATGCCAGGGCTGGATTGCGGTACTTGTCGGGTAGAAATCTTGTTTGCCACAGGACCGGATAACCTTGCGAATGCGCCTCCTCCGGGATAAAAGCGCCCGAGACACTGTCGACCGTTTCGATTTGTTCAAGCGCGGCAGTGGCATCGGTTGCGCTGCGAATGCGATATTGCTGACCGCCGGCCCCCTCGAACTCGCCAAACCGGATAATGTCAGCCTGCGCCTGCGGCGTGCCGCGCACAACCGCGATACGCCCCTCGGTGCTGCCCACCAGAACAAAGCTGACCTGCGGCTGCATGAAGAAAAAGGCCGAGGCTGCCAGCAATGCCAAACTGATCGAACCATAGACGACCGTAGTACGCGCCTTTGGCTTAAACGATTGCAACCCGACCCAGACCAAACCAAGAATGGCCGCGAAGACATAGGCAAAGATGGCCGCGCGGAAAGTAATGGCCACCCCGGTCGCGAACTGCCAATGAGCCATGAACATGAGATAAAACAGTACTGCGCCTGTGAGACTCTCCAACCCCAACAAGACGCGCCCGCGCCAGGGTGGCTGCAAACGTGCCGACAATAGGCAAAGCGCGACTACAGCTGCGTAAACCGCCAGGAAAACCTGTAACCCCGTCTGAACCCTGGCGATCACGTCCGGAAACAGTACCCAGGTCTGATTGGACCGATCGATGAGGGGCGAGGTGTTTTCGCTGAGCGCATGAAAGAAGACCGACTCCGCAAATGGCATCAGAAGTTGAGGAGAAACAAAGCTGATGACCAAAAGCGCCGCAGCAGCCGGTAACGCGGCAAGCGCGCAGAGCCGCAACCAGCCGGGGGAGTTTTGTGAAAACCGCACGTAGCGTGCGCAAAGATATCCAAGGATCGCAACGCTCGCAATCAGCAGAAATCCAACAAAGATGGCCCCCGCATCTGTGCCGATCCCCAGAATTGCGACCAGAGACCGCAAGTATTTTGAGGATGTGGCGAACAAGTAGATAATAAAGGGCGCTGCTGCGAGCAACACCAGGTTACTCGGGCGGATCGTGCTGAGGCGCGACATGGAACTTCTCCGCTATGACAAGGCCCGGCGGCACTGGCCGCCGGACCAAAAAAGGGCGCTAATGGATCAGTTGGTGCCCCAGTACTTGGCTGTCAGCTCGTCCAGCGTTCCATCCTCCTGAATGGCTTTCAGACCAGCGTTAATTGCATCCACTGTCGGATCGCCTTCCTGAAACACGATGCCTAACGGGTCGGATTGCAGGCCTGTGATGCCAACAGTCAATTCGCCCGCAAATTCCTGTTCGTAGGCCGCCGCCGATGTGCCATCGATGATCACGCCCTGGACGTCTGCGTTCTGAAGCGCCAGAATGGCGGCCGAGAAGTTGTCGTAAAGGCTGACATTCTCGCGCCCGACAAGCTCTTCCGCCAATTGGGCGTTGGTCGTCGCGGTTTGCGCGGCCAGTTTCTGGCCACCGGCTTTGAAATCCTCAAGTGTCATGTCAGCATTATCGACCTGCAACAGAATGGCCTGGCTGACAACGATGTAAGGCTCGGAAAAATCCATGGTTTCTTCGCGTTCCGGGGTGATCGACACGCCCGAGATAACCAGATCGAACTCGCCCTGCTGAAGAGCCGCAAAGATACCGTCCCAGGCGGTGTTTACGAAGTTGGGAACGCAATTGACCTTCTCACAGATCGCATTCATCACATCGACGTCAAAGCCCACGATCTCTCCGGTTGTTTCATCCACGGTTTCCATCGGTGGGTATGTCGCATCGGTTCCGATTTTCAGAACACGACCTTCCAGGTCGGCAGCAATAACCGCTGGAGCCATAAGTGTCGTGAGTGTGGCAGCGGCAAGTAGGTTTTTAATCATGTTCAGGTACTCCTTTGTTGGATCAGGTGGTCTGCGCCGCATCCGGCGCCGGGGTGTCAGGTTGTCGCTCGATCAATGTGGCCCTGATCTTTTTCTGAATCTCGGACGGATCGACCCCGTCCAAAGCTTTCAACATGAACTCACCCAGCAGACGGCTTGTTTCAGCAATCGGCAAGTAATAAGTGCTGGGTGGCGGTACAAAATACTGGCTGAGCTTCAAGTCGTCGTTCGAGATGACCACAACGTCCCTTCCAACCTGCACTCCGGCTTTATCGGCAGCTGACAGCGCCCCAAGGGTTATGGCCTCATTAGCGCAGATGATGGCGCTCGGCGGTTTCGGCAACTCCATAAGCGTAGCAAATTTCTGCTGACCGGATTCCGCGGTGGTCGGGCCGGTGGAAACCAGTGTCGGGTCGAACTCCACACCGCATTCTGACAGCGCATCAGCATAACCCCTGCGGCGTTGCTGCGCATAGATCAGGTCATCCGGCGGGTTTATCAAAGCGATGCGGCGATGCCCCAGCCCAAGCAGCCTGGCGGTGGCATCATAAGCCGCTGCCTGACTGTCGAGATCCACATAAGGATGCGGTTGGGGGCTGTCGCTCATGCCGTATGTGACAAAAGGAAAGCCCTGCCCCTGCAGATACGCGACGCGTTCATCATGAACACGTGTGCCGGAAAAGATCACGCCATCAGCCTGCCCTTCCTGCACGATGGACTTCAACGTCTGCACCGCAGCCTCGCCATCACATGTGCTGAATACGCTCAACTGATAGCGTGTTCCTATTAGCGCATTGGATATACCGGCTAGAATACGCGTAAACTCTACACCTTCCCACTCTTCCGCAGCATCGTTCGAAACACTGACCATGACCCCGATTCTATAGGATTTATTGGTGCGTAGCTTCAGGCCATCCAGATTCACCCGGTATCCCAGATCCGACGCAACTTTTTGAATCTCTTCCCGGGTTTCCCGTTTTACCGAAACGGAACCCCGCAAGGCATTCGAGACTGTGCCAACCGAATACCCGGTACTTCTGGCAATCGATTTAATCGTCGCCCGCGCCATCACCCAAACCCTGCCAGTTGTTCCGTCAAAAATGACCGACCCGTTTGCAGGGTGCGCACGTGATCATCGGTTTCGTCATGTTCGACAAACAGGTCCGTGCAGTTGGTCGAGGCAAGTGCACGCAGGGTTGCGTTCCAGTCAACTACGCCTTCGCCCAAATCGCGCCAGCGCGCGTCACCTGTTCCGCCTGCTGGGTCGATATCCTTTGCATGCACGGACAGGATTCGATTGGCGTGGCGGCGGATCGCGTCCGCCGGATCCAGACCATCCGCAACCAGCCAACCGATATCTGGTTGCCAAAAGACATCTCCGCCGGCAAGGATCAGGTCAAGAGGTGTGTCACCAGCCTCACCGATAAGATCAAAATCATGATTGTGATACGCTAGGCTGATATCATGATCTGTCAGCTGATTTGCCCATTTGGACAACTGGCCCGACACCGCCCTCCATCCCTCTTCAGTGTCGGGCCGCACCTGGGGCGCCAGCCAAGGCATGACAGCCACCCGGCATTCCATTAGGTTTAATACTTCGACGATATCCGTAAAACGCCCTTCAAACTCTTCCCAATCAAAATGTGCTGACCGAACATTAAGGCCTGACCCGATAATAATGCCCGCCATCTGAGCGGGGGTCAGGCCATGCAAGCCGGTGGTTTCGACATCTGAATACCCGCAGTTCGCAACCAATTGCAGTTGATCTGCAAGATCACCGCATTGCCGCACTGTGTAGAGTTGGGCAGAAACTCGCATCCTTCACCATTGAAACGTTTCAATTAGGGTGAATTACGAGCTGCACCCTTGTCAAGCGCCGTATGGTTGCGATCTGTATGGCCAGCCCTGAGAAGGGGCTCCGAACCTTTGCCCAAAACCCAGATGGGGTGGGCAATCGAGCCTTTTTTTTCAACCGATTTCAGATCCAAACAATGAAGGGCTATACGAGCGGGCTACCAATCTGTATCACCGAAAACGGTATGGCGAGCGGGGAACGTCTTCAGAATGATGATCGTATAGATTATCTCAACCGACACCTGGCTGCCGTAAGGGACGCTTTGGCACAAGATGTTCCGGTAAAGGGCTGTTTTGTCTGGTCACTGCTGTGACAAATGCGAATGGGCCTTGGGATGTGGAAAAAGGTTTGGACTGGTGGACGTGAATTTTGAAACGCTTGAGAGAACACCCAAAGCGTCTTTCATGGCGCTCAAGCCTGCCCTTTCCGGGGGTCAGAACGTCTCTCAGCCGTTAGCGCAACCATCCAGTGCAGTGCATGAGCATTGGAATCTGGTTGCTGACATAGGGGGCACCAACACGCGGCTGGGCGTGGTAACGAACGGAGAGCTGACAGACCTGCGCAAGCGCCCAACGGGGACACTGGAAGATCTGCTGGAAGCGTTTCACGCGCTTAGGGATGAAATCGGAACAAATCCACAGGCGGTCGTGGCGGCGGGTGCGGGCCCTGTCCGGAACGGCACGATTCGGCTGACAAATGCCAATCTGGACCTGTCCGAGGCCGAATTGGCAAAGGCCACTGGTGCCAGTCATACGTTTGTAATTAATGATTTCACCGCTGCAGCGTGGTCGGTGGCTGAAGTAACCCAGAAAGATGTTGCCGTCTTGCAAGGTCACGCGACACCGCCCGCAGGCACGCGATTGGTGGTGGGCCCCGGCACAGGGCTTGGCGTGGGGGCGTTGCTGTTTTCCGAGGGCCACTATCACACAGTCTCTGGCGAAGGTGGGCATGTGGGCCTGTATCCGCGTCACCGCGACGAAGTTGACATCTTTGAAGCAGCCCGCAGCATTGCGCCTGAGTGTTTTTTTGGTGACAGCCTCGCGCTGGAAGCTGAAATGTTCCTGAGCGGTACGGGCTTGCCTATCCTCTATCAGGCGATCGGGCTGGCGGCAGGCCATATGCAGACACCAACGCGCTCGGCGAAAGACATTCTGCTTGATGCCCGCGACCGTTCTGACCCCATCGCGGTACAGGCCGCTCGGATGTTCAACACCCATCTGGGGGCTTTGATGGGCGACATGGCCGTCACACTGATGCCTGCAGGCGGAGTATTTCTTGTTGGCGGTGTCGCAGAAAAGAACCGCTGGTTATTCGGTGATGAGTTCAGAGAGGCGTTCAACTGCGGTGGCCGTTTCAGCGAACTGCGCCGCTCATTGAACCTTTATGTGTCCGAGCAAGCAGAATTCGGCATCATCGGGGCGAACAATTTCTGCAAGAACGCTTTGATGCGATAGCAAGTCTTCCTGACGAAAAATTCTGAAAAGGACTACGAAATGATCCTGTGCTGTGGTGAAGCCCTGATCGACATGATTTCCGAGCCGACAGTGTCGGGCGCACAAGGATTTGTACCGCACACAGGTGGGGCGATATTGAACACGGCGGTCGCAGTCGGTCGTCTGGGTGTTTCCGTCGGAATGCTGACCGGTGTGTCGTCTGACATGTTTGGCCAACAAATTACAAAGGCGCTGAATTCAAGCCATGTTGACACGTCACATGTGATTGTCTCTAACCGCCCCACGACCCTTGCCTTTGTACAGCTTAAAGATGGTCACGCCACTTACAGCTTTGTTGATGAAAACACCGCCGGACGAATGCTGCAACCCGAGGACATGCCGGACCAGCTTACAGCCGTGTCCGCCTTGTATCTTGGGGGTATCAGCCTGGCATGTGAACCCTGCGCGGATGCTTATGCCTCCCTTCTGAATCGCCACGGAGCGGATCGCGCAGTGATGTTGGATCCGAATATCCGACCGGGCTTCATCAAGGATCAGACCCGGTATCGAACCCGTCTGAACCGCATGATTGCGCAGTCCGATATTGTGAAGGTTTCAGACGAAGATCTTGACTGGATCATCCCGGGAGCCGAACCCGAGGCGGCTAAAGCGTCTCTTTTGTTGCAGACCGGTCCGTCAGCCCTCATCGTGACCAGGGGTGGCGACGGGGCGAATGGGTACCTGGCCGACGGATCCAAGGTTTCGGTTCCTGTGAAACCTGTTCAGGTTGTCGACACAATCGGCGCGGGCGACACGTTTAACGCTGGTGTTCTGACTGAACTCAGCCGCGCAGGGCATTTGACAAAGCAAGGGCTGCGCAATCTGACCTCCGAAAGCTTGCGGGCGGCCATGGCGTTGGGCGCAACTGTTGCCGCCGTAACAGTATCACGCGCCGGGGCAGAACCGCCCTGGGCACATGAGATTTGATTGCCTGCAAAAACCCGAAAAAACGAACTGGTGACAATCGCTTCAAGGCCGAGGGCCGTGGCTGCGGAGATTGCGACCGTCTGGCAGGCTCACAAATTACGTTTGGCCACGGCAGAATAAGCACCTATCGCTTCCGGGCAATGATCCACACGGGATGATATGTCAGTGAGACCCCGCGATCCGTGCCGAACTCCTTAGCGTATTCGTTTTCGAACCGAGCCAGCGTGGACTTGGTCCATGTCCCTTGCGCCCTGCCGTTTACACCTGTTCTTCGCAAATACCTAAGTACCTCGCGGGGCGTATCGAAATAGGTTTGCCTCAGGCTTTCACCAACGGCCAATACCTGCATCGGGCCGTCGACAGCAGCGGCAAGAGCAGTCGGCGTAGTAAGTCCCGGTGCACGCGCAGTTGATCCAATCTGACTAAGCTCTTGATATTGCTGAGGGCCAAAACCCGAAACCGCCAACCACCCGCCGGGCTCCAGCGCGTCCATCGCTTTGTGAAGCAATTGCAACGGGCTTGCCATCCATTGGATCATCGAAGCCGAGGCGATCAGATCAATCCGGGAAGGCCAGTGAACTTCACGCGCATCACCGGCAATGAACGTGGCCTGTTCCGCATCCGCCGTTGCCTGAGCCTGCGGCGCGATGTCGTTCAATATGAGGTTTGGCAGGTGAAATTTTTGTCGCATCAGACGGGTCAGATGCCCTGTGCCACATCCCAGCTCGAAGACAGTTTCAAAGCGGTCCGGGACTCCGGCACGACGCAGTTCGGACACCAGCTTGCCTGCAACCCAGGCTTGTTGACTTGCCGTGTCGTGGTAGGTTTGAAAACTTCTGCTAAAGCTCCGCTGCACCCTGTCTGCCAGTTGCGCTGTCATGATACCCAACTCGCCCAACTTTGCCCCCGTAGGAATGGTACGTGCGGCCCCGCAACATGTTCGACTCGGGCCGAGGTTGAGGCCCATGCGGCATCTTGGGCCGCTGTCGGAATGATCCGGTCGTTTGTGGGTATCCACACCCTGTCAAAACCCGGATCAGGGGCAGACCCACGTTGGATCACGGCAAATAGCTCCTGTTGTGCTGCTGCGATGTCCAGTTCCGGGGGCTCGCCTAGCAACCCCGCACGGCGGCAGAACTTGGCAAAGCTGCGCTCTGAAAGCTGAGCCGCCGTTTCCTTGATCATGTCGGGCGCAATGCCACGTTCCGGGCACGCCGGGTGCAAAGTGCCGCTGATGGCGATCAAACGGTCGGGACGAAAGCCCGAGCACGCCAGCCAATGCGCAGCCGACGCGACACCAAAGGAAAAGGCCAGCATATCTATGTGATCGAAACGGGCGAGATCAGGCAGGGGATCATCGAGGCTGGTGTAACCTTCCACCAACAGGATATTCCCGCCCCCCGCAAGACCCCGGAACGGAGCATCGCCCAATGCCCATCCACCGAACACAAGGGTCAGAGTACTGTCACCTGATCGCGCCAGCCAACGGCTTTTCATTTGTGTCCCCCAACCAGAGCAAGCATCGCAGACGTTACCCTGCTCAGTTCGTCAGGTGAAATGACATAGGGGGGCATGCAATAAATATTGCGAGCGAACGGGCGCAGCCAAACACCGGTTTCCGCGGCCAATCCATGTGCGATGGAGGGGTCGACTCGCTCTTCCATCTCGATAACGCCGATTGCGCCAAGCACGCGAACATCTGCAACACCGGGCAGATTGCGCGCGGGGGCGAGTTCGGCCTTCATCTGCTGCGAGAGTGATGCAACTTCCTGCTTCCAGTTTCGCTGTTGTAACTGGTCAAGGCTCGCCACCCCTGCCGAACAAGCCAAAGGGTTGGCCATGTAGGTGGGACCGTGCATCAAAACTCCGGCCTCGCTTTCACCGATCCCGCGAGCGACGGTCTCGGTCGCGATAGTGGCGGCCAAGGTGATATGCCCACCGGTCAGCGCCTTACCAAGACACAGGATATCCGGAACCACCCCCGCGTGATCCATTGCAAACATTTCGCCGCTGCGTCCGAATCCAGTCGCGATTTCATCAAAGATCAGTAAAACGTCATGCGCATCACACAAAGCACGCGCCCCGCGCAACCATGCGGGGTGATAGAAATACATCCCACCTGCGCCCTGCACCACCGGTTCAAGGATCAGTGCGGCAATCCTGTTGCCTTTGTCGTTCAGCAACGCCTCTAGCGCCTCCAACCCGTTCTCGGAAGGATCGTCGAGCCACACATTGCCGAACTGGATGTGAGGGCGTGGCAGAAAGTGCTGGATCGACAACGCACCGCGAAACAGACCATGCATCCCGTTGACGGGATCACAAACGCTCATCGCCTTCCACGTGTCGCCATGATAGCCACCCCGGATCGTGGCAAATTCAGACCGTTCGCCCCGGCCTTTGGCAATCTGGTACTGGACTGCCATCTTCAACGCGACTTCAATCGCGACCGAGCCGCTGTCGCTGTAGAAAATGCGATCCAGGCCATCTGGCAGAAGGTCGACCAACCTGCGCCCGAGTTCCACGGCGGGTTCGTGGGTCAGACCGCCAAACATCACATGCGGCAGTGTATTCAGCTGCTTTTGCATCGCATCGATGATGGCCGGGTGCCTGTGGCCATGCACCGTACACCACCAGGACGACATTGCGTCGATCATTCTGATGCCATCAGCACGCGTAAGCCAGACACCTTCTGCCCCGGTAATCAGGTGCATCGGGCCGGGTTCAAGCACATGTGTATAAGGGTGCCACAGATGGCGCGCATCAAATTCCAACGGGGTCACAGGAACCTCCGAATGGTCGCCACATCGATTGCCGAAAATGCGCTGTTCAGGCACTGCGGTGTCAGGTCGCTCAGAAATGGCAGGCGTCCCAAATGATGCACTTTACACATCTCGACGATGGTTTGCTCTACGTCCGGCACGGGGTCACCCACGAATGCGACGCCGACAACCTCGCAGCCAGCAGCCCGAAGCGCCATTAGAGACAATGTGGTGTGGTTGATCGTTCCCAAGGCGGTGCGCGCAACAAGAACAACCGGAGCCTGCCATCCGGCAATCACGTCCAGAAAGAACGACTGGCGGTTCAGCGGCACCATGAGGCCCCCTGCCCCTTCGACAACCAGAGGCCCGTCCACTTTCGGAATTTCAAGACGCGAGAGGTCAATCTCAACGCCCATGTCTTCGGCAGACAGATGCGGTGAGGCGGGCATGTTCAGCCGGTACGCTTCGGGCAGGACCTCGGCACCGCTCAGCGCGCTGACGGTTTCAGTGTCTGTAGCATCCTCAAGACCAGACTGAACAGGTTTCCAGTACCGGGCCTGCAACGCTGCCGCCAGACCAGCCGAAAACACGGTTTTTCCAACACCTGTGTCGGTTCCGGTAACGATCAGCGCGCTCATGCGGCCTCCGACTGACAGATTGAGATAGTGGTGAACAAGGCCGTGATATCCTGAAGGGTGACATTTCCGGTAATCGAGACGCGCAAACGGGATGTGCCTTTTGGGACAGTGGGCGGGCGGATGCCCCGAACGTCAAAACCCTGCTGCTGCAAAGTGGCCGCCATCGCCATTGTGCGCTCGTCATCTCCCAGTACAACCGGGATGATCTGGCTGTTCAACGCGGCTGCGGGCAACCCCAGTTCCCGTGCGGTGTCATGGGCATGGCGCATACGTTCATGCGCGCCTTCAACCAGACTGACATCCTCGGCCAGTTCCCGTAGCGCAGCACGAACCAGAGCAGCGTTCAAAGGCGACGGAGCGGTCGCAAAGATGAAGGGACGAGCACGGTTGATCAGGGTATCTATCATCACGCGCGGACCGCAGATCAGCCCGCCTGAAACACCAAGCCCTTTACCACAGGTATGCAATGTTAGCAGATCAGCGTTCAGGTCATGCGCAAGACCCCGGCCTCGCTCTCCGAAAACGCCGGTGGCGTGGGCCTCATCAACAACCAAAACTGCATCAGCTTCGCGCGCAAGTACGGACAGGTCTTCCAGCGGCGGCAGGTCGCCTTCCATGGAATACACGCTTTCGACCGCAATCCAGACCTGACCCGAACCGCCTGAAGATTGCCAGTCGCGCAATACGTTGCCTGCATCCGCAACATCATTGTGACGGAAGGCACGCAGATCCGCGCGGCTGGACCGCATACCTTCATGGGCGCTCGCGTGGACCAGCGCGTCATAAAGGACCAAATCCTCAGCCGCAGGCAACGTGGAGAAGATTGCCTGATTGGCCTGGAACCCGCCTCCCATGAACAGCGCGGCCTCAGCTCCAAAGAATGCGGCCGCTTCCTTTTCCAGTGCTTCATGTTCAGGGTGGTTGCCCCGCAACAGACGTGAACCTCCCGAACCTACAGGCACACCCCGCGACAGCGCATCATGTGCCGCGCGCTGTAACACTTGAGAACCGGCAAGACCCAGATAGTCATTCGACGCGAAATCCAGCCCTTGCGTCGGGATCAAGGCTCGGCGGCGGTGCCGGGCTTGAAGCGCATCAAGCATCGATTCCAGTCGGTTGACTGCTTTCATTCGGCAGCTTCCGTGCAGTTTCGCGTTTCGGCTTTTTCAGCTTGCAGGCCAAGTTTGGCAAACAGGACCGCGTCGGTGTCTTCTTCGGGGTTTTCTGCTGTCAGTAGCGTTTCGCCAACAAAGATCGAGTTGGCACCGGCGAAAAAGCACATCGCCTGCATCTCGTCACTCATGTCGCTGCGTCCGGCCGAAAGCCGCACATAGGACTTGGGCATCAGAATGCGGGCCGTTGCAATGATCCGCACAAAGTCGATCGGATCGATCGGCTCGGCGTCGGCAAGCGGGGTATCGGCCTGCGGCATCAACATATTGATCGGCACCGAGTCAGGTGGAGGCGTCATGTTGGCCAATGTCAGCAACATGTCGATACGGTCGCCAGTATGTTCACCCATCCCCAGAATGCCGCCCGAGCAAACCTTGATCCCGGCTTCCTGCACCCGGTTCATCGTATCGATCCGATCCGCAAAAGTACGGGTGGTGATGACTTCGGAGTAATAACGTTCCGAGGTGTCGATGTTGTGATTGTAATAGTCCAAACCGGCATCGCGCAGCTGCACCACCTGGGTGTCGTCGAGCATACCCAGCGTCATGCAGGTTTCCATACCCAGTTCCTTGACGCCCTCGACCATCGCGACCAGCGCATCCATGTCACGCGCCTTTGGCTCGCGCCACGCCGCCCCCATGCAAAACCGGGTCGCGCCGCCATCGCGAGCTTTCTTGGCCTCGGTAAGAACGCGCTGAACCTCGATCAGCTTCGACGCGGGCAAGGTTGATCCATTGCGGGCTGATTGCGAGCAATAGGCGCAATCCTCGGCGCAGCCACCAGTCTTGATCGACAATAGCTTCGAGGTCTGGATCTGGTTCGGATCAAAGTTTTCGCGATGCACGGTCTGCGCACGAAACAAAAGATCCATCAACGGAAGATCGTGAATAGCTTGCGCAGTTTTACGGGTCCAGCCGGAGTGTGGGATGATCATTTTATCTATAAAACTTTCTGCAGCTTGCGTTGCTGTGGATTTATTATCGATAAAACTTGAATACGCAACTGTGTTGGCGCAAACGATCATAAATCAAGCGGAAATGCCGCGCCTTCAGAAATCGAGCCCCAGATCGACGGTGCGGGCGGAATGCGTCAAGGCACCGGACGAGATGTAATCCACCCCTGTCGCCGCAATTGATGCGACCCGTTCCAACGTTACATTGCCGCTGGCTTCGGTCTTCAACCGCCCGCCCACCATGGCAACCGCTTCGCGCAGCATGTCATTGTCCATGTTGTCCAGCAGAACCACTGAAGCACCGCCAACGTCCAGCACTTCGGCAAGCTGGTCCAGTCGATCAACTTCAATCTCGACCGCCATCATGTGACTGGCCTGTGCCTTGGCGGCTTCAAGGACCTGCCGAATGCCACCTGCCGCAGCAATGTGGTTGTCCTTGATCAGGATCGCATCTGATAAGGAATAGCGGTGGTTGAAACCGCCACCGTGCAGCACGGCCTGTTTTTCCACGATGCGCAGGCCTGGCGTGGTTTTGCGCGTGCAGGTCATGCGGGCCGTAGTGCCGTTGGTCTGCTCCACAAATGCGGCTGTCATTGTGGCAATACCCGTCAGGCGTCCGGCAAAGTTCAGAGCGACGCGTTCGCCGGACAGGATCGATGCGGCAGAGCCCTTGATGGTCATCAGTGTATCACCGCGTACGCAACGCGAACCATCCTTGATCCGCACGTCAACCTCAAGCGACGGGTCCACAAGCCGGAACGCGATTGCGGCGACCTGCATCCCCGACACGACGGCGTTTTCGCGCGCGTTCAGTCTGGCAGTATAGGTTGTTTCCTGTGGGATCACGGCGCGGGTTGTCACATCACCGTAGCTTCCCAGATCCTCCATCAGCGCAGCGCGAACCATGGGTTCCAGGATCAGATCTGGCAGAATCGCATTTGTCATGACAGTTCCTCGCAGGCTTTGGCCCGAATGCTCATTGCTTCGGACAAATACATCCGGGACCGCTCTCCGGGCCCATCATTGGCTTTTGGAAAATCGGATCGCTTGTGTGCACCGCGGCTTTCTTCACGGTGCAAAGCAGCAGCAGCGATCAGGGTCGCGGTGGCACACATGTTGCAAAATGACGGGCAGGCATCGTGCTGCGCCTCCAACTGCGCAATAGTTTGCAGAGCACGGATTAGGCCCGTCCGGTCCCGGACAACACCAACGTCGCGCGTCATGGTTTCGCGCAACTCCTGGATAGCCCTTGTCGTGTCTGGAGTCACCACATGGACAAACTGCAATGTAACGGGGTCGGCATTTGACACCACCGGAACGGAAGCCCCGATGCTTTCGGCGCAGATGCGCGCAAAGACAAGCGCCTCAAGCAGCCCGTTCGAGGCCAGCCGGTTGGCGCCGTGAAGGCCGGTCGAAGATGCCTCGCCGCAGACCCAAAGCCCGTCAAGTGTCGCGCGACCGTCAGTGTCGGTGGCAATACCACCCATGTGATAATGCGCTGCCGGTGCGACCGGGATCGGTTCGTTGACCGGGTCGATACCGTTGCGCGCGCAGTATTCAGCAACTGCCGGGAACAAGTCCGTTATCTTCGAGCCCAATGCGGTGCGGGTGTCCAGCATGGGTCGGTTGCCTGCCTGCACTTCGGCAAAAATCGCACGCGCAACAATGTCTCGCGGGGCGAGTTCCGCGTCCGGGTGAACGGATAACATGAACCGCTCACCCTTATTGTTGATCAGGGTTGCCCCTTCGCCGCGCAACGCTTCGGTTGCCAGCGGTGCCGGATCTTCACCAACATCCATTGCCGTCGGATGAAACTGAACGAATTCGGCGTCAGCAATAAGCGCACCAGCACGTGCGGCCATCCCGATGACCTGCCCGCGAATGCGTGCCGGATTGGTCGTCAAGGCATACAACCCGCCAGAGCCACCCCCGGCAAGCAACACAGCAGGCCCGCAGATCGTAACGGGCTCGGACCCTGTTTCTGATGCGTCCTGAACCGTGACACCTGTCACCCGACCGTTTGATACGTCCAGCGCCGTGGCAAAGGCACCTTCCAACACCTGAACCGAGGGCGTTTCATGCACCCGTTCGATCAGGGCAGCCATGATTTCACTACCTGCCTGATCCCCCTTCACCCGTACGACACGGGCGAAGCTATGCGCCGCTTCGCGTGACAACACGTAACTGCCATCCTTGGTGCGATCGAATGGTGTGCCCAATGTCGTCAGGTCAAGGATATATTGCCGAGCCTCGCGCGTGACCAGATCGGCAACGGCCGGAACGACTATTCCTGCGCCAGCCTTGACGGTGTCCAGGCTGTGGCTTTCCGGGCTATCCGACAAATCCATTGCCGCGGCCACACCGCCTTGCGCCCATGAGGAACTTGCACCTTCGCCCAAAACATCGGGTGAGATTACAACCACTGGCCGCGGCGCGAGCTTCAATGCTGCATAAAGCGCGCCGATGCCAGCCCCCACAATAATGACGCGATCCGTGGTGACTTTGGTCATTTCAGATCAAATGCCGAGCTTGCGGGACAGATCAATCATCGCCTGAACGGATTTTCGCGCCTTTTCAGCCACATCTTCGGCGACCTCGACCTGCCCTTCCATCGTGTGCAGGGCGAAGAGGATCTTTTCAAGCGTGATTTTCTTCATATACGGGCACATGTTGCATGGCCCTACAAATTCGACCTCGGGCAATTCATCGGCAATGTTGGATGCCATCGAACACTCGGTGATCAGCATCGCCTTTTTCGGCTTTTCATCATGCACGTATTTGATGATGCCGCTGGTCGAGCCGGAATAGTCTGCCTCGGCCACCACATCCGGCGGGCATTCAGGATGCGCGATAAGCCGTGTTCCCGGGTTCCATTCGCGGAAGTCGCGCAGGTCCTGTGCCGTGTATTGTTCATGCACAATGCAAGAGCCGGGCCAATACACCACATTCTTGTGGCTTTGATTGGCAACATTTTGCGCCAGGTACTGATCCGGCGTCATGATGACCGTATCACTTTCCATGGCGTTGACGATCTGAAGCGCGTTCGAAGAGGTGCAGCAGATATCCGAAGCTGCTTTGACCTCGGCAGTGGTGTTTACATAGGACACAACCGGCGCGCCGGGGTATTTGGCACGCATTTCATCGATTCCCTCAGCGGTGATCGATTCTGCCAACGAACAACCAGCATCCATGTCGGGCATCAGAACAGTCTTCTGAGGGCTGAGGATCTTTGATGTCTCGGCCATGAAATGAACACCGGCCTGAACAATCACATCTTCTTCGACTTCACTGGCCTTGATCGCAAGCTGCAAACTGTCCCCAACGAAATCGGACACACCGTGAAAAATCTCGGGCGTCATGTAATTGTGCCCAAGGATCACGGCATTACGCTCTTTCTTGAGCGTATTGATGGCTCGCACGTAAGGCGCGTAGATTGCCCAATCTGGTGGGCTGACCACGCGATCCATGCGGGCAAACGTGTCTTTCATCTCATTGGCCAGTGCGGCCGATGGGGCAAGGTCATAAACGTCCGAAATCACCGAGCGGACATGTGCAATATCGAGCAACGGGTAGCCACCTTTGTCAGTTGCCTTCAACCCCACGGGGTTGTTGAACGGCTTAGCCCTAGCCGAAACAGCACCGGTTCGAAACCGGAAAATGTGACGTTAGCGCTAAGGCAAACCGACAAAACAAAGGTTGGCGTGGTAATCAGCCCAAAATGCCCGGCAATCGCAGCCCATGTTCACGAGCGCAGGCTTTCGCGTCCTCGTACCCGGCGTCCGCGTGACGCCAAACCCCCGACGCGGGGTCATTCCAGAGCACCCTCTCCAATCGCTTGGCGGCGGCATCGGTTCCGTCTGCGCAGATGACGACGCCTGCATGCTGACTGAACCCCATGCCAACTCCGCCGCCGTGATGCAGCGAAACCCACGTTGCACCCGATGCCGTATTGACAAGCGCGTTCAGCAGCGGCCAGTCCGAAACAGCGTCCGAACCGTCCTTCATCGCCTCGGTCTCGCGGTTAGGTGAGGCGACAGAACCACTGTCAAGATGGTCTCGGCCGATGACGACCGGAGCTTTCAATTCGCCGTTTCTAACCATCTCGTTGAACGCCAGCCCGGCCTTGTGGCGATCTCCTAGCCCAATCCAACAGATCCGCGCCGGCAGGCCCTGAAACGCAATACGCTCCTGCGCCATGTCCAACCAGTTGTGCAGATGGGTATTGTCGGGGAACAGTTCCTTCATCTTGGCGTCTGTCTTGTAGATATCTTCAGGGTCACCGGACAACGCGCACCAGCGGAAGGGTCCGATACCCCGACAAAACAGCGGGCGAATATAGGCGGGTACGAAGCCGGGGAAGGCAAAAGCGTTCTCCAACCCCTCATCCTGAGCCACCTGTCGGATGTTGTTGCCGTAATCCAACGTCGGCACGCCCGCGTTCCAGAAGTCCACCATTGCAGCGACGTGTTGCTTCATCGAAGCACGTGCAGCCTTTTCGACCGCCTTCGGGTCACTTTCGCGCTTGTCTTTCCATTGCGCCATGGTCCAACCAAGCGGCAGGTAGCCGTTTACCGGATCGTGGGCACTGGTCTGATCCGTGACAATATCCGGGCGCATCCCGCCAGCTTGCATCCGAGCGTAAATTTCCGGGAAGATTTCAGCAGCGTTTCCCAACAAACCAACGGATTTCGCTTCGCCCGCCTTGGTCCAGCGATCAATCATTGCCAGCGCTTCGTCCAGCGTCTCGGCTTTTTCGTCCAGGTATTTTGTACGCAAGCGAAAGTCGATGCTGTCCGGGTTGCATTCCACGGCCAGACAACAAGCCCCTGCAAAGACAGCGGCCAGAGGCTGCGCGCCGCCCATTCCACCCAGTCCCCCGGTCAGGATCCACTTACCTGTCAGGTCGCCGTCGTAGTGCTGACGCCCGGCCTCGGCAAAAGTTTCATAAGTGCCCTGCACGATGCCCTGTGTACCGATATAGATCCACGAGCCAGCGGTCATCTGGCCGTACATCATCAGACCTTTCTTATCGAGCTCGTTGAAGTGGTTCCAATTGGCCCAGTGCGGCACAAGGTTCGAGTTTGCGATCAATACGCGGGGGGCATCGCTATGGGTGCGAACAATGGCAACCGGCTTGCCGGACTGGACGATCAGCGTTTCATCCTCTTCCAGATCCTTCAGGCTGGCAACGATGGTGTCAAAATCCTTCCACGTCCGCGCCGCGCGGCCAATCCCGCCATAGACCACCAGCTCATGCGGGTTTTCGGCCACGTCCGGATGCAGGTTGTTCATCATCATCCGCAATGGCGCCTCGGTCATCCAGCTTTTGGCGTTCAGTTCAGGTCCGGTGGGCGGAAAGATGTCACGGGTGTTTTTGCGAGGATCGGTCATCGGGCAAGCTCCAATGCTGTGTCATTGAGGGCGTCTAGAATGTCTTTCAACCAACGGCGGAGACGGTTGGCTTTGGCGGTGTCAAAAGTCCAGGGCGGCATTTCTGAGGTCAGGTAGGTCGACTGCGCCAGCTCCATCTGGATCGCGTGAATACTGTTATCCGGATGTCCGTAGTGGCGTGTCGTCCACCCACCTTTGAAGCGCCCGTTCAAAACGGTGCTGTAAGGGGATGAAGCGGCGAACTCATGTGCAATTGTTTCGATTTCCAATGCACAGGTCATCCCGTTATTTGTGCCAATGTTCATGTCGGGCAATACGCCGTCGAACAGAAAAGGAATGCGGCTGCGGATTGAGTGGCAATCATACAGCACAGCGATGCCATGGATCGCCTTCACCCTCTCCAGTTCGGCCAGCAAAGCGGCGTGATATGGCGCATGAAATGCGTCACGCCGTTCAATGATATCTTTTTCAGTTGGAGGGATGTCCCAGATGTCCTGCCCGTCGAAATCCGTCAGCGGCACCAGGGTCGTCGTGTTCTGGCCAGGGTAAAGGGAAGTACCGCTCGGGTCACGGTTGGCGTCGATCACATAGCGATGAAAGGTGGCCCGGACCGTGGTAGCACCGGGCAAAAGCCCGTCGTAAAGCATGTGGATGTGCCAATCCGTATCTGCCAGCGCCCGACCCTGTGCATTCAGTTTGGCATCAATCGCCGCAGGCACATAGGTGCCCGTGTGAGGCAGCCCCAAAACAATTGGACTATCGCCCTGAACTACTTCGACTGGATCAGTCATGCGCCAAGCTCCGGCATGGCGACACCAGCGCCATCGGAAATCTCACCGCTTGCAATAAGGGCCGAGGCTGCTTCGATGTCATTTGCCATGTACCTGTCATCTTCCAACGCCGGTACAACAGAACGCAGACGCGCCATGACACCTTGAAGGCTTTCACTGGTTGGCAGCGGCGCGCGATATTCAACCCCTTGCGTTGCGCACAGCAACTCGACCCCCAGGATACGTTCCAGATTGGTCACCATTTGCCCCAGCCGCCGTGCGCCATGGGCGGCCATTGACACGTGATCTTCCTGATTGGCCGAAGTCGGTGTTGAATCCGTGACGCAAGGATTGGCCAGATGCTTGTTTTCGCTCATCAGTGCGGCTGTCGTGACTTCGGCAATCATCAGGCCAGAGTTCAAACCGGGGTTGGGTGTCAAAAACGGAGGCAAATCAAAGCTGAGCACCGGATCGACGATCAGCGCGATGCGTCGCTGCGCAATCGCCCCGATCTCGGCCACTGCCAGAGCAATCATGTCGGCAGCAAACCCGACCGGTTCTGCATGAAAGTTTCCGCCTGATACGATCAATCCGGCCTCGGCCAGAACCAGAGGGTTATCGGTGGCGGCGTTGGCCTCGGTTTCCAGTGTCACAGAAGCCTGACGCAGCACATCCATCGCGGCACCAACAACCTGTGGTTGGCAGCGGATGCAGTACGGGTCCTGAACCCGCGTATCACCGTCCCGATGGCTTTCGCGAATGACCGACCCAGCCAGTAGCGCGCGCATGGTTGCGCCCGCTTCGATCTGGCCCCGGTGACCACGCAAGGCGTGAATTTCGGGCTGCAAAGGCGCGGTAGACCCCATAATCGCATCAGTTGTCAGGGCTGAAGTGACCAAAGCGCTTTGCGCCGCCCGCCAAGCGCCGAAAAGCCCCGCCAGCGCAAACGCCGTAGAAAACTGAGTGCCGTTGATCAGCGCCAGACCTTCCTTGGGACCAAGTTCGACCGGGGTCAAACCTGCCGCTGCCAGCGCGTCGCCGCCAGGCATGAGGGTACCGCCAAACTCGGCCTCACCCTCGCCCATCATGACGGCTGCCATGTGCGACAGCGGTGCCAGATCGCCCGAAGCACCAACAGACCCCTGTGCCGGGATTACCGGTGTCACCCCTGTGCCAAGCATCGCTTCCAGCAGGTCAATCAGTTCCAGCCGCACACCCGACGCGCCACGTCCGAGGCTGAGCAGTTTGAGTGCCATCATGAGCCGCGCAATAGCACGCGGGATCGCTGGTCCGACGCCACAGCAATGGGACAGGATCAGGTTGCGTTGCAGCGTCGCGGTATCCTCGGCCGCGATCTTGACGCTTGCCAGTTTTCCAAAACCCGTATTGACCCCGTAAACGGCGGCTTCGCCAGTCGCCGCCTCAACGATGCGAGCGTGCGCCGCAGCTATGGCAGACCTGCAATCCGGGTTCAGTCGAACGGCGCATTCTTGGCGAAAAACCTGTTCCAGATGCGCCAGAGACACAGCGCCGGGAGTTAACGTCAGAGTGGTCAAAATGCGCCTCCGAATATGCGGGCGTGAAGGGGATTAAAACCGATGCGGTAGGCAAGCTCGGCCGGGTGAGTGACATTCCAGACAGCCAGATCCGCCCGCAGGCCTTGGACGATCCTGCCGCAGTCTCTCAGGCCCAGGGCACGCGCGGCATTTACGGTGACACCTTTCAACGCTTCCTCGGGTGTCATTCGAAACAAGGTGCACCCCATGTTCATCGCAAGCAGAAGCGACGTCATCGGAGCCGAGCCCGGATTGCAGTCGGTCGCAAGGGCCATTGACACATCGTACTTGCGCAACAGATCAATTGGCGGTTGTTGCGTCTCGCGCAGGGTGTAGAAAGCCCCGGGCAGGATCACGGCCACCGTGCCTGCCGCTTCCATGGCTTTGACACCGCTTTCGTCCAGATACTCAATGTGGTCGGCAGAAAGCGCACCATAGCGTGCGGCAAGTTTCGTACCACCCAGGTTGGACAGTTGTTCAGCATGCAGTTTGACCGGCAGTCCTAGTTCCTTGGCAACGTCAAACAGTGGCACCAGTTGGCCGGGCAGGAAGGCAATCCCTTCGCAAAAGGCGTCCACTGCGTCAACCAAACCCTCGGCATGAGCCGCGCGGAGGGTCGGAATGCAGACTTCGTCGATATAAGCCTCGGGCCGGTCTTTGTACTCGGCGGGCACAGCATGAGCGCCCAGAAAGCTGGTTACAATGCGCACCGGGCGGCTTTCCTGCAAGGCCCGCGCGGTGCGCAGCATGGTCAGCTCAGTTTCACGATCAAGCCCATAGCCCGATTTGACCTCGATCACCGAAACCCCTTCGGCGATCATCGCGTCCACGCGCGGCAGGGCCTGCGCAATCAAATCCTCTTTACTGGCCGCACGCGTGGCTTTCACGGTCGAAACAATACCTCCGCCCGCGCGGGCCACCTCTTCATAGCTGGCACCGTTAAGGCGCATCTCAAACTCAGCCGCGCGGTGGCCGCCATGCACTACATGGGTATGGCAATCGATCAGAGCCGGCGTCACCAGCCGCCCGTCCAGCGAGGTTTGAGAGAACGTCGCGTATTCTTCCGGCAACTGCGTCTTCGGACCGACCCATGCAATCTGGCCCCCACGCACGGCAATCGCAGCATCTTCGATCAATCCGTATGCATTCGCACCAACCATGGTGGCAGCGTGCAGATCTGTGAACAGTTGATCGTGGGTTTGCATTCGAATCCCTCTTCGGTGCAATTCTCTCTTTTCTGGTACAGGTCTTTATGTCATATGTCTATTCATAAAACCGGAGGTAGGGATGACGGTCATTTTCGCAAAACGGGCCTATCTGGCAGCCGGCTGGGCAGAGAATCTGCGACTCGAGATCAAAAATGGTCGTATTGCCCGTCTGACACCCAATGCTGTCGCGCAAATCGGCGACACCCGCGTCGACACTCTACTGCCCGCTTTGGCTAACCTTCACAGCCATGCCTTTCAGCGCGCCATGGCGGGAATGACCGAATATCGGCTGGCTGGCCGTGACAGTTTCTGGACTTGGCGCGATCTGATGTATCGCTTCACAGCCCGCCTGAACCCTGACCACATTCAGGCCATCGCCGCGCAAGTCTATGTCGAGATGCAGGAGGCCGGGTACGCCTCGGTCGGGGAATTCCATTATCTGCACCACCAACCGAACGGGCAACCCTATGACAGGCTTTGCGAACTCAGCGACCGGATCATGGCCGCTGCTGCTGAGACCGGAATTGGCCTGACCCATCTGCCCGTGCTCTACAGCTATGCAGGAGTTGGGGAAAAACCACTGGAGGCGGGGCAGCGACGCTTTGGCAATGATGTGGACCGTTTTTGCGAACTTGTCGCGCAGGCGCGGGGTGCGCTCGGCAATCTTCCTGACGACTGTCGCGTCGGCATCGCGCCACATTCCCTACGCGCCACCTGTCCGCGCGATCTGGCACAGGTGGTGGCATCACAAAGTTCCGGTCCAATCCATATTCACATTGCCGAACAACCCAGAGAGGTTGAGGAAGTGCAGGCTGGCCTTGGCGCGCGTCCGGTCGAATGGCTGCTGGATAATGCCCCGGTTGAGTCCAACTGGTGCCTGATCCACGCAACCCATATGACCGACGAAGAGACTTGCGCAATGGCCCGCAGCAAAGCGGTTGCCGGTCTGTGCCCGGTGACAGAAGCCAACCTGGGCGACGGGCCTTTCAACGGCCCTGTCTATCTGAATGCAGGCGGCGCTTTTGGCGTGGGATCGGACTCCAACGTGTTGATTTCCATGACCGAAGAGCTCCGCACACTCGAATACTCGCAACGACTGCGCGACCTGTCACGTAACGTGCTGGTGGTTGGCGAAGGCTCGGCAGGACAAACCCTTTATCGCGGCGCAGCTATTGGCGGTGCGCAGGCGCTAGGCCGCAACGCGGGGCAAATTACCGAAGGAATGCTGGCCGATCTCGTCGCCATCGACAGTCAGGCCCCTGCCCTTTGCGCACTACAACCTCACCAACTGCTGGATGGTCTAGTCTTTGCCGCCAAAGATAATGTCGTAACTGATCTTTGGTCCGCAGGCAGACACCAGGTTCAAAACGGACATCACGTCCTGCGGGACAAGGTCACGCGTAACTACAAAGGGGCAATAAGTGAGCTTCTGGCTGAGCTTTAGCTAGGGATCTTATTGAAACACACGCGAAGGATCTTAGCGCCTGCAGCCGGACTGACCGTAACAGCGGCGTTCAGCGTCATTGCGTCTCCGGCAACCAGCGGCGTGTTGTCTGACATGTGGGCCATTCCCGAGGCGACAAAGACAAACTCGCCCGCTGTCGCTTCAAATTCCTGATCACTTGCAAAAACGTTCACCACAACAACGACCTTTGAATCGTAGATCACATTGAATGCACGACACGGCCCGCCCAACAGCCGCGCATTCAGCGCGAGCGCCCCGTCGAACGAAACCGGCAGGAATGGCCGCGCTGGTAAAACACCACTATCACCGAGCAAATCAAGCCCGGTCCCTTCGATGATCGTGTGTACGCGCGACATCCCCGGAAATCGGGAAAATGGCCCATCCTGATCGATCCGGGCCACACTGATACGCCAGACGACATGTTTACCGACCCGCTTCGCGGCAAGTTCGGTTGTTACCCCGCCACCATTGGCCCATGGCGTAACCGCGCAATCCTGCAATCTGATAAGGTTCTGGGTCAAATTCTTTGCATCTCACCGTTAACCTAGACATAATATGAATAAGTTCGAAAATATAGTGAGCACAATGTGAACGAGCAAAAAAACGTCGGCTTCCAGGATATCCGCGATGAAGTTCTAAATCGCATCCAGACCAGAATTTGGCCGCAAGGCAGCCTGCTGCCCACCGAACTGGAACTGGCCGCCGAGTTCGGCTGCGCCCGCGCGACTGTCAATCGAGCTCTGCGTGAACTTTCTGATCAGGGCATTGTAACACGCAAACGCAAAGGTGGCACACGTGTGGTTACAACACCGGTCAAACAGGCCAGGCTGCCCATTGCAGTAGTCCGTCAAACCATTGAAGATATGAATGCAGAATACCGGTATGCGTTGGTCAGCCGTACGCTGATAGATTGTCCGGCATGGCTACAAGCCAAACTCGGACTGCCCGAGGGCACGCAAATTCTGCATTTGCGCTGTATGCACCATGCCGACAATCGCCCCTTCCAGTTCGAGGAGCGATGGATCAATACAGCCGCAGTACCGCACGTCATGAATGAGGACTTTCTGACCACCGGTCCAAACGAATGGTTGCTGGCCGAAGTTCCGTTTTCGAACGCGGAAATTGCCTTCTCGGCTGTTCCGGCGACCGGCCCGCTTCAGGATTTTCTTTCTGTTCCGCCCGGAACACCTTTGTTCCAGTTGGAGCGGACAACGTGGTTTCGAAAAACCCCGGTCACCTTTGTACGCATGACCTTTCATCAGGGGTATCAAATGCGGACAACCTACTGAGGCTTTTTCCGCTATTGGTGGTCCTGCCGAAAGCCAAATCTCGACCCGCCACCCCGCTTGTTTCAAATACGCACTACATCAAGTGCATGTGCATTCGGGTGGCCAAATTGCCCAGAACCCAGACGGTGCCAAGGATCATGATCATCAGAACCAGTGTCGAAAACAGCACCAGATGCAGATCTTCGCGGCTGCTGCGCCGACGGTCGATATGCAGGAAGTAGACAAGCTGCAACACAAGCTGCGCCAATCCAAGCAACCCGATGGCCAGGTAAATACCAACCGTTTCAATCCCATAAACCTGCGCTACGCCAAACATCGCCAAGGTCAGCAAAAGCGAGCCACCGTACCCGATCACATAGCGCCGACGCTCGCGACGATGCATTTCAGAGCGCTTATCCATAGGTCAGACCTCCGAAATACACGATGGTAATGATGCCAATCCAGATCAGATCGAGAAAATGCCAGAACAACGCCAGCCGCACCACGCGCGAGATAACCACATCCGTCATGCCCTTGACGCGTAGCTGGATACCCAAAACGATCAGCCAAAGGCATCCAGTCGCAACGTGCAGACCATGAAGCGGGACCAACCCAAAAAAGGCTGACAGAAAACCGCTGCGCTGCGGAATGCCGCCTTTTTCCGCCATGGCCATGAAGTCAAGCACTTCCAGCACCAGAAAACCAAGCCCCAGCACAAGAGTGACGCCAAACCACAAGACAATACGACCGCGCGGCAGATTGTACTTCAGCGCCAGCATGGCAAGACCCACTGTCAGGCTGCTGGTCAGCAGTATCAGGGTTTGCGCAAAAACACTTTTCAGATCAAACAACTCGTGCGGGCCGGGACCACCTGCCTGTGCATCGATCATTGTTATGTAAATCGCAAACATGAGGCCGAAATAAACCAGATCGCTCATCAAGAAGACCCAGAACCCAAAGGTGACAACCTCGGTCGCCTTGTGGGCACTGGCGTGATGTTCTCCAAGATTGATACCGGGATAACTGTGAGTGGGCGCGCGCTTCATGTCGCCACCTCCAGATCCGGGCGGGAAAGGCCGCGGTTTTCCGAAGAAGTTTCAGAGGCGCGATCAACCGCCGCTTCGCTGTGGACCAACGCCAACCAAGCTTCGTGATCCCTTCGCACCTCTTCCGCGGGGATGGTGAGTTCTGTACTGTCATCAAATGTCCAGATGATCACCGCAAGGATCATCAAAACCGTCATTATCGCGGCAAGCCACCAGATCCACCAGACCAGCGCAAATATCCATATGCCGCTGAGAACACACAGGACAAAGCCAATTCCCGTGTTTCGGGGCAGTTCGATATCTTCATAAGCGTCTGGTGTTGGATAGGCCGTTCCTTTTGCCTTCTGTGCCGTGAATTCATCCCGATCCGTAACCTTGGGGATGATCGCAAAGTTGTACGCGGGAGGCGGTGAAGGGATAGTCCATTCCAATGTGCGACCATCCCAGGGATCCCCAACAGGAACGCGGGTTTGGTCGCGGTCACGAATGCTGACCCATAGCTGGATCAGTACCGAGAACAATCCACAGGTAATAACTATTGCTCCGATGATGGCCACAATCATGAAAGGGTGGAAAGACGGATCGCTATAGCTGAAAGAGCGGCGTGGCATGCCCAATAGCCCGACGAAATAGAGCGGCATGAATGTCAGCAAAAACCCCCCGGTCCAGCAAAAGACAGAAACCCGGCCCCAGAATTCGTTCAGTCGGAATCCAAAGGCCTTGGGGAACCAGTAATTGTATGCCGCCAACAATCCGAACAACACGCCAGGCAATAACGCGTTGTGGAAATGAGCTACCAAAAACAGCGTATTGTGAACCTGGTAATCTACGGTTGGGTTTGCCAGGATCACACCGCTCAGCCCACCGATGGCAAACAGCATCAAAAATGACAGCCCATAGAGCATCGGCACCGAAAACCGAATGCGCCCCCGCCACAGCGTCGCCATCCAGTCATAGACTTTCACGCCGGTTGGGATGGCAATCAGCATGGTCGCAATACCAAACACCGCGTTGATCAGCGCGCTTTGACCCATGGTAAAAAAGTGGTGCAGCCAGACCGTGAACGACAACACTGCGATCGACATGGTCGCAATAACAAGCGAGTTGTAGCCATAAAGCCGTTTGGCCGAGAAGGTCGCAAACACCTCGGAATAGATGCCATAAGCAGGCAAAACCAGCAGGTAAACCTCGGGGTGGCCGAACAGCCAAAACAGATTGGCATAGTTCATCATGTTGCCACCGAGGTCGTTTGTGAAAAAGTGGAAATCAAGATAGCGATCAGCGGCAAGCATCAGCGCGGCGACACCCAAAGGCGGCATAGCAAAGACGATCAAGATCGAACTGCAAATGATTGTCCAGCAATACATCGGCAGCCGCATGAACGTCATGCCCGGCGCGCGCAACTTGTAGATCGTTACAGCAAAATTGATACCGGTCAGTGAGGTGCCAATGCCCGAAACAACGATTGCCCAGATCCAGTAATCCGGTCCAACACCGGGATTGAACGCCGCGCCGGTATACGGTGGATAGGCTGTCCAGCCGCCGGTCGAAAACTCTCCAATCACCAGCGACACCATCAGCATCATGCCTGACGAAACCGTAAGGCCCAGACTAATCTGGTTTAGTCGCGGGAATGCCACATCGCGCGCGCCGATCATCAGCGGGACAATGTAATTCGCAACACCAAAGACAAAGGGAACGGCAACAAAGAAGACCATGATTGTGCCGTGAGTGCTGAAAAGCTCGGCAAAATGTTCAGCTTCGAGGAAACCGTCGCCGGGCCCGGAAGCCTGCTGCGCGCGCATGACAACGCCTTCAAGCACACCGCGTGCCAGCATCACGATGGCAAAGACGATATACATGACACCGATCTTCTTGTGATCGACGCTGGTCAGCCAATCGCGCCACAGGGGTGTCCACAGACGAAACCAGCTCAGCAATCCTACGACAACAACAACGCCAATAATCACAACAGCTGCGGCTGTATTGGCCACGATCTCATTAGTATTTGGGTTCTGGATCAACCCGGCAATCGGAAAAGCGTCCCAACTCAGACGCCCGAAGAAACCTGTCTCGGTCGGCGTCATTTTTGCGCCTCCTGCCCAAATGATGCAGTTCCAGGCTGTAGCTCGATCGGTAAAGGCTGACCGCTGTGGTAGCGGCTCAGGATACTCCGGAACAGGTCGTCTTCTATTGAGAAGTAGAGCGCATCATCCGGCATCCGAGATGTTCCCAAAGCGGCCTGTACTTCATCCCTGTCAGTCCGCATGGCCAGTTTCCGATACGTTGCCTTGTCTAGTTGAATGCTGTTGTTACGCACTTCTTCGACCCAAGTGGCGAAATCCTCACCACTCATTGCGATGGTGCGGAACTTCTGCTTGGTAAAGCCCCGTCCGTTGTACTGAGTGTTTTCACCTTGCATCACTTCCGGCGCATCCGCGACAAGATGTAACTGGGTGGTCATGCCCGGCATCGCATAAATTTGCCCAGCCAGCGCGGGTATCATAAAAGACTGCATTACGGTATCGGTCGTCAGCGTCAATGCAATTTGCCGCTTTGTCGGAATTCCAAACTCTCCCACTGTGGCGATCCCGAGATCTGGGTACAGAAACAGCCATTTCCAATCCAGACCGACAACCTGAACCCGCAGCGCCGGATCTTCACCAAACGGTGCCGAATACGGGTCAAGCCGATGCGTCGCCTTCCAAAGATAAAAGGACAGCAGGGCCACGATTATTACAGGTAAGCCCCACATGACAAATTCCAGCTTGGCCGAGAAATCCCAATTCGGTGCGTAAGGCGCAATGCGGTTGCTTCGGCGGCGATACCGAAACGCTATTATCGGGACCAGCACCAGTACCGGGATAACGGCCAACAGGATCAATACGGTCGCGCGAAGCAAATGCGTTTTCTGAACTACCGCTATCGGGCCTTGCGGGTCCATAAAGCTGTCGCTGGCCAAAGCTGGTTGCACCGAAGCGATCAACAGGAACACAACGGCAAGTCTGAGCAAGGATGGATTGGACGTATCGACTTGTGCCACAGCTGACTGTCCTCTCCTCATCTCGATCCCATCCAACTATCGGCAAGTGAGTGAAATTTCTCAAGAGTTTTCCGATCCACAAATTGCCATCCTCAGCTTTCTTTCAACTTTGGGTATAAACAGCGACGGGTCGCGCGGCATCTTCCCGTTGACTTGCAAGGCCAGTCGAGACAGATAAATCGTCAATGCGTACTTTGCTTGTCACTCTAGGATTGATCCTTCTGTCCCAGACCGCACTGGCACAGGATCGTGCAGCAATTGAACGCCAGTTTCAGTCGTGGCTGTTGGAGACGATCTGGCCGAAGGCGCAGGCCAAAGGTGTTTCACGCAACACACTGCAACAGGCGTTTTCCGGAGTTACTCTGAACTGGGACCTGCCGGATCTGGTTCCGCCCGGACATAAACGCAAAACGCCCAAGGCGCAAAAACAAGCCGAGTTTGGCTCGCCCAGCCGATATTTCAATCCGGGGTCAATTCAGGGTGCAACGTCTGTCGGGCGCAGGATGGCAAAGCAACACTCTGCGGTTCTTGCCAAAGTCGAAAGCAATACTGGCGTTCCTGCTCGTATCATTCTGGCAATCTGGGGCAGAGAAAGCGGCTATGGGCAGGTGCCAATCCGCCATGATGCGTTCAGGGTTCTGTCGACCAAGGCATTCATGAGCACACGCGCGGAATACTTCACGGCCGAGCTTATCGCAGCTCTGCAAATCGCAGAAGCGGGGCCCCTGCCAGCCCGGCAAATGAAAAGCAGTTGGGCAGGCGCGTTAGGACAACCCCAGTTCATGCCATCAAGCTATTTGGATTACGCCGCAGATGGCAACGGCGATGGACAGGTCGATATCTGGGGGTCATCCGATGATACAATCACTTCGATTGGCAACTACCTGAAACAGCACGGCTGGATCGCCGGGCGTGACTGGGGTTTCGAAGTGTCTGTGCCGGCAACCGTTTCATGTACATTGGAAGGACCCGACCAGGGGCAGTCAATTCAGCAGTGGGAAGCGATGGGCATAAACCGGGTCTCGGGCAAACCTTTTCCAGCCCACGAGATGAAGGGGGTAGGTTACCTGATGATGCCAGCAGGACGATTTGGTCCTGCTTTTCTTGTCACTCCGAATTTTTACGTTCTGAAGGAATACAACAAAAGCGATCTGTATGCTTTGTTCGTCGGCCATGTCGGTGACAGAATCCAATTTGGAAGCGACGATTTTGCAGGGCGGTGGGGCAAGGTCGGCGGTTTGTACCGTTCTGACATCGCAAAGATGCAGCGCGCGCTGGAAAGCTTGGGGTACGATGTCGGAGGCGTTGACGGCTTGCCAGGTTTCAAAACCCGCCGATCAATAGGCAGATGGCAGGAAACGATGGGTGTTGCACCTACCTGCTTTCCTGAAGCCTCGATGACAACGAAACTGGCCCGATAAGGCACCAAGCATGCGTTGAACGGTCGCTCTCGACTTGCTTAAGCATCTTATCGCCGGTCGCAACAGACCGCATTTATCATCAATCTTAATAATTTCGGCTATATTGTTGCTCATTCAAAAACGGACTTGATGCGTCAGATCATGTATTTCCAAGAAGCTCGGATGTTTGCCGACGGGTTACTTGTGCCCTTAAGACACGTTAATTGACGCAGTTTGCGACTAAGCGAGCCGTGTTAATTTCAGTTGCACAGTCCCTGCCATCTAAATTCTTTTCGGCCGCGCAGTCCTAAACTACTCGTCATAACAAGGCGCTATGCCCATCCAAAGAAAAGTATGCAGGACTCCGTCCGGGAGTTTTTCAAGGCGACCGACGCCGCTCCAAACATATCAACTTTCCGTGAACGACAAATCGTCGTCAGATTTTTAGCACAGAGTTATAGCGGAAGGGTCTCTGGGAACTGTGGTTCAGGCCTTGTATACAGGAAACACCGGAGTCGGCTTTTGACTCATCTGGACCGAGGTGGCACGATTTGGTCAATAACGGCCGGCACACCGGGCATGATTGATTGACGCGGTTTTGAAGACTAAGAGGACATTCCGGATGTTTTCTGCTTTTCCGGCCAAGTTTTGTTTTGAGAGGCACCATGACACGCAAAGTCACCAAAGCAGTTTTTCCAGTGGCGGGAATGGGAACCCGGTTTTTGCCGGCAACCAAATCTGTTCCGAAAGAGATCATGACGTTGGTGGATCGCCCGCTGGTGCAATATGCAATCGATGAAGCGCGCGCCGCTGGTATCAAAGAGTTCATCTTTGTGACTTCTCGCGGGAAATCCGCGCTTGAAGATTACTTTGACCACAACCTTGTCCTCGAACAGGAACTAATGGCCAAGGGCAAAAACAAGCTTCTCGATATCTTGAACAAGACGAATATGGAAAGCGGCGCGATTGCCTATATCCGCCAACACAAAGCCCTGGGGTTGGGGCATGCTGTATGGTGTGCACGCCGTTTGATAGGCGATGAACCTTTCGCCGTAATGCTGCCTGACGATGTGATTGCTGCAGATAAACCATGTCTGCAACAAATGGTTGAAGCCTATGAGGAAACGGGCGGCAACATGGTGGCAACGATGGAAGTTTCACCAGAAAAGACCAGTTCGTACGGCGTGCTTGATGTCGTCGACAGTATCGGCCCGGTCATTCCGGCCAGGAGCATGGTCGAAAAGCCTGAACCATCGAAAGCGCCATCCAATCTGGCGGTTATCGGGCGCTATATTCTTCGACCTTCTGTGTTGAACAACCTGAACGCAATGAAAACCGGAAGCGGCGGTGAAATCCAACTGACTGATGCAATCGCCGAGGATATCGCATCCGGCGTGCCCGTTTTTGGCTACAAGTTCGACGGGCAGCGTTTCGATTGCGGTTCAAAATCCGGTTTTCTGCAAGCGACAGTTTCCTTTGCCCTTGCCCGTGACGACCTGCGTGATGATCTGAGCCAATATCTGAATGACATTGTGGCAACTGGAAAAGCAGCCCAGTAGCTACGGGATCTTCCATTCCACAAAAAAAGAATTGAGCAATATCGTTGGTCATCAGCAATTCAGGGGCACGTGTATGAACAGAACGGTCTATCCAGTCATCCTGTGTGGTGGTTCCGGAACGCGTTTGTGGCCCCTGTCGCGCAAAAGCTATCCCAAGCAATTCGTTCCACTTGTCGGAAAAACCAGTCTGTTACAGGATTGTGCCGACCGGATGCTTGGACCCTCGCATACGCCCTATGCCAAACCACTGGTTCTCACCAACGAAGCCTTTCGGTTTATTGTACCTGAACAGCTGACCGCTATTGGGATCGACCCCGGTCCGATTCTGATTGAGCCTGAAGGGCGAAACACGGCCCCTGCCGTACTGGCGGCTGCGTTGTACCTTGCCTCACGTGATCCGGATGCCATCATGCTGGTCGCGCCTTCAGATCATGTGCTTCCAAACAAGGCCGCTTTTCATCAGGCCGTCGCCACAGGCGTGCGAGCAATTGCCGAACGAAGCGATCTGGTGACATTTGGCATCACGCCCACTCGACCCGAAACCGGGTATGGCTACTTAAAGCTGAACGACGCCCCAGACGCGTCCGGGGGTGCAGTTCGCTTGGATCGGTTCGTGGAGAAACCGGATTTGGAAGCCGCGCAGGCGATGGTGAAAGATGGCAGTTACCTGTGGAATTCCGGCATCTTCCTGTTTGCGGTACGTGACATCGTTGCAGCATATGAAAAATACGCAAGCACCCTTGTTGCACCTGTCCAACAGGCCGTCGACAACGCAAAGACAGATTTGGGGTTCCTAAGATTGGACCCTTCGGCTTGGGCTGACGTCGATGACATCTCGATCGACTATGCGGTCATGGAAAAAGCCCCCAACCTTAGCGTGGTTCCGTATTCCGCAGGTTGGTCGGATGTTGGAAGTTGGACGGCTGTTCAAGAATTGTCAAACCCTGATGAAAACGGCATCGCGACATATGGGGAAGTAACCACAATCGACTGCCGCAACGTTCTGATACGATCAGAATCACCTGCGCAGGAAGTGGTGGCAATGGGGCTTGAGAACATTATCGCAATTGCGATGCCAGATGCTGTGCTGGTTGCTAGCATGGATAAAGCTCAGGACGTCAAGCAGGCTGTCGCTGCCTTAAAGGCTAAAGAGGCCAAACAGGCTGATACGCTTCCGGTCGATCACCGCCCCTGGGGCTGGTTTGAGAGCCTCGTGATCGGTGACAGATTTCAGGTCAAGCGAATCCATGTGCATCCTGGCGCAGCGCTCAGCCTGCAGTCCCATCACCATCGGTCCGAGCATTGGATTGTGGTTGAGGGCACCGCCAAGGTCACAATCGATGATCAGGAACGGTTGGTTAGCGAAAATCAGTCTGTCTATATCCCGCTGGGTGCCGTGCACCGGATGGAGAACCCTGGCAAAGTGCCCATGGTTTTGATCGAAGTGCAGACCGGCACCTATTTAGGCGAAGATGACATCATTCGATATGAAGACATTTATGCCCGGGACTAAGCGGCGACATAGTTCTCCATAGGCCATACTCGGGTCGGCTTGTCCCCGGGGATACTCAAGTTAACAGATTATTTCCTGTGCGGTCGGCCGGGTCAGACGGGATTGACGCGTCTTACGGCAGAGTGGCGCGCAACCGACTTTCGGACCGACAGCCACAGGAGGACCCTCGTGTCAATGACCTCACCCAGATTGCGCCTGCCTTTTCTACAACCTTCGCAGGCTCAAAAGCACGTCACCCACAACGAGGCACTGCGACAGCTTGATCTGGTCGTTCAGCTAACAGTTCAGACGACCAATGCCAGCACCCCGCCCGTTGTCCCCGAGCAGGGTGATATCCATGCTCTGGGCGTCACCCCCACCGGGGACTGGGCCGGACATGCAGGAGAGCTTGCCGCATGGCTGGACAACGCCTGGCATTTCTTGACCCCGTATGCGGGCTGGCGCGCCTGGGACGAGGCCACTGGTGAACTGAAGATCTGGAATGGGTCTGACTGGCTGCCCTTGCCCGTCAATACTCAGAACCTGAATGGTATTGGGGTGGCAACAAGTTCGGACGCTACGAATCGCTTGTCTGTCCGAAGCCCGGCAACGCTTCTGAGCCATGAGGGCGGCGGGCATCAGCTGAAGATCAACAAGGCGGGTGCCAGCGATACAGCATCGCTGGTGTTTCAGTCGAACTGGACCGGTCACGCTGAAATGGGGTTATCCGGAAGTACGGGGTTTTCAATCAAAGTGTCCCCTGACGGAGGTACCTGGACGGAAGCTCTGACTTTTGACCCCGCGACCGGAACAGCGGCTGGTGCGGCTGTTCAGGGCGATGCGACGGATACCACTTCGGGTCGCTTGATGCGTGCCGACTACGGTTATGGGCCGGGTAACCTTCTGGGGTCGGTATCAGAAGTTGGCGGTATACCAACCGGTGCGGTCATAGAGCGCGGAAGTAACACCAATGGCGAATTTACACGTTTTGCCGATGGAACCCTGATCTGCACCGCCGCGTTGCTTCCTGTCGCATGCACGGCCGCGGAAGGCGTATTGTTCGCAAGCGCTGCAATGACGTGGAACTACCCAGCGCCATTTTCCTCTGCGCCAAGCGTTAGTGGCAGCGCTGGAGCCAATAATCGTTTCATCGGGTTTGATGTGCCCGGAAACACTCAAGCCACGTGCAAAGCCCTCTCTGTAACTTCGGATACAGCGGCTTTTTCACCAAGTGTCATCGCCATAGGGCGCTGGTTCTGAGCACAGCTGCCGCCTGAACTGTGGTTCGGGCGGTTTTTTTGCGTCGTCGGTCCATTTCTATAGCAATCGCCAATTCCATTGGACCCGCCACAGCCGCCTTGCTCCGGGCGGAAAGTGGGCGGCGCAACACCGCCCGCTTAGTGGCTGTTTATTACTGGTCCATGCCCAGAATTGTATCATTTCAGCTGACAATGGACGTGATTCAACAAGTTCTGCGCAGCACGACGGATTGTAAAAACTCTGTTCCCGCGCATATTGCCTCAAAAACAACAAGAAAACATGGGAACTCAGCAACCATACCTGTAAATCATTGAAACCGGCGCCGGATTCTTCGATTGTGCCCGCGCCGTTGATAGTAATTGGTACAAAAGGATTTGGCAGATGCGCATTGCAATGATCGGCACCGGGTATGTGGGCCTTGTTTCCGGTGTGTGTTTCTCGGACTTCGGTCATGATGTGATTTGCGTTGATAAGGCTGAGCAGAAGATCGATATGCTCAAAGCCGGACAGGTGCCTATTTATGAACCAGGTCTGGACGTGCTGATGGCGCGAAACGTCGCGGCTGGCCGCCTGAGCTTCACAACCGATCTTGCAGCCGCAGTGGACGGCGCGGATGCTGTCTTTATTGCAGTTGGAACGCCAACCCGGCGTGGAGACGGCCATGCGGATCTGACCTATGTGATGGCAGCGGCGGAAGAAATCGCTCAGGCTGTCACCGGGTATACCGTTATCGTCACAAAATCGACTGTGCCCGTCGGAACAAACCGAAAAGTGCAGGAAACAGTCAAGGCCGCTAACCCCCTGGCCGAATTTGACGTGGCTTCGAACCCTGAATTCCTTCGCGAAGGCGCGGCAATAGACGATTTCATGCGCCCGGACCGCGTTGTGGTCGGCGTCGAAAATGACCGCGCTGCCGAGGTGATGGCAGAAATTTACCGCCCTCTTTACCTGCGCGACTTCCCGATCCTGACCACCGATCTGGAAAGCGCCGAGATGATAAAATACGCCGCCAACGCGTTTCTAGCGACCAAAATTACCTTCATCAATGAAATCGCCGGGCTATGCGAAAAAGTTGGTGCGGATGTCAAAGAAGTATCGCGTGGCATTGGCCTTGACGGGCGGATTGGCAACAAATTCCTGCATGCAGGACCTGGCTACGGTGGTTCATGTTTTCCAAAAGACACGGCCGCGTTGGCCCGGATCGGGCAGGACCACGCGCATCCGATGCAAATCACCGAGACCGTCATCCGCGTGAATGACGAAATCAAGAAACGGATGATCGAGAAAATTCGTGACGCATGTGACGATCATTTCAACGGCAAGACCGTGACGGTTCTGGGTGTCACGTTCAAACCCAATACGGACGATATGCGCGACGCGCCATCACTGTCCATCGTCCCCGCCCTGATAGGCGGAGGCGCAAAGGTGCGTGTTGTTGACCCACAGGGAAAATCTGAAGGAGAGGCGCTTTTGCCGGGCGTCGAATGGTGCGACGATCCGTACATCGCCGCGCGGGGCGCGGATGTTGTTGTGCTGCTGACGGAATGGAATGAGTTCCGCGCGCTGAACCTTTCCGAAATTGCGGCGTCAATGAAATCAGCCAGGATGGTCGACCTGCGCAACATCTACTCGAAAACTACAGCGCTGAAATCGGGGTTCGAAACCTACGTCGGCGTTGGACGCTGAAAGCACCCGTCCAATCATACCGTTTCGCAAGTAGTTGACGGATCATAGTGCAGCTGTCCAAACCCGGTAGCGGCCTTGTCCGGTGACTTCGCGCACCAGACCTCTCCGGGTGAACAGGTCAAAATTCCGTTGAACCGCCGCGCGGGAAGAATTGGTAAGTTCTTCTGCAAGTGGGGCCGAGACCATCGGCCACGCCGCCAGAGCATCAATCAGACGCGGGGGGGTGCGACCGCTCAGATCCTGCGTCGCGTCGCGGGCCTTACCCTCCCAGACACTGATCCTGTCGAGGTGCAGCAAAGCCGCAAGAACAGCTTGCCCGGCGCCCTGTATCCAAGACCCTAACTTTTCCGTCGGCCCACCTGTTCCGCGCAACGCACCCGGACCAGACAACGCCAGTGGCATGAACATTGCGCCGCCCCGCCCCATCGAAGCCGCGTGCCGCGCTGCGATGATTGCCGCCTCGGTGTCTTGTCCGACCCCCTGCGAAACCGCTCGCCATGCATGAAACGCGATGGCCGATTGTGTCACCGGGTGCAGCCTTTCAGCATTCCGCATGACTTCGGCCAGATCAACGATCGCTTCAGGCGTCGCATCGGCCCCCTGAGCCAGACGGTCGAGAAACGCGGTCAACCCGCTTTCCCACCCGCCTGTCGCAGGGCCCGCGCCAGAGCTCAGACGGCGCACGGCCCAACCTGCCCGGAACAGCGCCTGCACGTCATCGTGGGTCGCGCCGATCCTCAGACCCGTCCACAAAGCCAGGCGGTCCACGCTGACCCGATCCCCTGTCCACCACCCCAGATCGGACGTTTCCATAAGTGCCAAACGATGCGTCCACCCCTCAGGCCCCGAACGCAGCCTCTCGTCCAGAGCACCAAAGGTCAGGGCAAGATCAGCAAGCTCTGCCGACAATTCTGATTGTGCCGAATACCAATCGCGCGGATCGAACAATGGGCGCTGATCCGATCGGGGACCAGGCAAAAAGAAACCTTCCTCCACGTCCTGGTCCGGGGGCAAAAACCAAGGGTCGTCTTCTTCTGCCGGATCACCGTCATAGATGCTGGCTGGGCCAAGATCATCGACCTCGTCTTCTGGAAGGGGCATGGTTTTCTTCGACGTCATACCCGGCATTCTTCGGGCATTTGCAACAGTTCACAAGGTTTTTCCATCAGCCCGAGAATGTACGGGTCAACACTTCCAGTTCGTTGCTTAAATCCGTCTGCGGGGAACTGCCCAACAGCATATATCCATAACCGCCCTGCTCCCATTTTGCAGTTGCCAAACCGCTCAACACCGTTTGTTGAACTTCGGTATCTGCGGCATTCGGTCCCTGGCGAATGACACAGAAGGCAAGTGGTCGACCCTGATCATCGGCAAAAACCACTTGGATCAAGGGCTTGCCTTTGAATGAAAGAACCTGCGCCCGCTTCAGCTCCAACCCTGGCAACGCTTCCAGTGTTTCCTGATTCAGCGTTCGTCCCAGTTCGGCTTCGGCCATTGCAAATTGCTTGGCCAGCGACGCGTCCGAACTGTCCAGCGATGCAATCGTTTCCGGCACGTAAAGTGATTGATAGATCGCGGCCTGCTGGGCCCAGCTTAAATCTGCTGGCCGGGTGGCCCAGAATGTTACGGCGACGGCTGCAAATGCCGCGCTGGCAGCTACCGCAACAAGACGCAGAAACCCGTTATTGGCGGGCCGCGTCGTTATTTCCGGCAGGTCCACCTTCGGCGCTTCAGCGGGCAGGTTCTCAAAAACATCCCGAACAACAGGCGCAAATGGATCCAGCGCCATCAGACGATGTTCCAGCGCAGCGTCATCTTCAACCGCAGCCTCAATGGCGCGGGTCTGAGCCTCATCCAGGCTGCCTTCCAGATACGCTAGAAGCGTCTCGTCGGAAAACGTCATTTGCCACTCCGTCGCGCGGGGTCCGCTGCATCAATCTGCATCACGGTTTTAAGTTTCTGCCGGGCATTCGAAAGCCGGCTCATGATCGTGCCAATTGGAACCTCCAACAAGGCAGCGGCTTCGCGGTAACTGTACCCCTCAACGAAGACGAGCATTACCGCTTCACGCTGTGCCTCTGGCAACTGCATCACTTGAGTAAACACTTCAGCCGCGAAAATATTCGTTTCTGTATCCGGTCCCGTTGCAACCAGATCCGCTTCGGGGGTCACCGACAGCGCCTGCGCGCGCCGAACCGACCGCGAACGCAGCTCATTCAGCCAGATCGACCGGCAGATTGTCATCAACCAGCTGTCCAGACGGTTATGCGACGTCACCTGATGATGTCGTTCAAGCGCGCGCAAACATGTGGCCTGCAACAAATCGTCGGCTACATCCGAGGCACCCGATAATGCCAGCGCAAACCGCCAGACACGCTTCGAATGCGTCTGAACCGCATCGCGGACGGCTTGTTCAGAAGTCATCTCAACTTTCATCGAATGATCGCGACCTGCTTGTGTTTCTCAATCACGGACCGGACCCGCAAGGGCAGAGTTGTCATATTTAGCGGTGAAATGAAACGAAACTCCTGCGCCATGCAGTCACGTTTGCGTCTGTAATTGTTGCAGCGCCTGTTTCTGCAACCAACTTGGCGTTGGATATTGGCCGTTTGCGACGATTGTTTTGGCTTCGACCAAAGACATGGTGTTCCAATGCACATTAGCCGTTCAATAGCGGTATTGGCTTGGTTGAGTTTTTTGGTTTTGGTTGCGGGTTTGGTGGTGAGGTCTTATTTAGCGTGTTTGGATGTTGGGATGGGTTGGTCTGCCGCAGGGTAGCATCAGCCCTTTAGGCGCGGCGGG
>NZ_JBQFLR010000005.1:0-193295 GCF_056531345.1 Ruegeria sp. N7 | reverse complement strand
CTCAGCATTGGGCTGGAAAAGCCCTGTCGCATTCGAAAGGAAAGTGGCTTAAACGAGCACTTGGGGCGGCACAAAAACGGGACAGGTCCATCGCTGAAGCTACCGAGACCATAAACTCGACCATTAATTTACTTTATCAAGCCGCGGGAGGTGATGTGCTTCGAAGATTTGATCAAGGAGCATACAGCGGGCGCGTCGGCTTGGTTGGGTTAGAGTCCATCGCCGTAGGTGTTGCGCGCAATCTTGGAGCAATTCTTCAGGAGCAAGATCCTGTTCAATTCGTTCTAGATAAATCACGAGCCTTTTGGTCGCAGCCTGACGTTACGGATTTTGTCTCGCCAGGGATGCGCGGGACAACAAGGATTCAGAAGACAGTCCCTTTCGGGAACGATTGGTTTAGACCATGAGCAAACCATATTCTGCCGACGACTTCTCACAACTTGTCACCTCCGACAGGACATGGCGAATCCGGGAGATATCTGACCTCAAGACTGCGATCCGGCGAGCAGACCAATCTCTAGAAAAAGTACTTCTTCGAGCATTGGTAACTGTCTCGTACGCACATTGGGAAGGACATGTTAGAAATTCGGCAAGGTTGTATTTAACTCATATAGCCTTGCGTAAATTTCAGTACGCGAACCTTAGTCCGCAGTTCCTGAAAAACTATTTCCTGCCAAGATTGTCGGCACTTTCAACAAGCAAGAGTAACATGGCGTCCAAATGTGCGTTGTTGGATGAAATTCTAGTGGCTTCGAGCAAACAGTTTTCTCGTGTGAATGATGACCTAGTGAACACAAAGTCCAATTTGAACTCGGAAGTGCTCCGCGAAATTTGCCTAGTTTGCGAGATACCGAGCGAAGAATTTGATGAGCATGAGAGTTTCATTGACGCGATCCTACTGAAGCGACGCAACGCCATTGCTCACGGCGAAGATACTTTCGTCGCTAAAAGTGACTTGGATGAATTAGCGGATAAAACCATAGGATTGATGAGAATGTTTGGTGATGCCCTCGACAACAGGGTTCAGCTCAAATCATACTTGGCAGCGTAAGGGCGGCAGTGTTTTGTTCTGAGGCATCGTTTGCAATCACTAGTCGCCGATTAGACTGCCTAATGACTTTGCGAAGTCCGCTTCCTGCGCATTGCTGCAATTGGGGCATCGCGCAACATCGGTCAAAGTGGGCTCAGTGCCGCCGAATGCCCTTGCAGAAAGTCTCAAGTTGCAGTTGCAACGGAACCAGCCATCGACAAATTCTAGCAAGCCGTTGATCTTGTGTCGTATCGTGCATTCCGCGGTCGTTGACATCTCAAGAGCAGTGGTTCGCGCCGCAAGCGGCGAAATCTGACTGTGAGCCCAAAATGACCGATGCTGCGCTTTGCATGAATGTCCAGATCAAAGGACATCCTGAACACAACACAATCAACGGCGGTTTGACCTGAGAATGGGTACGCGCATACGCTGTCGCTAACAGAAAAAGCGACAAAGGTTTTTCCATGACATTTCAATTGGCAGGTAACGGACCCAAAATCTACGAAGAAATCATGGTGCCCCTTTGGTTTGGCCGATGGGCTGAGGCGCTTGTTGAACAGGCTTCACTAGTTTCTTCGGAACGTGTCTTGGATGTTGCTTGCGGAACAGGTGTGACAACCCGACTGGCAAAGTCAAAGGTTGGAGCAAGCGGGAAGGTCGATGGTCTGGATATCAACGCGCCAATGCTCGCCAAGGCAAAAGATTTAGCCGGTGATCTCGATATTCAATGGATTGAGAGCGATGTATGCAGCAGCGGACTGCCATCAGGGTCTTACGATGTCATTCTTTCGCAGCATGGCTACCATTACTTTCCGGAACAGCCCAAAGCTCTGAGTGAGTTCTTGCGGCTCCTGGTTCCAGGCGGGCGTTTGGCCTTCTCAATCTGGGATGGTCATAGCGCTTACACTGAAGCCCTCTGCTCTGCCGTTGCCCACCACATCTCCCCCGAGATTGCAGAAAAGCAGAGCGCTCAACGGCAGACGCCACCGGTGGAAGAATTAAGAAAACAGGTCGCGGATCAAGGGTTTTCGGATGTGGCCGTTCAGAGGCAAGAGCTGATGATCGATGTTCCGCTTGCGCCAGAATTTGTTCCCATGCATCTGGCGTCTATGCCTATTGCAGGCGCATTTCTCGCACTCGAAGAAGATGCGCAAAGTGCCTTGATTCAAGAGGTCGCGGAAATGCTCGACGCATATGTTGTGGGCGATAGACTTGTCTACCCTGACGCGGTGAATGTCGTGACAGGACGCAAATAATATCCTCGCGTCGCTCATGCCCGCGTGAATCCACAACCCAGATAGGTTGATATCTAACTGCAACGTTGCTGCGTCAGGCGCTGAAAGCAGACACTTGCGCCCGTGCAGCGAATTCACGCTGCGTCCGCGTCTTTCTTGTCTGACTTGGCTGCGGCGAAAGCACAGTATGGGTTCGGGCAAGATCCGCGCTGCTGAACGACTGCTTCGGTGACATGCGCTGCACGGCAACAGAAGGTGCGCCGCGACTGCAAAGTTATGCTGCGTCAGCGAGGGTTGAAAATCCAAAGTCGGGTTTGTCCCGCTCACCGCCAATTCACGCGCGACCAGGTGAACGGCCCCTATCTCGAAGGGCGGCCATTCAAGCCTGGCGCAGCGAAGGTTCCGAGAGAGCCCTAAGCAGAACGTTAGATTTTCTCAGTGTGCCACGCTGCAACAGATACGCTGCCGAATTCAGCGTAAACTGGAGTAGTAACAATCAGCGTTGAAACCTGTTATTTTGCTGATCGTTTCGAGACGGCCCTTTGATCTGTAAGCTGACGTTGTTGTTATCCCGTAGCCATATTCCCGTTTTAAGATGATCGGTAAGCCAACGGCGAACTGATGCATGTGGGGGATTTCTGCGTTTGGGTCCTTGATTGCATTTTTCGGAGATTTTTGCAGGGCGCGCTCGCGAAAATCAGAGTAACTCTGCCCACCAATCACCGTTTGATTGGCAAGGTTCTGAAGCCTTGGACCAAGTTTGGCGTCCTTGAAAAAGTCGGTACCGAAACTTCTGGCAACTAGCGCGTAACCAAAGGCGCTTTCTGCTCCCAGAGTGTGATACCAATAGCCGCGGTAGCCGCGAAATGAGTTTTCTTTCAGCATGCCTTGGGCATCTATCTTTTTGATGAAAGAGGAGCGGCGCTTGCGTATTTCGCTTTTGGCGAGCCATGCATCACGTTTCCACCTAGCGTAGGCAAGCACGCCCAAACCATAGTCTCCAAATTCATACAATCCGTCACTTTGCGCGCCGTTTGACGCCAGTGGGGAAAGGAATTTCTTGTAGATCTTGTCAAAGTACGTATCCAGTATTCGTTTCTGGTCTGGTGTCGCGTATTCCTCAAGCACAATGGCCGAATACAACATTGCAACGCCAGTATAGCCAGTGTGTTGCACAACATGCAGTGGACATGGTTGGTCGCTTCGGCCACCTTTCCAGCACTCCACTTTCTTTGCGCTATTATATGATGGGGCATTCAGCAGGGCGTTCGCTTTCCCAAGATGGACCAGAGTGCCCAAGATTTTTTTGCTGGCCGCGGCGTCACCTTTTGCCGCCGCGCCATATGAAACTTCTAAGAGCTTTGTCCACCTTTTGGAGAAGGCATCGTGGTTGACGTTCAGAGAATTGGTGCTCGTCATGCTCGCTGAACTTAGTGCTGAAATCATCTTAAGGTCACTGTTCAGGCGAGATGAAGAAAAAAACTTCGAGCATGCAGAGCCTTGCAGGCGTTCAGCAAAGAAGTCCGTTGGGAACGTCACGTTTTGCGCACTTGCCGACGTCGCAATGATCGACGACACTAAAAAAACGGATAAGATCCAATGTCTAAAGAATATTTGCATTTTGCTTCTTCAGGTTCCCCGTATTCAGAGAATTGGAATGTACTGATATTTACAACGTCAAAGGCCCGCTTTTATCAGTTAGTACTATCCACGCGCTCAACTTCTAGAATATACCCTCGTGATGATCCGGTGCCGTTTGCATCGTCCCAATACGGTGAAGGCTGATGAACGTAATTGTGGAACCGAACGACGTCCGAGTTCCCGCCATGATTGTTTGGCTGGCCTTCTGACCAGTTCGAAAACGTAACCGGTTCGCCGCTGACCAGCGCCCACCCACCGTCTGGCTCAATAGCACCTTCCTCCTGATATGTGCCGATCCAAGGTCCGAAAGCTTGCCCATCCTGATGCATATCCCACAAGCGCTCATCGTTCTTAATGAGTTCGAAAACAAAACTGTTCTCAGCTTCGGATGTAATGGAAGCTAAATAGCCACCCCTCTCTTTGGCATCTGCAACAGCTGACTGCCAGGAACTGCCCCATGTCAAAATTGCATAATAGGAATGTTCATTCCATTCGCCTGATGCAACTACGTCAGACATCTTAGGCAGTGGAGGTGCATCTAGGTTGCTTTCAGACGTCCACGGCGGCGATCCACCAGAAAGCGTTGTAGTGCTGTCACGAGCAGTAAGAACATACACAAGACCCAAGCAGGCGGCAGCGAAAAAGGCACCTCCCGCGGCCAGAATGCGCAGCTTATTTTCTTTACGCACACTGACATCTTGGACGCCTTCAACGTTGTAAGCGCGCACCGGACGATCAATGTTCCTTAATCGCTTGGTTCCCATGGCACGGAATCCAAGGGATAGCTTGCCTTGTATCTGGTCGTGTACCTCGCCAGACAAGCAGATTCCACCAGGTTCAGCGAGGCTTTCTAGTCGAGCGGCCACATTTACGCTGTCACCTAAAAGATCACCATCTTGAAGGATCACGTCTCCGACATTTATCCCGATGCGAAACTGAACTTGAGAAGACGACGGAACCGAGAGGTTGCGTGTCCGTATTGCTTCCTGAATTTCAACGGCACATCGCACCGCTTCGACAGAGCTCGCAAATTCAGCAATAATGCTGTCACCTGCGGTGTTGGCAATCCGACCACCAAAATTCTCAATAAGCGCATCAGTCACTGATCGATGCTCTAAGAGCATTTTAGCAGTGCCTTCTTCATCGATGCTGGTAAGACGACTATATCCGGCAACGTCGGCAGCCAGTATCGCTGCAAGACGTCTTGCAATCTTGTTAGAACTCGCTTGCGTTTCGTTATCTTGCGGCAAAATTCATCATCTTCTGATGCAATGGTAAGAGTGTTACGTTCGCGACTAACGCTTACCAAAAAATACCGAGACCAAATCGAAAATCTAGCGCTTTCTCATTTCCAACTCCCGCGGTTTTCCAATGATCAGGCGTTCGTGTAGCTTATTTGCTTCGAGGTGAGTGCCAGCTACATCCGCAGACCACCAGCTCGCCGTACGCTCAATTTTGCCACCGCAGCGAAAGTCTGGTCTGGTGAAGCTATGCCGCAGCGCTTGACCGATCCTCCGATCCGCCGCATGCCACCCCATCGTCAGTTCGATGACGTGCCACTGTACCACGTATCCGGGGATATTAAAAAAATACCGAATATTGGTATATGTGATATCTAGGAGGCAAACATGGCAAAGAACACTTCGATGTCCCTTGGGGACCATTTTGCCGGTTTCATCGACACTCAGGTCAGCAACGGACGCTACGGCTCGGCAAGCGATGTCGTACGGGCAGGCCTAAGGCTTCTCGAGGAGCATGAAGCCAGAATCCAGGCGCTGAAGGACGCATTGATCGTTGGTGAAAACTCGGGTGAACCACGTGCCTTTGACCGCGAGGCGTTTCAGGAACGCATGCGCCAGAAGAACAGCACCTGATATCTCAAAAATATGTGCTTTCACCGATGGCGGAAGCTGATCTCGAAGGGATTTGAATTTACACGGCGCAAGAATGGTCACGCGAACGAGCCGAGGTGTATTCCAACGACATCATCGACGCGTTTGAAGATATCGCGGCGGGGAAGAAGGCGGGCAGACCATCTTTAGTCCGCGAGGGATATCTCAAGACATTGATCGGTAGGCATGCGATTTACTATCAAATTCGAGGCGAGTTGATCGCGATCATCAGAATACTGCATCAAAGTATGGATATGGAACAGCACTTGTAGTCTCGGCGAATGGCAGAAATGCGGGCTGCACACACAGCATTTGATCGCATTGTCCAAGGTATCCTTCGAGCCGGAGCGAAGGCCGGATTTGACTATGGCCAATTTAATGCTGCGAAGCCGAGAACGACGACATTGAGCCCAAAGTCTCAGATGCCGCGCTTCGTACGAATGTTTGCTAGGTATTTCGACGAGGTGTAAGCCCTGTGATTTGGATAGCAGTTTCGTTGGCTCCATTTACGGCCGCACTTTTGGAGCGGCTATTCCGAGACCTCGTGGGTGGCAAAGGCATCCGCATAGTCAGGATGCCAGCGCGACAGCGCGGGCCGGTTATGGACAATATCACCTAGGGCCCATTCGACGCGTTTCCTGTCGCGGGCTTCTGAGACATCGTTGTCGGGGCAGAGAATATAGAAATCTCCGTTCGACATGCGCTTCAGCAGATAGTCGATGGCCTCGACGCTTGACCATGCCGCCGCGGGCTTTTCGGGCATGAACTTCTGGATCATGCCCGTATAGGTAAAGCCGGGCACAAACAAATGGACGCTGATTTCGGCACCCGCCTCGCGCAGCTCGTGGGCCAGCATCTCGGTCATGACCTTCACAGCGGCCTTGCTGGTGTTATAGGCGGCGTTACCGGGTGGCGTGGTGATCCCCTGTTTCGAGCCTGTGTTGATAACCACGGCAGGGCGTGCTGCGGCGATCATCCGCGGCAGGAAGGCGTGCACTCCGCTCATGACGCCAAACAGATTGACCTCTATCAGTTTCCGCCAGTTCTCACTGTTTTCCCAACTGCCGGTCGGCAGCGCAATCCCGGCATTGTTCATCAAAACAGCCACCTCTCCGAGTTCAAAGACCTGATCGGCGAGATCCGTCATGGCTGCGGCGTTGGTCACGTCCGCGGGGATCGCCCGAACCGTCTGGGACGTATCCGCCAGTTCGATCAAATCCGCCTCGGCCTTGTCCAGCGCCTCTCCCGGAAGATCGACCAGCACAACACCCAGACCCGCCTGCAGGAACCGTTTGGCCGCAGCGAGACCCACGCCGCTTGCCGCCCCGGTGACAACGGCCAGGCCGCCTTTTTCGACTGCTTTTTGGTACATGTTTTTTCCTCTCATGATGACGGGTCACGTCGTGTTTCAGGGCGCCATCTTTTGTTTAATGCCCCCGATGAACGCCGCATCGTCCTGTTGTTTGCGGGCATCCAGCAAAGCCTCGGCATCAGGTCCTGCGCGATACCGTAAACGGTCGCTGCTATCGTTGGCCGCGTCCCAAATCACCTCAGCAACCGTCTCTGGCGCAGAAGGGTTCGATGCGAGTCTGCCGAACAGGCGCCCCATGGCTTCGGCCATCGGCGTGTAGCCTGACAGATTTTCATCCATCGCAAAATCGAACGAGCTGCCGCCGAAATTCGTCTGGATCATGCCAGGCTGAACAATACGCACCCGTATGCCCAACGGTTCCAACTCGTAGTGCAGGGCTTCGGACAGACCTTCCACCGCAAACTTGGTGCCGTGATAAAGCGCACCCAGTGGGAAGGTGATCTGCCCACCGATGGACGAGATATTGATCACCGTGCCGGAACGGTTTTGACGAAAGTGCGGAAGCACCGCTTTGGTCACCTCTATCAAGCCGATAACGTTGGTGTCGAACTGGCGTCGGATGCGGTCCATCGTAAAGGCTTCGAGCGCGCCATAGGCCCCATAGCCTGCATTGTTCAGCAAAACGTCGATCTGTCCAAAGCGATCGATGCCCTCTGCCACGGCCGCCGCGATTGATTTGGCATCCGTCACGTCCAGCCGCGCCAGGTGGACGTTCTCCAAATTGGCAAGATCCAAGCCGCTGGCAGGGGTCCGCATCGTGGCAACGACGTTCCATCCCCTGGCCTGAAAATACCCGGCCGTTGCCGCGCCGATACCAGACGACGCGCCGGTAATTAGAATGGTCTTCATATCATCGATCCCCTGGTGCCTATAAGCACAATACTCAAGAAATCTGCGTGACTCTTTTTCTATACTCCAAAATTTTTGCACAATTCTCTGGAAACGGAATTTTTTTAAGAAGTAAGTCTGCGTCCATGCAAAAGGAGGGCAAAGGCCTTTTCAGAAGAACTTTGCTTGAGCGGGGCAGGGCGGTTGCGCAGCTTTTGCCCATGACCAATCCTGCCTCTTTCAAGTATTTCAAATCCAGTCCCGAGATCATCCGCCTCGCAGTGATGCTGTACATCCGTTTCCCGCTCTCGCTTCGGAATGTCGAAGACATGTTGCACGAGCGAGGCATCGACGTGAGCCACGAAACTGTCCGGTATTGGTGGAACAGGTTTGGCCCAGTGTTTGCTGCTGAAATTCGAAGAATGCGTGTTAAGCAATTGAGAGCATACTGCAAATGGAAGTGGCGCGTAGACGAAGTTTTCGTGAAGGTGAATGGCAAGCGGCATTACCTTTGGCGGGCTGTGGATCATGACGGCGAGGTGCCGGAGGCCGTTGTTGCCAAACGCAGAAACAAAGCTGCAGCGCTGAAATTCCTCAAGAAATTGATGAAGCGACATGGTAAGGCGGAAACCGTCGCCACGGGTCGCTTCGCATCGTACCGGGCCGCTCTCAGAAAGCTTGGCTCTACCGAAAAACAAAGGACGGGTAGGTGGCTCAACAACCGCGTCGAGAACTCGCACCTGCCTTTCCGACGAAGAGAACGCGCGATGCAGCGTTTCAGGCACATGCAAAGTTTGCAGAAGTTCGCCGCCGTCCACGCGTCCGTCTACAACCACTTCAACCAGGAAAGATCGCTAGCCAGCCGAGACAACTTCAAGTTGACATGCACCGCCGCTCTCGCCGAGTGGCGTCAGCTTTGTTCTGGATAGGTTCGTGGTTTCTGCGGCAAACTGAGACTGGTTCGAATTCGTCTGACAGCACCGCCACCCATACCGTCTTTGTTCAGCGTTTTTTGCAGAGAATTGAACTGCCGTTCCGGTCGGGTGTCGACAGCTTCCTTATCAGAAAAGTCGTGATGTCCGTTGCGGCCCAGTCAGCGACCCAGTCGCTGCGCAGGTCAGGTAAGTTGGCCTGACTTCACCCTCAGCAAAACACATGGTCAGTGAAAACACACAGAAATTGCAAATAAGTTATATTGCGCCTAGAGCTTTTGCCGGAGGCACGCATGAAACTGACATCCTATTCCAACTATGCGCTGCGATCTTTGCAACTGGCTGCGCTCAAGGCCCCAGATCGCATTCGCGTTGACGATGTCGTGCGGGTGCACGGCCTTGCCCGGCCGCATATTGTAAAAATCGTGCACGAGTTGGGTCGGGCCGGGTATCTGGAAACAGCACGCGGCAGAGGCGGTGGTTTCCGGTTGGCTAAACCCGCGGAACAGATAAAGATCGGCGATGTAATTCGCCTGACCGAAGGGCCCCTGGATGTGGTCGAATGCTTTAACCCTGAAAAAAACACCTGCCCTCTGATCGGTATATGTAAATTGTCCCAAGCGATCCAAAAAGCGACCGGGGCATTCATGGCTGTGCTTGATGATCTGACGCTGGCTGACATTGCCTCAAACAGAAACGAGTTGTTAAACCGTATCGCGCCGATTGAGGAGGGCATCGTGGCACCTATGCGCAACGCAAGATGACAATCCTAGATTGGACTGAGCGATTTCACGGGACTAGTCGCCTTCCGAAAGCTGTGCGTGAAAGGTTGCGTACAGCGGCCCGTATCGTGCGGTGCCCAAAAGGCGCTCAGGTATTCGGCCCTGACAACGTTCCCGACAGCCTATTGTTCTTGTACGACGGACGGATTCGCGTTTCTCAAAGTTCGGATTCGGGCCGCGAGATCGTGCTCTATCGGGTCGAGGCGGGGGAAAGCTGTGTACTGACGACGGCCTGTATGCTGGCAGAAGAAGCATATAACGCTGAAGGTATTGCCGAAACCGACGTAACGGCGGTGACGTTGCCGAAACATGCCTTTGACCGTTTGATCTCGGAAGAAGACGCATTTCGCGAGTTTGTATTCGAGGCCTACTCGCGCCGACTGATTGATCTGTTGCGGGTGGTCGATGACGTGGCATTCGGGCACCTGGATATTCGCCTGGCTGAACGTCTTCTGGTTCTGGCCGGGGGGCGGGAAGACATTCAGGCAACGCATCAGCAACTTGCCAGCGAACTGGGCACCGCGCGTGAAGTTGTCTCGCGGATTTTGCAGGACTTTCAAAAGCGCGAGATGATTACCCAATCGCGGGGGCGCATTACGATAACCGACAAGGCGGCATTGGAACGCTTGGCGCAAAGCACTTGACCATTTCGGGAAATTTTCCGGTTTCGTGACTTTGTCACTGAAGTCAGGATTTCAAAGTTATATTTACTCCTCAACTTTTCATGCCGCCAAGGTGATTGCAGGTCTCACGCGACGGCCGGATATGGGCTGGCAGAAACAGAGGAGACGAAGATGGATGAGCGCAAACCCGCCCGGACGTTCGGCGGCATCGCCATTGCGTTGCTTGTTGCTGCTTTGGTCGGCGCGGCTGGCAGTTACATCTTTCTGATGTCCGGGCACGGGCATCGCCAGGGCATGGCCGGTGAACGGGCAGAGCATCGTCACGGTGCAGACGGGCAAGGCCACGACGAGGTCAACATGCCGGGGCTGCGGGGCGAGAACGCAACGCCCGAGGAAAGCGCCGAGCTTGCTGTGATGTTCCGCAATTTCGATACAATCACGCGCGAGGTTGAAAACCTTCCCAATGGTATTCGCACTGTCACGAGATCTTCCGACCCGGATGTCATGGATGCTCTGGTCTCCCATGTTGCCGGGATGATCGATCGGGTGGGCCGCAAGGATGATCCGATGATCATCATTCAGAGCCCGACCCTCGACATATTTTTTGATAATGGCGACAAGATCACGTCGGATATCGAAGTGACCTCTGAAGGGATCGTAGTGGTGCAAACATCCGACGATCCGGAAATAGCCAAAGCCATGCATATCCATGCGGCCGAAGTGAGCGCGATGGCGGATCGCGGCATGGACGCCGTCCACGAAATGATGATGACACGCGGCGGAAACGGGTAAAGGATCCGCGCCAGTTAGGAGGCAAGATCATGAATGATCAGAAGTCTATCGAGATACACAACCAAAAGATGGCCGACGCGATAGCGACGCCGATTGGAAGCTACCCAGTGGATCTGAGCGTGAAGCCCGATGTCCAGGGTTTTTACGACGAGGCGACCGCGACAATCAGTTATATCGTTGCGGACCCGACCTCGAATTCCTGTGCGATTATCGACAGTGTCATGGACATCGATTATGCCGCTGGCCGCATTACGTTTGGCCATGCCGACATGCTGATTGCCGAGGTTGAAAAGAGGGGCCTCAAGCTGGAATGGATCATTGAGACCCACGCCCATGCCGACCACCTGTCAGCCGCGCCTTACATCCAGCAAAAGCTGGGCGGCAAGATCGGCATCGGTGAAAACATCAAGATCGTGCAAGACGTGTTTGGCAAGATCTTCAATGAAGGCACCGAATTTCAGCGGGACGGCAGCCAGTTTGACGCCCTGTTCGTCGATGGCATGACCTACAAGATCGGCAACATGACCGCCTTTACCATGCATACGCCGGGCCACACACCCGCCTGCATGGTGCATGTTGTCGGGGATGCAGCCTTTGTGGGCGACACGTTGTTCATGCCTGACGGTGGCTCGGCGCGGGCCGATTTCCCCGGTGGTGACGCGGGGACATTATTTGACTCGATCCACAAAGTGCTCAGCCTGCCGGACGAAACCCGGCTGTTCATGTGTCACGATTATGGTCCCAACGGGCGTGACATCCAGTGGGAAACCACGGTAGCCGAGGAGAAGGCCCACAACATTCACGTGGGCGGTGGCAAGACTAGGGACGAGTTCATCAAGATGCGGTCCGAGCGCGACGCGACGCTGGCGATGCCGACGCTGATCGTACCTTCGATTCAGGTCAACATCCGGGCGGGCGGCATTCCAACGGACCAGGATGGGAACCAGATGCTCAAAGTTCCAGTCAACAAGCTCTGAACGCAAGAGGCACCCATGGACATCAGAAAGATATCAGGCTCAGTTTCGGTGTCGCCGCAGGTTACGCCAAATGACATCGAGGCGATAAAAGGCGCGGGCTTTCGTGCCATCATTTGCAACCGCCCCGATGGCGAAGGTGCCGATCAGCCGACATTCGAGGAAATCGAGGTAGCAGCGGAGAAACTGGGTCTCGAGGTACGCTATGTTCCAGTGCAAACCGGGATCGTCAGGGACGAAGACGCCGATGCCTTTGGCCGCGCGCTGACCGAGTTGCCGGGGCCGGTTCTGGCCTATTGCCGGACCGGCACGCGTTCGGCCACTCTGTGGTCGCTGAACGAGGCGGCGCACAAGCGTCCGGTGTCCGAGATCCTGTCAGCCACCAAGGTCGCCGGTTATGACATGAGCGGCGTTGCCCGCCGCATTGCCAATGGTGGGAAAACGCCGACCGACACGGGCGACGCATCCTTCGACGTGGTTATCGTGGGCGGTGGGGCTGGCGGTATTGCCACTGCGGCCAGCCTGCACGCGCGCAAATCCGACCTGTCGATCGCCATCATTGATCCGTCTGACGTGCATTATTATCAGCCCGGCTGGACGTTGGTGGGCGGGGGTGTCTTCTCAGCAGAACAGACCGCCAAGACGATGGGATCCCTGATCCCGCGCGGGGTTAAGTGGATCAAGGCGGCAGTTGCGGCCTTCGAGCCGCAAAACAATGCAGTTATTCTGGATGGCTGTCGCGTGGTGAAATACGACCGTCTTGTCGTGTCTCCGGGGCTCAAGCTGGATTGGGGCGCAGTCGAAGGGCTGGAAGAAACCTTGGGCCGTAACGGGGTGACCTCGAACTACCGCTATGATCTGGCGCCCTACACATGGCAGCTTGTCGAAGGGCTTAAGGAAGGCCGGGCGCTGTTCACGCAGCCGCCGATGCCAATCAAATGCGCGGGCGCGCCACAAAAAGCGCTGTACCTGTCGGGTGATGCATGGTTCCGGCGCGGCGTTCTGAAGGATATCGACATCCAGTTCATGAACGCGGGCGGCGTGCTGTTCGGGGTCAAGGACTATGTCCCGGCGCTGATGGAATACGTCACAAAATACGACGCCTCACTGAATTTCTTTCACAATCTGGTGTCGGTAGATGGGGCGGCGAAAAAAGCGACCTTTAAGGTTGCAATGCCGGATGCCGAGCCCGAGTTGGTCACAGTCGAGTTTGACATGATGCATGTCTGCCCACCACAGGTCGCGCCGGACTTTATTCGCGTGTCGCCGCTGGCGGATGCGGGTGGCTGGGTCGATGTTGATCAGGCGACGCTGCGCCACAAGAGCTTTGACAATATCTGGTCGCTGGGCGACGTGATGAACGCGCCCAACGCCAAAACCGCGGCGGCGGCGCGTAAACAGGCACCGACCGTGGCCGACAATATCGTAGCAGACATTCAGGGCCGTGGCCCGGTTGCCGCCTATGACGGCTACGGTTCGTGCCCGTTGACGGTCGAGCGCGGCAAGATCGTTCTGGCCGAGTTCGCCTATGGTGGGGTGATGACGCCCAGTTTCCCGAAATTCCTGATCGATGGAACCAAACCCAGCCGGTTGGCGTGGCTGTTGAAGGAGAAGTTGCTGCCGCCGATTTACTGGTCCGCGATGCTGAAGGGCAAAGAGTGGTTGGCCAAGCCCGAACCATTGAAGGTGGCGACCGATTAACTCCTTTCGAAACTGACACCGGAAGAACCGGCGTAAGTTCTGGCCTGTCCCGCCTTCACCAAAAGTGCGACCGGCCAAGGTATGGCGGTCAGAGCCTCCCACGCTCTGGCCGCCGCTTTCTCAGGACGTGAACCCATGCAGAGCCTTTTACGTTTCCTTCCTATTCTTGACTGGGGTCGCCGGTATAGCCGTGCGTCGCTGTCGAATGATCTGATCGCGGCTGTAATCGTCACGATCATGCTGATCCCACAGTCCTTGGCCTATGCCTTGCTGGCAGGGCTGCCGCCCGAGGCCGGGATCTATGCTTCGATATTGCCGATCGTCCTTTATGCGGTTTTTGGCACCAGTCGGGCGTTGGCGGTGGGGCCTGTCGCGGTAGTGTCACTGCTGACAGCCAGCGCTGTGGGGCAGGTGGCCGAGCAGGGCACAGCTGGATACATGGTGGCGGCACTGACGCTGGCTTTCCTGTCGGGTGGGTTTCTGGTGCTGATGGGCGTTTTTCGACTGGGCTTTCTGGCCAATTTCCTCAGCCATCCTGTCATCGCAGGTTTCATTACCGCATCGGGCATCCTGATCGCGACCAGCCAGTTAAAGCACATTCTGGGTGTCAGCGCCCATGGGCATACTCTGCCAGGGATGCTGGGCTCAATCTTCGAAAACCTCGGGCAAACCAATTGGCTGACGGTAATCATCGGCGTGCTGGCCACTGCGTTCCTGTTTTGGGTGCGCAAGAACCTCAAGCCCGCGTTGCGGCGCATGGGGGTACCGCCCCTGCTGGCTGACGTGCTGACCAAGGCCGGACCAGTGGCTGCCGTGGTGGTGACCACAGGGGTCGTCTGGGGGTTCGGGCTGGATGTGCGGGGCGTCAAGATTGTTGGCGACGTGCCCCAGAACCTTTCGCCGCTGACTTTGCCGGGGCTGTCCTCGGACCTCATCGGTGCATTGCTGGTGCCAGCGATCCTGATCTCGATCATCGGTTTTGTCGAAAGCATCTCGGTTGCGCAGACGCTGGCTGCCAAGAAACGCCAGCGCGTGGACCCCGATCAGGAGTTGATCGGTCTGGGTGCAGCAAACCTGGGCGCGGCGTTTACCGGCGGCTTTCCGGTCACCGGTGGGTTCTCACGCTCGGTGGTGAACTTCGATGCGGGGGCGGAAACTCCAGCGGCAGGCATTTATACCGCTGGTGGTCTGGCGATTGCTGCACTGTTCCTGACACCTCTGGTCTACTTCCTGCCCAAGGCCACGCTGGCCGCGACGATCATTGTTGCGGTGCTGAGCCTTGTGGACCTGTCGATCCTGAAAAAGACATGGGGATATTCGCGCGCCGATTTTACCGCCGTAGCCGCCACCATCGTCCTGACTTTGCTGGCCGGGGTCGAAACTGGCGTGGCCAGCGGCGTAGCGATTTCGATCCTTTTGCATCTCTACAAAACCTCGCGCCCGCATGTGGCCGAGGTCGGGCTTGTGCCGGGTACGCAACACTTCCGTAACATCAATCGCCACAAGGTCGCCACCGAGCCGTCACTGGTGACACTGCGGGTGGATGAAAGCCTGTATTTCGTGAACGCCCGTTTCCTCGAAGACCTTATTCAGGCGCGAGTGACCGAAGGCTGCGAAATCCGCAACGTGGTTTTAATGTTCTCGGCGGTGAACGAGGTCGACTTTTCAGCCCTCGAAAGCCTTGAGGCCATTAACCATCGCCTGCGTGACATGGGTGTCGGTCTGCACCTGTCCGAAGTCAAGGGCCCCGTCATGGACCGTCTGAAACAATCGCATTTCCTCGACGACCTCAACGGGCAAATCTTTCTGGCCCAGTACGACGCTTGGCAGCGGTTGACCGCGCCAGAGAGGGTGAGAACGGCGGCAGAGTAACAGGAGCCGCCGCATTCAGATAAGCGCCCCTTGGGTTATGCTGATCGTGGTGCAGATCACCTCAGCGCATAACAAAGGGGTTCGACATCGGCTTGTCCGATGTATTCAGCCAAACGGTCTTGGTTCGCGTGTAATCGTGAATGGCCTCTATTCCCGCTTCCCTGCCATAACCGGATTGGTTGAAGCCGCCAAAGGGCGCGATGGGTGAGACGGCGCGGTAGGTGTTGATCCAGCAGATGCCCGATTGCAGGCGGGATGAAACACGATGAGCACGGGCGACATTTTCGGTGAAGATACCCGAACCAAGCCCGAATGGCGTGTCATTGGCCAGGTTGATTGCCTCTTCTTCAGTGTCGAAGGGTAGCAAGGACATGACGGGACCGAACATTTCGACCTTCAGGGTCTCTGTCTCGGCACTGGTGCATTCCACCAGCGTTGGGGCCATGAAATGACCTGACCGATCCAGTGGTGCGCCTCCGAAACGAATACGGGCGCCCTGTTCCTTGGCCTTGGCCAGCGTCGCCTGAATTCTGACAATCTGGGCGTTTGTGCACAGCGGGCCAATATGGGTTTCAGGTTCCAATGGATCGCCGATGACTATACCCGTCATCTTTTCTTCGATTTTGGCGATAAGAGATTCCATAAGAGGACGATGGATCAGCCCGCGCGATCCTGCGACGCAGCTTTGACCTGAGGCGCCGAAATTGCCCGCGATCAGTCCGTTGGCCGCACCATCCAGATTGGCATCATCGAATACTATGATCGGGGATTTTCCACCCAATTCCAACGTGGTTACGGCAAAGTTCTCAGCCGAGTTGCGCACCACATGACGCGCCGTTTCCGGGCCGCCAGTGAATGCGATCCGGTCTACGTCAGGATGTCGGGTGAGAGGGATCGCACAGTTTTCTGCGTCCCCGGTAATGACGGAAACGACGCCGGGTGGGAATCCCGCTTTGTCGATCAAGCGGGCAAATTCCAGCATTGGGGCGGGCGCAACCTCTGACGCCTTCAGCACAACAGAGCACCCCGCGGCCAGAGCTGGCCCAAGCTTGGTAGCCGTGAGAAACATCTGCGCGTTCCAGGGGACAATTGCGACCACCACGCCAATGGGCTCGCGCCGCGTAAAGACATGCATGTCCGGTTTGTCGATCGGCAGGACCGCGCCTTCGATTTTGTCCGCCAACCCCGCATAGTAGCGGTAGTAATCGCCGACATATGCCGTTTGGGTCGCGGTTTCCGCCAGTAGCTTACCACTGTCCTTCGTCTCGATCTCGCCAAGGTGTCCTGCGTTCTGTTCGATCAGTTCTGCAAGCCGGAACAACAGTTTGCCGCGTGCAGTTTGCGTCATGTCCCGCCACGCCGGATCATCAAGTGACCGGCGCGCCGCGGAAACGGCGCGCTCTACGTCTTCGGCTGCGGCACAGGCGAAACTGGCCCATTCCTCGCCCGTTGCCGGATTCAACGAGGCCATCACTTGCCCACGTGCGCCTTCGGTCCAAGTGCCGTCGATAAATAGCTGGTAATGTGGCTTCTGGTGCATTGCGGCCCCTCACTGAAACTTTGGCATTACATCGTCGATGAAACGGGCAAGCGATGCGCGTTTGCGTTCGAAGCTCATGCCGCTGTCAATCCAAAACGAGTATTCATCATATCCAAGGTCTTCATAGCGTTTCAGACGTTCTGTTACCCCGTCCGCCGTGCCGATTGTCAGATCGCGCGCCAGATTTTCGGGTGCCATCATTGCGTTGGCTGCCATTTCTTCTTCGGTTAGCGCCTGAATCAATCCCTGTTGGACTGGTCGCTTGTTTTGGAACCACGCGCCGAAATAGTTGTAAAACCGGGACAAATCCCGCGCAGCCTGATCCAGTTCAGTGTCATCGCGCCCGACATAGGTGTGGTGAAGCAGCATGATCTTCGGGCGCGCTCCGCCGTGATTGGCGCAGGCGGTCTCAAAGCGAGTCATCAGTGTCTCAATTTCTTCGATACCTTGCCACAGCGGGGTGACCTGAATGTTGAACCCGTTCTGAACGCCGAATTCGTGGCTGTTCGGATCCCGCGCGGCAATCCAGATGGGCGGGCCGCCGGGTTGCACCGGCTTTGGGGCCGAACTGGTGGCGGGAAACTGAAAGAACTCTCCGTCATGCGCGCAGTCGCCTTCCCATAATTTGGGCAGCAGAGGAGCGATCTCTCGCATTCGCTGACCGGCGGCCCATGCGTCCAGACCGGGCATAAGCCGCTCGTATTCATAAGAGTAGGCACCGCGCGCTATGCCCAGCTCGATCCGGCCGCCGGTCATGAGATCCGCTGCGGCTGTCTCGCCCGCCAGTTTGATCGGGTGCCAGAACGGCGCGATCACAGTGCCGGTGCCAAGGCGCACGTTTTTGGTATGATGCGCGATGTCCACCAGCGACATCAGCGGGTTGGGTGCGATAGTGAAATCCATCCCGTGATGTTCACCAGTCCAGACCGCACGCATCCCTGCCTGATCAGCCATCTTGCACAGCTCGATGAACTCTTCATACAATTTCTCATGCGGCTCTTCGGGGCCCAGCCGTTCCATATGGGCAAAAAGGGAAAACTCCATTCTTCAGGTCCTTTCCGACAGGCTGTGCACATCGCCCCGCTGGGCGTCACCCAGATAAAGCGAGAAATTGCGGGTTCGGCTTTCCAGCGCAAAACGAGCCATCATTGTGGCGATGGGTGCTGACGCGTATGGCAGGGTCGCCAGTTCTTTGATTGCGATCTCCTGAAGCGTGCCATGCCGGGGCAGGGACGGCGCAGACGCAAGAATGTAAACATGATGCGTGTTGGCATCGTCATAGACGGAATACGCAACCCCAAGGCGTGCATCGACACCTTTAGCCGTCAGGTCTTGCACAAGGCTGTTTCGCAAATCTTGCCGATCTGACAGCGTGACTTGCGGCGGACGGAAACCGGCTTCTGTTCTCTCCAGCAAGACGTGCCCGTCCTGTTCGATGATTGCGCCGCAGACCACGTTTCGCCCGGATGGTTCCAGCGCGCCACGTTCCAGCCCGAGGCTGAAATACTGCCCGTTCGCATAGCCAAGCCCGGGGGCATCGTCCTGAGAATACGTTTCGACCTGACCGATCAAAACGCAATGGTCCCCGGCTTCGACAACCTGATGAGTACGGCAGGAAAACGTTGCGACTGCCCCTCTGATCAAAGGGACGTCGTGCGTATCAAAGCAGTGATCGACTTTGGCAAATCGATCACCTTTGAACCCGGCAAACGTATTGGATACATCTTCCTGCCCCTCGGCCAGAATGTTCACCGCGAAACGGGCGCAGGTTGCGAATTCGTGATAAGAAGACAGGTTTTTTCCCGGACAAACCAAAAGCAGCGGCGGGTCGAGAGAAACCGAAGTGAAGGAATTGGCCGTGAAGCCGAGTGGATTGCCTGTGTCATCGCGCGTCGTCACAACCGTCACACCGGTCATGAACCGTCCAAAAGCACGACGAAGGTCACGAGGATCAAGCGCGGTCATTGGCGCAGCTCACTCAGAAAGCTGGAAATGGCGGCGTTGACCTGAGGTGCATGCGTCATTGGCATCATATGTGCAGCGCCTTCAATGATTTGCGCGCGTCCGTTCATTGCGGTGTCCGCCATGGCGCGTGACATCTCCGGGGTCGAATTGGGTTCAAGACTGCCGGTTAGAAAAAGCGCCGGGCAGCTTAGTTTCTCCAACGCGTCGCGCTGAGGGCTCTGACTGTGGGCGAAGACGGAATAGGCCGTTTTATACGCAGCCGGGTCCATCGCCGTCAGCCAACTACGGCAGGCATCGCGCTCGGCCGAGGCGACGTCTCCGAACCATCGATGCAATGTGCTGGTGGGATCAGCGATCGTCTTGCCATCCAGCTGCGCCGCACGGTCGCGCACGGTCTGTGCCGCATTCGCGTCTCTCTCAAAAACCGCGTTCAATGCGACGATCCCACATACCCGGTCTGACGCTTTGGCGGCAAGATCCAGCGCGATCATGGTCCCCATCGAGTGGCCCACCAAAACGACCGGACCACTCAGGCAGTCCAGAACACCCCGTGCCGCTTCGGTGTACGCCGACAACCCCAACCTCATGTCAGCCAAAGGGCTGTTTCCATGTCCGGGCATGTCCGGAGCGGTCATGCAACCTTCAGAAGCCAGCCCGTCCAATTGCGCGCCCCAGGCTTCAGCCCGCAAGCCAACACCATGCAACAGAAGGATATTCTGACCCGAACCGGTCTGGATGGCCGCCAGCCCGCCGATCTCAGACCGCGGCCGGGTTGTCCAGGTCATGGCCCAAATCCTTAAGATCCTGATAGCGGTCACCGATACGGTGGTGCGGTCTGCCCGAGGTTGCTGCGCCTAATACGACCACAACTTCGTCATCGCGCGGTGCGTCAGAAATCGAGAACTGAATTGTCAGGTAGTGCGACCTCCGCCCAGCATCGTTTTTATCCATCAACGGCACCATGATCGGTGCGTTTGCCGGGCCACGTGTGTTGGTGAACGCCAGATAGGATTTCGCGCCGACGGCCTCTCGGTAGTGATTACCAAATCGCAAGGTGTGAATAAGGCCCGAAGCGTGCTCGACCTCACCATTCAGCCCGACCACAGCGGCTTTGCCATAGGCTTCGATTGCCTCTCCACTCCCGGCCAGTTTGATCATGCGTTTCGTCATCATCTCACCCAGAACAGGGCCATAGGCTTGTATCTCGGGTTTAAGGTCTTCCACAAACCGTCCTGCCCAGGGGTTGTGAACCACTGCGGCCACGGCAAACATGCGCCATGGGGTTTTGGCGGCTTGGAAGCCCTCGACAAGGACCTCCTCATCGTAGGTGACAATCTTACGTATTTCCGGTTGCATCAAAGCTCTCCTGTCGCGCTCGCAAACGTTAAAAACGGACAGGGTTTTTGACAAATGATTGAATTATGTGCTTTGCCATTAAAAAGACTAATGGACAGCTTGACCAAATGGGTAAATCTCTTCCACCACTGACCTGGTTCCGATCCTTCGAGGCGGCTGCACGAACGCTTAGCTTTACGGCGGCTGCCGAAGAGATTGGGTTGACGCAATCGGCGGTCAGTCAGCAGGTGAAATCGCTCGAAATGCGTTTGGGGACAGCTCTTTTTGTGAGGCACCCCAGAAGCTTGGCGCTGACGGATGCGGGGCGTAAACTATTGCCCGAGGTTGGCAGCGCGCTTGAAGCGCTTGCCGCGGCTGCCGGGCGCGTGGACGCCAGTGCCTCCGGAGACATCTTGACTGTCGCCACGTCTGTTAGCATCGCTCATTGGGTTATTGCCCCATACCTGTCAGATTTTACCAGACGCCATCCTGAAGTACGCGTTCGGCTTCTCAGTGCGATCTGGCCCGATGATTTCCACGCGTCTCACGCTGATGTTCAGGTTCGGTTCGGGTCAAAGAAACAGGTAGGGCATGGCGCTGTCCGACTGATACCTGACCGGCTGGTTGCTGTGAAATCCCCGGCAGTCGCAGGAGACGTGTTTGACCTGCCGCTGATCGAGGCTGTCGGGACATCAAGTGGGTGGGGCACATGGTTTGAAAAACAGGGCTTGCGCCGCCAACCCGGTGTTTTTGTCGATACATTTGGGATGGCCCTGCAACTGGCCGTTCATGGTAGCGGTGTCGCCTTGGTCAGCGAATTACTGACGACCCATGCGATTGCCGCGGGTCTGGTCGTACGCGTGCATGAATGTTCGGTGGACAGCAACGAAGGGTACTACCTTTCGTCCAACGCTGCCAATCCGGCTGCCCGGTTGTTTCACGACTGGCTGTTGGCGTTGGTTGCAGAACAGGCCTCGAATACCGTCAACGTCCCTGATTGACGTCAGACGTTGGTTGACAGTGTTCCACCGATGGGATCACGTCAACGGGCCTAAACTCAGGGGAGAAGTATGCAGGTCATCACCAATCCACATCGGGCGGGCCAAAAGCTTGCACCGTCTGCGCCGTATCCTTCTACAAATGCTGCCCGTGTTGAAGATTTGCTTTCTCAGTGCCCTGTCGCGAAAGAAACGCCATTGGTGGATGTTGGGAAACTGGCCCCTGTAGCCCAGCTTTGGGTGAAGGATGAGCGGGCGCGGATGAACCTTGGTTCGTTCAAAGCTTTAGGGGCGGCCTATGTAATTGCGCGTCATGCGGCCGAGAGGACAGGTGAGCCGGGTGAACAAACTCTGGCAGGCGCAACCTATGTGACCGCCAGCGCCGGGAACCACGGCATGAGTGTTGCGGCGGGTGCCAGAATTTTCGGTGCGAAAGCCGTTGTTTACATTGCTGAAACTGTGCCCGAAACCTTTGCGGAACGTCTCAAAGGCCAAAAAGCCGAAGTTGTTCGAAGTGGTGCTGACTATGCCGCCAGCATGGAGGCCGCGAGAATGGCTGCCGACGAAAACGGTTGGATATTGCTGTCGGACAGTTCGTGGGAAGGATATTATGACCTGCCATGGACGCTTATGGAAGGCTATCTGCAAATGGCGGCAGAGGCTGTCAGGCAGTGTCCCGAGGTTCCGACGCATATTCTGTTGCAGGCAGGCGTGGGCGGGCTGGCCGGTGCCGTTGCTGCCTATGCACGAAACATCTGGGGCGACGCACCGAAGATCGTTGTGGTTGAACCCGAAGCGGCACCCGCGTTGCAGGCCAGCTTAGCCGCCGGAAAATGTGTTTTCGCGGATGGCCCTGACAGCATTATGGGGCGTCTGGACTGCAAGGAACCATCGTTGATCGCGTTAAACGGATTGGCTCGCGACGCAGACCTGTTCCTGACCCTGTCAGACGACGATGTGGCGGCAAAGCTTGACGCAATGGCAAAGGCCGGGCTGGCCACCACGGCGTCCGGCGGGGCAGGCCTTGCGGCAGTGATGAACGAAACCGCGCGGAAAGCCATAGGGATCGACGAACACTCACGCGTTTTGTGCTTTCTGTCGGAGATCGCGGAATGAGGGGGTTCGATCAGGCAGAATTCGAGGCGCGCACCAAACGCGCGCAGGAGCTGATGCGAGCCGCGGATATATCGGCGCTGCTGCTGACGACAGAAACTGATGTGCGCTACTTTACCGGCTATCTGACCCGATTTTGGGAAAGCCCAACCCGGCCATGGTTTCTGGTGGTACCGGCCACGGGCAAACCGGTGGCCGTGATCCCTTCGATCGGGGCCGCGCTCATGGGGCAGACCTGGATCGATGACATCCGAACCTGGAGTGCGCCCGACTTGCAAGACGACGGTATCTCGCTTCTGGCCGACGTCCTGGCCGAACTGACGCCCGTTTCGGGCAATATCGGGGTGCCGGATGGTCATGAGACACACGTGCGGATGCCCATGGCGGACATTGAACGCTTGCGCGGCGCTCTCGGTTCGCGTCGCATTACCGGTGATCAGAGTATCCTGCGCCGGTTGCGCATGATCAAATCCGAGGCTGAAATTACGAAGATCCAAACCGCCTGCGATATCGCTGGACGCGCGTTCGCCCGCGTGCCCGAGGTTGCCCGCGCAGGAGTGCCTTTGGACATGGTTTTTCGCCGGTTCCAGATGCTCTGCCTTGAGGAAGAGGCCGATTGGGTGCCGTATCTTGCAGGCGGGGCAGAGCAGGGCGGTTACAGTGATGTAATATCACCTGCAACTTCGGCGCCGTTGGAACCTGGCGACGTGCTTATGCTGGATACAGGTCTGGTTTGGGATGGCTACTTCTGTGATTTTGATCGCAATTGGTCCGTCGGCCCAGCCCGGTCCGAGGTGAGATCAGCGCACGCCAGACTGGTAGAAGCCTCGGATGCCGCGCTCGAGATCGCACGGCCCGGTGCTACTGCCTCGGATTTGTTTCATGCCATGAACACGGTTCTGACCAAAGAGGCGGAAGGCACAGATGCGGGGCGGTTGGGTCATGGGTTGGGGATGTCACTGACAGAGTGGCCGTCCCTTATCCCGGCAGACCAGACCATGCTGGAACCCGGCATGGTTTTGACGTTGGAGCCGGGCATCGCCGTTGGTACAAAAATACTTGTCCATGAAGAAAACATTGTCATCACCGAAGGCACCCCACGTTTTCTAAGCCCACGCATAGGGCCAGAGGTGATCGAGATATGACCCGGATCCATTACGCTCTTGATGAAGACGATCCCAAGGCCACCCCGCTTGGTCTGATCGTGTTGCAGACAGATGAAACGTTGGAGCCCGAATTCAGCTCGTATTTTTCGGACCGCAAGTATCCAATTTACGTGACGCGTATTCCCAGCGGGATTGAGGTGACGACGGAAAGCCTTGCGGAAATGGAGCGGGCACTGCCAGCTGCCGCCGGATTGCTGCCCAGTGCGCGATCTTATCGCGTTGTCGGGTATGGGTGCACGTCTGCAAGCTCGGTTATCGGGTCCGACCGTGTGGCAGAACTTGTCAAGCAGACCTGTCAGGCTGCCGAGGTTACAAACCCTTTGCGTGCTGCTTTGGCCTGTGCGCGACACTTGGATGTTTCGAAATTCGCGCTGCTGTCGCCCTATATTGAAGAGGTAAACCTTCCCCTGCGCCGGGCCTTTGCCCAAGGCGGAGTGGAGATGGATGTTTTTGGGACATTCGGGGAATCAGAAGAAGCCAAAGTTGTTCGGATTTCGGTGCAATCCGTCATCGACGCTGCCACAGAACTGGGCTCGGACCCGTCGGTTGATGCGGTTTTTCTAAGTTGCACAAACCTTCGCACGCAACAGGCTATTCCCGAGATTTGCGCGCGTATCGGCAAGCCGGTTCTGTCCAGTAATCAAAGTCTTGCGTGGCATATGCGTGCTCTGAACGAAGCCGGGTGAGCTGTTAAATCCCGATATTGTGTAACAAAATCAGGATTCACTGTTGCAATGTGAACATCGCTTGGTCTTAACTAACGGCTACAGATCAATGAAATCCGCAGAAGACGGATAATCATTTGACGTAACAGGGGGTCTTGTGGCCGATACAATGAACGACGCCGCGTTTGTCGAATTCCAACGCGTACAGAAGTCTTATGACGGCGAGAACCTCGTCGTAAAAGACCTAAACCTTGCAATGCCCAAAGGTGAGTTTCTAACAATGCTTGGGCCGTCAGGCTCGGGCAAGACGACTTGCCTTATGATGCTCGCCGGATTTGAAACCGCCACGCATGGTGAAATCCTCCTGGGCGGCAAGCCCATCAACAATATCCCGCCGCACAAGCGCGGTATTGGCATGGTTTTTCAGAACTACGCTTTGTTCCCGCATATGACGGTGGCCGAAAACCTGTCGTTTCCACTGGAAGTCCGTAAACTGGGCAAGTCGGAGCGGGATGAAAAGGTCAAGCGCGCACTGGATATGGTTCAGATGGGCGCCTTTGGTGGCCGACGTCCTGCTCAGCTGTCGGGCGGGCAACAACAGCGGATTGCTCTGGCTCGTGCCTTGGTATTCGAACCCGAACTGGTCTTGATGGACGAGCCATTGGGGGCATTGGACAAGCAGCTGCGTGAACATATGCAGTTCGAAATCACGCGTCTGGCCCATGAGCTTGGGATCACAACAGTCTACGTGACCCACGACCAGACCGAAGCGCTGACCATGTCAGATCGGGTGGCTGTATTTGATGACGGCCGCATTCAACAGCTGGCGCCGCCTGATCAGCTTTACGAAGAGCCGGAAAACAGTTTTGTCGCGCAATTCATTGGTGAAAACAACACGTTGGAAGGTGTTGTTAAATCAATTGACGGCGACACTTGCGTCGTACGTCTGGATGATGGCTCGGAAATCGACGCGGTTCCGATCAACGTCCACAGCGCAGGCGACCGGACCAAAGTTTCGATCCGCCCTGAACGTGTGGAATTCAACAAAGACCGACTGCATGCTGACGCGCATACTTTGAAAGCAAGGGTCGAAGAGTTCATTTACATGGGCGACGTATTCCGGTTCCGCATGTCCGTTGCCGGAAACAACGAATTCATCGCCAAAACTCGAAATGCGCCTGACGCCGTACGCCTGACCCCAGGTCAAGAGATCGAGATCGGCTGGCTGGCACAGGATTGTCGTGCGCTCGACGCATAGACCAAACCGCGCGGGACAAGCGCGGTTAAGCTGAGGGACCGGCCGGTGAAAACCCGTGCATCGGCTGACCACCACATAAAACGGGATGAACTGGGAGTAACACATGAAACCAACCAAGATCATGCTCACTGCGGCTGCGATTGCGACGGCTGCGGGCACTGTTTCAGCCGAGGAGATGACCATCGTTTCCTGGGGCGGTGCCTATTCAAAGTCGCAGTTGAAGGCGTATCACGAGCCCTATTCGGAAAAGACCGGCATCACCATTCTGAACGATGACAGCTCGGCCGAAGCCGTTGCCAAACTGCGCGCAATGAACGAAGCGGGCAACATCACATGGGATGTGGTAGATGTTGTGGCCGCTGACGCGATCCGTCTTTGCGACGAAGGTCTGGCCCTCGAGATCGATTTCGACAGCCAGTTGGCCGCAGCTCCGGATGGCACGCCCGCCTCTGAGGATTTCGGCGACCTGCTGGTCAGCGACTGCTTTATCCCGCAGATCGTCTATTCGACCACATTCGGCTACCGCACTGATCTGGTCGGTGACACCCCGCCGACCGACATCTGTGCAGTGTTCGATCTGGAAACCTATCCGGGCAAACGTTCGCTGGAGAAGCGTCCGATCAACAACATGGAATGGGCGCTGCTATGTGATGGTGTCGCCAAGGATGATGTCTATGACGTTCTGGCGACTTCGGAAGGTCAGGATCAGGCCTTGGCCAAGCTGGGCACCATCAAAGACAGCGTTGTCTGGTGGTCTGCTGGTGCGGACACGCCACAACTGCTGGCTGACGGCGAAGTCATCATGGGTTCGACCTATAACGGCCGTCTGTTCAGCGTGATTGAAGAGCAGAAACAGCCGGTTGCAATGCTGTGGGACGCGCAGGTGTTCGATCTGGATGGCTGGATCATTCCTGCCGGTCTGAGTGATGAGCGCAAGCAGCGCGCGCTGGACTATATCATGTTCGCAACCGACACTCAGCGTCTGGCGGATCAGGCCAAGTACATCTCGTACGGTCCGGCCCGCGCCTCGTCGGCTCCGCTGGTAGGTCAGCACGCCGATCTGGGGATCGACATGGCCCCGCATATGCCGACCGATCCGGAAAACGCCAAGAACACGTTCTTGTATAACTACGAGTTCTGGGCGGATTACCGTGATGACATCGACGCCAAATTCCAGGCGTGGCTGGCGCAATGAGCGTCTGATTTCATGACACAGTCGGGGGCGGTGCGCCGCCCCTGAACCAAGACAGATCCAAGGGGCTCCAATGACTGACGCAAGCCAAAACGCCGGACCCATGCTGGCAGCGGATGGAACACCGCTCAAGCTATCGCTGGCACGCTCGTTGCGGCGGCAAAAGCTGCGTGCCTTGCTGTTGATCGCTCCTTTGCTTCTGTTCGTTCTGTTTTCCTTTATTGTTCCAATAGCTGCGATGCTATTCCGTTCAGTAGAAAACAACATCGTCTCTGACACTCTGCCTCTTACCGTCGAGGCGCTTCAAAACTGGGATGAACAGTCTGGAGAATTGCCGGGCGAGGGCGTGTATGATGCCTTTGTGCGGGACATGATTGTTGCGATTGACAATAAAGAGCACACACGGCTTGGTTCGCGTTTGAACTACGAAGAAACCGGTATGTCTTCGATGTTCCGCAAGTCAGGTCGTCAGATCAAGAAACTGGATCCTGAAACGGATGGTCCGTTTAAAGAGCAACTAATAGATATTCACGACGGATGGGGCGATACACAAACGTGGCGCGTGATCAAAACCCATTCGCCGAAGATCACCAACGGGTATTTTCTGAACGCGGTAGATATGCGCAGAACCCCCGACGGCGCGCAGGCACAACCCGAAGACAAGCAAATCCTTGTTAAGCTGTTCGGTCGAACGCTGTTTATGTCTCTGGTAATAACGGGTGCCTGTATCCTGCTGGCTTATCCGGTCAGCTATTTGCTGGCGACGTTGCCGATGCGTGTCTCAAATCTGCTGATGATCCTTGTGCTTCTGCCGTTCTGGACGTCACTGTTGGTGCGGACGTCGGCGTGGAAGGTGATGCTGCAACAGCAAGGCGTGATCAACGAAACGCTGGTCTGGCTGGGGTTGGTGGCTGACGATGCACGACTGGTGATCATCAATAACCAGATCGGTACGATCACCGCAATGACGCATATCCTGCTGCCATTCATGATCCTGCCCATGTATTCGGTGATGCAGACCATTCCGGAATCCTACACGCGTGCCGCGAAATCCATGGGTGCGACCAACTGGACGACGTTCTGGCGCATCTACTTCCCGCAATCTATTCCGGGTATCGGCGCGGGTTCAATCCTCGTGTTCATTTTGGCGATTGGCTACTACATCACGCCTGAAATCGTGGGCGGTACCAAAGGTGTCTTCATCTCGAACCGGATCGCCTATCACATCTCGTCCTCACTGAACTGGGGACTGGCGGCGGCGCTGGGAACGATACTTCTGGCGGTCGTTCTGCTGCTCTACTGGGTCTACGACAAGATCGTGGGCATTGATAACGTGAAGCTGGGATAATCGACATGGCCGCACTTACTCCGATATCCCGTAAACCTATGTCGATGGTTCTGCCCAGCGTTGCATTGGCCGGAGCATTCGCTGGTATCTTTGTCGGCGCCGGAAACGGCTCGGTCCTGCTAGGGATCGTGGGCGGTGCCATCGTGATTGCCGGACTGGCATGGATTTACATTAACATTCTAAAGAATGAGCAGTTGGCCCGCTGGATCAATATCCTCGGCTTTGGCATCGCGGGCTTTTTGATGTCCGGCCCAATGGGGGGAGTACTTGGCCTGTTGGGGGGCTGGTTCTTCGCCTGGTTTACTTATTGGTTGTACGAAGGGCGATACCGGCGCAAGCTGTTGCCGTACCTGACCGCGCAGCAGGTGTTTTACCACTACCTGTTCCGGGTGATCTGCGGTGCGATCTTCGTCTTCCTGATCACACCGATCCTTGTGGTCTTGCCGCTGTCGTTCAACGCACAGGACTTTTTTACCTTCACGCCCGAGATGTTGCGGCTTGACCCTGAAGGGTATTCGCTGAAGCACTACCGCGATTTCTTTACCAACAATGAATGGCAACGCAGCTTCAAGAACTCGCTGATCATTGCCCCGATTGCCACAATCATCTCGGTCTCGCTTGGCACCTTGGCGGCCATTGGTCTCAGCCAGAGCCACGTCCCCGGCCGCCGTGCTATCATGGGTATCCTGATTTCGCCGATGATCGTTCCGCTGATCATCTCGGCCACTGGCATGTTCTTTTTCTACAGCGATATCGGTCGGTTCCTTGAAGGCACGCTGGGCATGAACAAGAACTTTGTGGGCTATCTGAAAGTCATCCTGGCGCACGCCGTTCTGGGTATCCCGTTCGTGATCATCACTGTGACCGCCACGCTTGTGAGCTTTGATCGTTCACTGACGCGTGCGGCTGCCAACATGGGGGCAGGGCCGGTGCGGACCTTCTTCAAGATCCAGATGCCGCTGATCCTGCCGGGTGTGATTTCGGGTGGTCTGTTCGCCTTCATCACCTCGTTCGACGAAGTTGTGGTGGTTCTGTTCGTGGGCTCGGCCAGTCAGAAGACTCTGCCGTGGCAGATGTTCACGGGCCTGCGGGAACAGATCAGCCCGACCATTCTGGCGGTTGCGACGATCCTTGTGGTTCTGTCGATTGCGTTACTGACCACGGTTGAGTTGCTGCGTCGTCGGTCCGAACGTTTGCGGGGGCTTTCACCCGCTTGACGGAGCATTCTGTCTGATCTAACGATTCTCGTGTTCATCTCCGCTGCGATGGCGTCGCGGCGTTTAAGGGGATGATCGGCTCTCGGACCCCGAGACCGCCTGTCCTGAACGCCGGGACATGTGGCCGGGATTTGTCGCCCGGCAAAGATGAGAGACCAAGTGATGACCGACACAACAAAACGCCCCGAATTCTTTACCTGTCACAATGGTGACAAAGCGCCTTTGCCGTTCAGCAAGGGTGAGTATGATCGCCGTCTCAGCAGGCTTCGCAGCATTATGGCCGCACGTGATATTCCTGCGGTTCTGCTGACATCAATGCAAAATATCGCCTACTACTCGGGCTTTCTGTATTGTTCCTTTGGCCGTCCGTATGGCTGTGTGGTCACCCAAGAGGCCTGCACCACCGTTTCGGCCAACATCGACGCCGGGCAACCGTGGCGCCGGTCAGTCGAAGACAACGTGATTTATACTGACTGGAAGCGCGACAACTATTGGCGTGCGGTTGCAAGCCTGATCGGCAATGTTAAGCGGATCGGCATTGAAGGTGACCACATGACGCTGGCCGCCCGCGACACCGCCCTGCGGATGCTGGGTACCCCCGAACTGGTTGACATCGCGCCGGATACAATGACCGCGCGCATGGTCAAATCCGCCGAAGAGATTGAATTGATCAAGGGTGGGGCACGCACCGCGGACGTTGGCGGGGCGGCAATCCATGCGGCCATCCGTGAAGGCGCAACTGAGATCGAGATTGCCATGGCGGGCCGTGACGCAATGGAAGAGGAAATCGCGCGCGCTTATCCAGACGCCGAATATCGCGACACCTGGGTTTGGTTCCAGTCCGGGCTGAACACCGATGGCGCACATAACCCGGTTACAAAACGCGCTCTGCAAAAAGGCGATATCCTGTCGCTGAACACTTTCCCGATGATCTCAGGCTATTACACCGCGCTGGAACGTACCCTGTTTCTGGGCGAGCCGGACGCTGACAGCCTGCGCCTTTGGAAGGCCAATGTGGCGGCCCATGAACTGGGCCTGAGCCTGATCAAACCCGGTGCGACCTGTTCAGGCATCACCGCCGAGATCAACCGTTTCTTTGCCGATGAGGGGCTGCTGCAATACCGCTCGTTCGGGTATGGCCACTCGTTCGGCATTCTCAGCCACTATTACGGGCGCGAGGCCGGTCTGGAACTGCGCGAGGATATCGACACCGTGCTGGAACCTGGCATGGTCGTTTCAATCGAGCCCATGCTGTGGATCCCCGAAGGGCAACCCGGTGCAGGGGGCTACCGCGAGCATGATATTCTGGTGGTTGGCGAAGATGGGGCCGAAAACATTACCGGCTTCCCATATGGGCCCGGCCACAACATCATCGGTGCCTGATACAAAGAAGGGGGAACATACGTTCCCCCTTCATTTTTCGCGACCGGCGCGTTCGTGAAAGATGAAACCCAGGAAATTCAACAATAGCTGCGCAGCCAGAATCTGCGTGCTTTCGCTGGGGTCATAGGCTGGTGCCACTTCGACAAGGTCGATGCCGACGACATTGCCGCGTTTAGCGAGGCCCTGAAGGATTTCCAGTACGTCATAATACAGAAATCCGCCATGGCTGGGTGTCCCGGTCCCCGCCGCGATAGAGGGGCAAAAGGCGTCGATATCTATTGTCACATAGTACCGAGCACCTTCAGGAATGCGTTCAAGAACGCCCCCGGTTCCCAGCTTTCTCACCTGACGCACGGACAGGATGTCTGATCCACGTGCGCGTGCGTCCTCGTATCCTTCCTTGGCGGTTGACGAGACGTTCCGAATGCCCAACTGGGTCATCCCCGAGACATAGTCTTTCTCGATCGCCCGTCGCATGGGGTTGCCGTGGCCATTGGTGACACCGTGACGCTCGTCCACGAAATCCAGATGCGCATCGATTTGAACCACGTGGATCGGGCCATTTTGTGCACAATCATATTCAAACGCGGAAATGCAGGGAATGTTGACAGAGTGATCGCCGCCGATCACAAGCGGCAGCGCCCCGGCGAACAGAATTTTGCGAACACCATAGGCGATGTTTTCGTGGCTGACCTCGGTCTTTGTGTGGACGATATCTGCATCCCCCAAATCCACGATGCGCACGGAACTGTCCAGATAGGTAGCATCGTCTTCGTGGTCATAAGCACCGGCATGTCCAAAACTGAACAGGGTCGAAGCCTCGCGCACGGCCCGAGGGCCGAATCTTGCCCCGGCGCGCCATTGGGTGCCGAAATCAAAGGGGGCACCTAGGACACAAACATCCGCATCAATTTTGTCCCAATCCTCGACATACGGAGATTTTCCAAAGGTCGATATTCCAACGAAAGGTAGGTTCAGTCGTCCTGACGCATATCCATGATCCTGCATTATCAATCCTTTCGCTGGTCATGCCGCCTTGCGTGCAATTGAACATGAGAAGGCGGTGCAATGAAATTAATTTTCTTCGATCAAACCATGTCTGGCGTTCAGACAGGTCTGATCCGGTGCATTCTTTCCGTTTAGCTGTTGGTCGTTTCGCCACAAACGAAAATTCAGAGGGGCAAGCTGTGGTCCCGCAAAATCGTTCACGGCAGCGCGTGATTTTGCGAGCGATACACAGGCCCGGCGAAACGCTGTTGTCATGGGCGCAGGTGTTCTATTTCCGACGGCTCATACATTACACCTGCCGCACAAGTTGCGAGCCGGGCGCAATCGTTGGCGGTGCACTGTTCAGGGCGTCACGCGCGAAACCGGCGGCAGCTTTGTATTTGGCCATGAAACTGGCCCTTTCAGCCAAGGGAATGACCGTTTCAATATCGTCGAACACACCGGCACAGCGGTCGTTGACCAAATTCAACAGGCCAAAAGGCCCGGCACCCCGATTGCGAAGGACAAGGTCTGACACCGGACCGCACAGCGTGTCATCATAAGCCACCAGCGCGGTTGAACCCACGCCATGCTTGAGCAAGCTGGCCCCCAAAACGCGGGCGTCCATGATCGCCTGGCTGGCCCCATTCGAACCGGTGGGGTACATCGGATGGGCGGCGTCTCCGATCAAGGCAACCGGCCCGTCAACCCACGTTTCAACCGGATCGCGGTCGATCATCGGGTTTTCGTATGTCACACCCGCACCGCGGATCAGAGCTGGAACATCCAGCCAGTCATAGGTCCATCCGTCAAAATGGTGCGCAAAATCCTTGGCCTCAACCTGCCGGAACCATCCGGTTGCCGCATGCGCGGCCGGGTCATCGTGGGTGACTTCGGCAATCCAGTTTATCAGCGCCAAGCCGGTTTCGGGGTCGGGGTGCGAGATCGGGTAGATCACCATTCGTTTCTTATGCGTACCCAGTCCGACAAAGGAGGAACCCGTGCGCACAGGCTTTGCCAGTGTTGTGCCGCGCCACATGACGGCACCTCCCCAATGGATCGGAGGTTGGCTTGGATGCATTTGGGCGCGGATGGCTGAATGGATACCGTCGGCACCGATCAGAATGGCACCGGTTTCGCGGTTAGCCCCCTCGTCAGTTTGCAGCCGCACTGTAACCGTCCCGTCCGCATTGATCTGGTACCCAGTGGCCCGAGCGCCAAGGCGTACGGCATCCGGGCCTGCGCGTTCGACAAACCGCTTGTAAAGCGCCATGTGAAACGCGCCGCGATGCACCGCGTATTGCGGCCAGTTGTAACCGGCAAAAGTTCCGCGCGGTTCCGAATAAATCTCATGCCCATTCAAACCAACAAGCGCCCATTCCCGCGCTGGGACGCCAAACTCGTCCAAATCCCGAGCCGTGAAACCCAGATCGTACAACTCACGCACGGCGTTGGGTTGCAGGTTTATCCCGACACCCAGGGGGCGCGGGTGCCTAACGCTTTCAAAGACGGTGCAGTCGATGCCAATCTGATGCAGTGTCAGCGCCAGCGACAACCCGGCAATACCACCGCCCGCGATCAGCACTTTTGGATTTGTCATGTTGCCTGCCTTTCTGTCCGACTGGCGATGGGTATTGGTTGTCGATAATCGGCGCGTGTGGATCAAGCCTCAACCGCAAATGCGTTTGATCCGTTTCGGGGATGGATGAAGGCTCGCGGCGTTGCGCAGCCGCGCCCGTAGGCAGATCAGAGCGGTATCAATCGTCGTTTGCATGAACCCATGCGCCATCGCCGCGCTGTCACCCTGTTTCAGCTTTCGGCGAGCGGATTGCCAAGTGTTCAGTGCGTCCGAAATCGCATTGCATGTCCAATGCTCGGCTTCTTGTGCAACAAATTCGGCGATGGCGTCACCCGCAGGCCCTGCGGCCAGACGTGTTGCCAGCATACGCGCGTGTATGCCGTTGGCCCCTTCGTAAATCGAGGTAATTCGGGCATCACGATAGGTCTGCTCCAGCCGGTATTCGCGCAAATAGCCATAGCCGCCCAGAACCTGCATACCCAATTCGGCGGCCTTGATACCGGCGTCGGAGCAATAGACCTTGGCAACCGGGGTCAGAAAATCGACCAGGTCAGGCGATGTGCCCCGTTCCATTGTGACAAATGCAAGATGTGCAAGACTGCGGCTACTGACCGCCAGCCAATCGATTTGATCCAGCATGCGGCGGATGTCGGCATGTTGATCCAGTGTTGCCGGTTTACCGTCGGGATTGCGTCCCTGCACCCTTTCACTGGCATAAGTACTGGCAATGTCATAAGCCCGCGCGGCGTGCGCGACGCCCTGTAGGGCGACATCAAGCCGGGCGTGGTTCATCATGGTGAACATGGCCATCAGACCTTCACCCTCGGCCCCAATCAATTCGGCTTTGGCACCATCAAATGCCAGCTGGCACGTGGGCGAGGCATGCAGGCCCATCTTTTCCTCGATGCGCGTTACGGTAGCTTGGTTGCGGCTGCCGTCTGTGCAGGAGCTGGGGCATAGAAACAGCGATAAACCTCTGACGCCGTCATCGGACGTGCGCGCAAGCACAAGATGCAGGATGTGATCGCTCATGTCCTGGTCACCGCCAGAGATAAAGATTTTTCCGCCCGTGACCTTCCAGCCATCCTCGGCAGGTTCCGCCCGGCAGCGCACGCGTGAAAGGTCAGATCCGGCCCCGGGTTCGGTCAGGCACATGGTGGCCAGAGTTTCACCCGAGGCCAGAGACGGAATGTACCGGTATTGCTGATCCTCTGTGCCAAAGCGCAACAAGGTACGCACCGCGCCCGGAACCAACCCCGTAACCATCTGAAGGCTGTGGTTTGCGCCCGAAAAAACCTCGGACGTGATGGCCAGCATCAAGGCTCCAAGCCCTTGACCGCCATATTCCTCAGGCACGGTGAGAGAGGGCCAGCCCTGTTCCGAATACGTGGCATAAACTTGGGCAAAGCCAGCCGGCATGGATACGCGACCGTTTTCCAGCGTGCATCCCTGCCTGTCTCCCGGCTCGTCCAGCGGGGCAATTTCACCTTGTGCGAAGGCGGCAAAATGTTCGCCGATCTCACCAGCCAGGTCAGCGTCCCAGTCTGGAAGCTCGGTAGCCCGGGCTACGTGGTTCAACGTGAATAAGATGTCCGTAAGCGGGGCTTCGAATGGCTTCATGATCATATCACCCGACAGCTGGTAAGTTCGGCGGTCACGACGCGGCCCGGTTCTGGCGGTTTGGCACTGTCGAATCTCAAAGTGACTGGGTAGGGACGCGATGGGGCAGGGGGCAGCATCACGGGGTCAGTCCCAGCAGGCGCGCGGCATTGCCTTTGATGATGTCCGGGCGCAGTTCGTCCTTGATATTGATCTTCTCGAAATCCGACAGCCAGCGTTCAGGAGTGATCATTGGCCAGTCGGACCCAAACAGAACCTTTTTCCTGAGGATCGAGTTGCAGTATTTCACCAGGATCTCGGGGAAGTACTTTGGTGACCAACCGGACAGGTCGATATAGACGTTGGGCTTGTGCTGCGCCACGGACAGAGCCTCTTCCTGCCAGGGAAATGACGGGTGGGCGAGGATAATCTTCATATCCGGAAAATCGACGGCGACGTCATCCATGAACATCGGGTTCGAGTATTTAAGCCGCATTCCGTTACCGCCGCGCATGCCCGAACCGACACCGGTCTGGCCTGTGTGAAACAGGGCGATGCAGCCTTCCTCGGCGATTGCTTCGTAAAGGTCATAAGCCATGCGGTCATTGGGGTAGAACCCCTGCATCGTCGGATGAAACTTGAACCCTTTGATACCAAATTCGCGGATCAGGCGGCGCGCCTCGCGTGCGCCCATCTTGCCCTTGTGCGGATCAATTGACGCAAACGGGATCAGCACGTCGTCATTTTCCGCCGCCAATGCGGCAACTTCTTCGTTCTTGTAGCGCCGATAGCCGGTTTCCCGCTCGGCATCGACCGGGAAGATCACCGCGGCTATGTTTTGCTCGCGATAGTGCTGTGCAGTTTCGGGAACCGTAGGCGGATGGCTCCACGGCGCGCCAAAGTAGTTGGCCATGGTTGCCTGCAGGTCGTCATAGCCGTCATCCGAGTGGCACCCGCAGGGTTCTTCAGCGTGGGTGTGAATGTCGATTGCGCGAACCTTGGAGATATCGACCATCTGTTCGTTCCTTTCTCAGATCTTTATGATTGCCGGATCGGCGTCGTCATAAAGACGCTCAAGTAAATTTTGCCGGCGTGTCAGTATCTTGCGGAAATTGAGGTTCCCCTTGGCGGTCATTTCGCCCTCGGGCATCGAGGCGGGCTCGCTAAGGACAATGGCGCGCCCGACCCGTGTGGAGCTGCCCGATAACTCGCGGGCGCGCTCTGCCAGGCGGCGGTGAATTTCGCCTTGCAGCAATTTGCAGCAGTAGGCGCCACTGTCGTCGTTCAGGTCAAATCCTTCCCGCTTCAGCTCGGCGACATCGGGAAAGACCATGACGCCGATCTCATTTCTGTCGGCACCTGTAATGACCAGATCTGAGGCAAGAGGCGCAAGACAGGTCAACAAGTCCATCCTCAATTGTGCGGCCCGCACCCATGTTCCGGTCAGCAATTTGAAATCCTCGGATATCCGGCCGTCGAATTTCATACCTTTGTTTACGTCCTGCGGGTCGATGAACCGCATGGCGTCGCCGGTAATGAAAAACCCTTCTTCATCGAAAACGCTGGCTGTCTTGCCCGGCTCGTTGAAGTACCCGGGCATCACGTTTGGCCCTTTGATGCGCATTTCGCATCGCATGTCTTCATCCGGTATCAGCTTGAGTGTCACGCCGTTCATCGGAACGCCAACAACCCCGGAACGATCAATGGGCTCGGACTGCATCATTGTGGCGGGCGCTGTCTCGGTCAGTCCCCAGGATGAGGTCATCAGCGGTATCTCACCTTTGACATCCAGCACCATCTGTTCAAATTCAGACCAGATGTCCTGTGGCAGTGAAGCGCCCGCATAAAAGATCAGATCAAGTTCTTCGAAGAACCGCTGACGCAATTCGCCATCCCGCTGCAATGCGCCCAGCAGCATGCCGTAACCTACGGGAACATTGAAGCTGAGCGTGCCGGTGACCATGGACAGGTTTTCCAGCGTCCGCTCAAACAGACCAGCTACCGGTTTGCCGTCGTCGATGTAGAAGCTTCCGCCGTTGGCGAGCATCATGTTGAAATTATGTGATCCGCCAAAGACGTGGTTCCATGGCAGCCAATCGACCACACGGGGCGGACGCGTGCGCAGAAATGGCAACGCGTCGGCCAGCATGGTCTGGTTCACACACATCATGCGTTGGGTCGTGATGACCCCCTTCGGGGCCGAGGTTGAACCGCTGGTCATCAGGATCTTGGCGACGGAATCGGGGCCAACCAGTTCATAGGCGGCCGCAAGATCGACACTGACATCCCCTTTGAGAAGTTCGTCGAACGCTGTGACCTGACTGTTCCTGCCTTGTCGGCTGGCTACGATTTCGACCCCTTGAAGCGCATCCAGTTCCAGCGCCTCTCGGTATTGATCCCCATCGACGACATAGGCCATCTTCGGGCGCACCAGTTCGATGGCATGGCGCAGGCGGCCGTGCGCGCCATGGATCAACGCGTACTGCTCAGCCACGGGGGCTGTTGGTATGCCGATATACTGAGCAGCAAGGCTTAGCAGACCGTGATCGACACCGTTACCGCTCATGATCAGGATCGGTGTGTCAGGCCCCATCCCACGCCCCAATAGCGAGCTTGCGATGGCTCGCACCTTTTCAAGCGTGGTCGCATAGCTTTCCTTGCGCCATCCCGCGCCGCTGCGTTCAGCAATGAACGTGCGGTCAGGCGCGTCCGAGGCCCAGGCGTGCAGCCAGACACCGGTTTTGTCGACGACAGGACCAAGAGTGTGGTTCGATTTTAGCAGGATGGAGCCGTCGGCCCGATCTTCGCGCGAAACAGAATGCACCAGGTATTCCGATGTGCGTTGCATGATCAGCCCCTTTCCCTCGCTTTTTCGATCGTCCTGAGGGCATCGAAAACGGTGGTGATGGTTGCGTCATCCAAACCGGCCAGCAGCTTGCCTTCGTGGGCGGTAACCGCGGCGACGGCCTTTTCATATAATTGCCTTCCCGCCAATGTCGTCCTGAGGGCATAGGCGCGCCGGTCGGTGGGTACCCGGTCGCGGACGATCAGTTCCCTGCGCTCCAGTTCATCAATGATAACGACAAGGTTCGGGCGCTCGATATCCATTGCATCAGCCAGTTGGGACTGCCGCAATCCGGGGTTATCGACGATGAGAACCAGTGCCGTATACGTCAGCATTCGCAGATCAAAGGGGCGCAGAGTTGTTGTCAGATCTTCCTGCACCACATTGAAGGCCCGTTTCATGCGATACCCGACAAACCCCCGCAGCGTAGCATCGCTAATCGTGTTTGGCGCGCCGTCTTCTGGCGTGTGTTCATGTTTCCTTTTCATGTGTTCACCTGAAGTTCGGGGCGCGCTTTTCAAGAAAGGCCCGCAGCCCCTCCTGCGCATCGGGTGTTGTTTGCGACAGGGCCGCAGCCAGAGATTCAGTAAACAGCCCGTCGTTTTGCGACATTTCATTGATCCGTGCGACCGCCTGAATCATCAGATAGTTTGACAGTGGCGCGTTTCGGGAAATCTTACCTGCCAGCGTTTGGGCCAGCGCCAAAGCCTCGCCTTCACCAACGCTATAATGTGCCAGCCCCAGCGATACCCCTTCATCGGCACCATATTTGCGGCCGGTCAGCATCATCTCGGTCATCCGATCGGCCCCCAGCAGGCGACCGACCCGCGCGGTCGCACCGCCGCCGACAAATATTCCGCGGCGGCCTTCGGGAAGCTGAAAGATCGTCGAAGGTTCAGCGATGCGAACATGTGTTGCCGCTGCAAGCTCCAGCCCGCCGCCGATCACGGCACCAAACATGGCCGAGACAACCGCAAGCCCACCAAACTGGATCTTGTCCATGACGCTGTGCCAGTGACGGGAATGATGCAGGTTTTCCTCGGCTGTACGATGAACATGCTCGGACAGGTCCAACCCGGAACAATAGTGCCCTTCAGTTCCGGTCAGGATCACCACACGCACATTTTTGGGTGGTGCAGAAAAGAAATCATCCAGCGCGCCCAACAGTTCCTCGCACATCGCGTTTCGCTTGTCTGGGCGGTTCATGGTCAGGGTCGCGATGGATCCGTTGACCTCAATGTTCAGGATTTGGCTGTCCATGGGGAACTCCTTACCGGGGCGGCAGACGAACGGCGCCGTCAAGTCGAATAGTGGTGCCATTCAAAAACGGGTTTTCAACGATCTGTTCGGCGAGCATTGCGAACTCGCGCGCTTCGCCAAGGCGGGCAGGGAAAGGAATGTTCGCAGTGATCTTGGCAGTGACCTCTTCCGGCAAGCCTTCCATCATTGGCGTGTGGAACAGGCCGGGTGCGATGGCCATCACCCGAATACCCGACTGTGCGAGTTCCCGCGCGGCGGGCAGGCACATCGAAGCGATTGCCCCTTTGGACGCGGCATAAGCGGCTTGACCCAATTGACCGTCCTGCCACGCAACCGACGCCGTGTTGATGATCACACCGCGTTCACCGTCAGCCAACGGGTCGAGACCGGCCATGTGTCTCGCCGCGTGGCTCATCACGTTGTAGGTGCCAAAAAGGTTCACGCGCAGAGTTTTCTCGAACACGTCGAATGACAGCTTGCCTTCGCGCCCAACGATCCTGGCCGCCATGCCGACGCCTGCACAACTGACGGCGATTCTGGGCGCCGACCCGAAATGGGATACTGCCGTCTCAAACGCGGCACTGACGGAGGCCTCGTCACTGACATCGGCTTGCAGGGCAAGGCCACCAATTTCGTCAGCGACTGCCTTCGCACCGTCAGCATTGAAATCCAAAACGGCAACCTTTGCTCCGCTGGTGGCGAAATGCCGTGCCGTTGCAGCGCCCAACCCGCTTCCGCCGCCGGTGACCAGCGCGACACATCCACTTAACTGCATGGTGCTCTCTCCAATTTAGTATGCTCAATCATTGTTGTATCTCATACCTATTTTCGGATGGGCCTGCTCCGGACCGCTGTTGGTGTCTAAGCTAGGGGATCAGGAACAGGGTAATGGCTGGAAACAGCACCAGGATCATGACCCGAATGATGTCAGAGGTGACGAACCACATCACTGCCTTGTAAGTTTGGGTCATCGGGGTTGAACGATCCATAGCGTTGATAATGAACAGATTCATTCCGACCGGAGGGGTGATCAGCCCGACCTCGACAACGATCAGAACCAGAATACCGAACCAGATGGCCACATGTTCGGGGCTCATGCCGAAATCCAGTGCGCTGATGACCGGAAAGAAGATCGGGATTGTCAGCAGGATCATTGACAGGCTGTCCATCAGACACCCGAAGATCAGATAGAACACCAGGATCAGGCACAACACCATCCACGGGCTGAGCCCAAGTCCAACGACCCAGCCAGACAGTTCCTGCGGTACCTGAGTGAGCGCTAGGAAACTGTTATACAGCCCTGCGCCCAACACGATGAAGAAGATCATCGCCGTGCTTGAGGCCGTGGCAATGATGCTTTCGACGAAGACCTGCCAGTTCAGATTGCCCGAGATCAGAGCGATCAACCCGGTTCCCGCCGCCCCCACGGCTGCGCCTTCGGTTGGGGTGAACCAGCCAAGATAGATGCCACCAACAACAAGGCCAAAAACCAGCAGGACAGGCCAGACATCCAGCAGTGCCCGTACGCGTTCAGGATATGGGATCGCTTCGCGGGTGCCGGCGGCGTCAGGATACATGCGCACATAGATCGAAATCGTGATGATATAGCCGAGCGCTGCCAGAATGCCGGGGACAAAGGCCGCGAGAAACAGCTTGGCGATATTCTGTTCCGTCAGGATCGCATAGATCACAAGGATCACCGAAGGCGGGATCAGAATGCCCAATGTGCCGCCAGCAGCAAGCGTTGCGGTCGAAAACCCGCCGGAATAGCCGTAGCGGCGCAGTTCGGGCAGCGCGACACGGCTCATCGTCGCGGCGGTGGCCAGGGAGGACCCGCATATTGCGCCAAATCCGGCACAAGCGCCAACTGCCGCCATGGCGACGCCTCCTTTGCGGTGGCCCAACCAGCTTTCAGCCGCTTTGAACAAGGCCGAAGACATGCCCGACAATGTCGCGAACTGCCCCATCAGCAGGAACATCGGAATGATCGTCAGCGAATAGCTGGAGAAGGTAGAGTAGGTTTCGGTTTTAAGCTTGGCCATGAACATGCTGGTGCCACCCATGGCAAAATACAGCCCGCCAATCCCGCACAGCAACATGGCAAGGCCAATCGGCGCGCGCAGGAAAATCATGATCAGAAGTACGGGAAAGGACACGTAGCCCAGTTCGAGCATGGTCAATGTGCGGCCTCCCCGCGATAGGGTAGGATATGACGCCCGGTGACAAGCTCGATGACCTGCGCGACGGCGCAATAGACAGCAACAAGTGATGCGACAAGGGCGGCAACAAAGCTTAGCCCATAGGCCCACCAAACCGGAAATTGCAGCAGAAAGGTCGTTTCACCATAGTCCAGCTTGTTTTGCATGCCGACAAACAGGCGCCATGTAATCAAAAGGATGACAAGCGACAGGATGATTTCCCAGAACGTGATGATCACCTTGTTCACCTTAGCCGGAAGGGCGTTTGTGAATACATCGACCGTGGCGTGAGAGCCGTAGAGCTGGCAGATCGGCAGGAACGAGAATATGGCGAACGCAACGCCGGCTTCGACCAGTTCAAAATCGCCATTCACCGGCCCGACGCCCGATGCAATCAGCGCATTTGCCGCTGCTTCCGACAGTGACGTCAGAATGTCCGAGTGACCCAGCGTGTTCAAGCCGCGCCCCAGCACGCTGACACAGGTCAGCAGGACCAGCGCAGTCAGAACCACACCGCCGAGAACGGCCATGAAGCGCGCGATGCGCTCAACCAGTTTCTGCATGATCAACTCCAAAGGGATTGCTCTCCCAGCGGGAAATAGCGCCGGAAGAGCGACCGGATCAGTTGCCGGAGTATTGCGAAATCAGTTCGAGCGCGCGGGCGCGCAAGCCGGTTCCGTCCAGACCTTTTTCATCCATCTCGGCGATCCAGGCGTCAGTGGTCGGCTGTGATGCTGCCTTCCATTCCGCAACCTGTTCCGGGCTCAGCGTGATGATGTTGTTGCCGCGTTCCATCGCCTGCTTGTGTGGCCCGTCATCATCGGCCTGCATCTGCTTGCCTGCGAAGGCCGAGAATTCAGCGCCCGAGTTGGCGTCGATGATGGCCTTCAGATCATCCGGCAATGCATCCCAGCGGTCCTTGTTCATCGCGAAGATGAAGGTGGTGGTATATAGCGTGTCGTCGCCAAAGGTCGTGTGGTTCCCGACCAGCTCGTTGACCTTCAGGGCGCCTGTCACTTCCCAGGGAATCACAGTTGCGTCGATCACGCCTTTAGACAGCGCTTCAGGTACCGCGGGAACAGGCATGCCAACGGGGGTTGCCCCAAGCGAGCTGAAAAGGCCGTTCGTTACGCGTGTCGGTGCGCGCAGCTTTACACCGTTCAGATCTTCGATGCTTTCGATCGGCTCCTTTGAATGGATTAGACCGGGCCCGTGCACCCAGAGCCCGAGAACTTTGAACTGCTTGAAGTCATCGTCCATCATGGTTTCTTCGGCCAGATCCCAATAGGCGCGTGAGACGGCTTCTGCATTCGTCATGGTGAACGGCAGTTCGAACACTTCGGTCCGGGGAAAGCGGCCCGGCGTATATCCGGACACCGTCCAGACAATGTCGGCCACACCATCAATGGCCTGGTCGATCAGTTCGGGGGGTTTGCCCCCAAGCTGCATGGACGGAAACCTTTGAATTTCGATCCGGCCATCCGAATCCGCTTCGACCTTGTCGGCCCAGACATCCAGAACGTTCTTGGGTACGTTGGCTTGTGCTGGCAGGAATTGGTGCATCCGCAGTGTCACTTCGGCCGCAATGGCAGTGGTTGACATGGCGCCAAAAGCAATCGCCGCCACTGCAGATTTGAGTATGGTTCTGCGCAAGTTGGTCATGGTCTCCTCCCTAGATGACCTATGAGTATCATCCCCTGTTCATGATTGCTCATATTAGTTATGTTTTATAACGATTTTGATCCACTTTCTTAGTGTTTGGTTTCAGGTCCTTTTCGGAAAACAGAATGCTCACACATGTGAACCTTTTCGTCGAAACGCTACGCAACAGACAGGTTATGCGCGGACGCCAAGTTATCCTCTCAGGATTACATTGCCCTCGGTTGGCTCAAAGGTAAATTGAGATTTCTTAGATTTTAGTTTCTGTTTTCGGTAACTAAAGCGCGAAAACGGTGGATTTGCTTTCCCTGTTTCAATTGGACCAGCGCCCGCGGTGGAATTCAAGACCGTGTGTTATCGTCGGTGGCAGCTTCAACTGCCTTGCCTGCGAGCTTCAGGAAAGTTTCGCGTTCATTCGGAGTTAGCCCTTCGAGGATCTCGCTTTGCAGGTCAATTACGACTGGCGCAGCTGCCGCTAGGATGTCTTTTCCTTTTTCGGATAAGGTGACCTCTCGCGCGCGTCTGTCACGTTGACTGACCGAGCGTTTGACGTAGTTTTTCTGCTCCAGCCGGTCGATAACCCCGCCGATTGTTGCGCGGTCATAGGCGATTTTCGCCGCGACTGTGGCCTGATCAATGCCGGGTTCGGCGCGAATTGTTTCAAGTGCTGCGAACTGAACGGATGTAAGGTCGATCCCGGCCTCCTGCATCCGGACCGAGAAAACGTGGGTTGAAATCTGATTAAGTCTGCGGATGAGGTGGCCCGCCATTCCGTAAATGCTCATTCAAAACCTCCGAAATCACTTTAAGCCGTCACTTTTTCCAGAACTACCGCGGCAATTAGTGAGTGTACATATCTTTGTTGACAAGAAATAGTAAGTATAGTTATTAAAATTGCGTAAACCTGCGGAGGAGGGGGCAATGCAATATTACGTTGATGGATTTCGTCCGGGTGATCCGGATATCAAACCGGCTGCGTTCGGTCACCACAACCACCCCGCAACCATCCCCGAAAAGGTTGATGTTCTGATAGCGGGTTGTGGACCGGCCGGGCTTTGCCTTGCGGCGCAACTGGCCGGGTTTGCAGCGATTTCGACAATGATCGTGGATCAAAAGCCGGGTCCGATGGAGAAAGGCCAGGCGGATGGCGTCAACGTCCGCTCGATGGAGATGTTTCAGGCGTTTGGTTTCGCTGAGAAAGTGAAGCGTGAAGCATATTGGGTCAACCAAACGGCATTCTGGACGCCCGATCCCACAAGCCCGGGCCACATCCGCCGGGCGGGCACGGTGCAGGACGTGGCCGACGATCAATCCGAGATGCCACATACCTTGATGAATCAGGCCCGGATTCATGAGCTGTTTCTGGACGTGATGAGAAACGCTCCAACGCGGCTGCAACCCCATTACGGGCTTCGTGTCAGCGATTTGACGATTGATACCGGTTCCACGGATCACCCTGTCAGGGCAGAGCTTGAACGCCTGGGCGAAAATGGCGACGTGGTTGAACGGCTTACAGTACGTGCGAACTATGTCGTAGGCTGTGACGGTGCACGCAGCAAAGTGCGCAGGGCTATCGGGGGTAAGCTGCAAGGCGACGCAGCACACCAGGCGTGGGGCGTTATGGACATATTGGCGAATTCCGATTTTCCCGATTTGCGGCGGAAATGCCTTGTTCAATCGGCTTCGGAAGGAAACGTTCTGATCCTTCCGCGCGAGGGCGGATACTTGTTCCGAATGTATGTCGAGCTTGACAAGCTGAACCCGGATGAGCGGGTCGCCAACCGCAATCTGACGGCTGACCATATCATCGCTGCCGCGAACCGGATCATGCGTCCTTTTTCCATCGACGTAAAAGAAGTCGTTTGGTGGTCGGTCTACGAGATTGGGCATAGGTTGACCGACAAGTTCGACGATGTCCCGCAGCATGAAATTGCAACACGCACCCCGCGCGTGTTCACGGCGGGCGACGCCTGCCACACGCATAGTCCCAAGGCAGGTCAGGGGATGAACGTGTCGATGGGCGATACTTTCAACCTGGGCTGGAAACTGGTGCATGTGCTGACGGGAAGATCAAAGCCTGATCTTCTTCACAGCTACTCGGCCGAGCGTTTGCAAGAGGCCAAAAGACTGGTCGAAACCGACCATAAATGGGCCCGGACCATGAGTGCACCACCGGGCGAGTCAGAGCTTGACGGCACTGATATGCCCCGATTTCAAAAACAGTTTATCGAAAATCTGGAATTCACCGGCGGGCTATCTGTTCACTATGGGCCTTCGGACTTGGTCGCCGAACCGGTTCACCAGCATCTGGCGCGTGGGCTGGTAATAGGCAAGCGATTTCATTCCGCACCAGTTGTCCGGCTTGCGGATGCCATGCCCATGCAATTGGGACATGTGGCCGAAACGGATGCGCGTTGGAGGCTCTATGCCTTCGCTGGACAGGGAGACGCAGGTACGCAAGGCGGATCGATCCATCGGCTTTGCGAGGCTTTGCAAAGCGATTCGAACTCTCCGCTCCGACGGTTTACGCGCCCATACGAAGACATCGACGGTTTGATAGACCTTCGGGCCATCTTCCCGCAGGATTTCAAATCGCTGAATTATGAAGATATGCCGTCTCTTTTGAAACCCGAGAAGGGCAGGTACCGCCTGCGCGACTTCGAAAAGGTTTTTTGTGTTGATCACAAGAGGCGCGAAGACATCTACGAAATGCGCGGAATTGACCGGATAAAGGGCTGTATGGTCGTCGTCAGGCCGGACCAATATGTGGCGCATATCCTGCCATTAGAGTGTCACGCTGACCTGTTTGACTTCTTCTCCAGGCTGTTTGTTTCGGGCGGCGGTTGATAAGTGCGACGTCTTAGACCGCAATGGACAGAGGCTCCGGGGGGAGAATGGATTGTTGCATCGGTGCATGGTTCGGCAAGATTACCGCCTGGGCAAATCTGGATTGGCACTTGAAGCCGCCCGTGTCGCAGGAAGGCTCTCTAGCCAGTCAGCTAAGCGCGGGTATTTCAGGACGCGTTTAACGCGGCCAGAACCTCGGTGCTCACCACAACACCGTCAGCCTCGGCTGCCGCCCGTTTGGCCAGACGCCCATCACCCGGAACACGGGCGTTCCCATTGCCGACAATTTCTGCGCAAATGCGCGCGATATATTGATTGAAGTCCGCGTTGCCGAACCGCGTCGGATCAATCGCTATCAGTGTCGCACCGCCTTTGATGTTAAGGGCTCCGAACGTCTCGCGTTCTTGATTGTCCACGGAAAGGGTTCCACCAGCCAGGGCGGCACCCAACACCTCAACCATGAAAGCGATTGCGGCGCCCTTGTGCTCGCCAAAAGGTAACAGGCTGCGGGTTTCCAGGATGGCGTTCGGGTCCGTACTGGGTTGGCCGTCAGGATCCAGCCCGGCGGGGCGGGGCAGGTCGTGCCCCTCGGCTGCGGCCATGCGGATATCCATCAAAGCAACCATTGAAGACGCCTGATCCCAGACTATCGGCGCACCGTCCTCGCGCGGGCAGGCAAAAGACATCGGGTTGGTGCCAAAAACCGGGCGCACCCCGCCTTGCGGCACCACCATGGACAATGAGTTGATCACGGCGAAAGCTACCAGACCAGCCTCGGCCAGCGGTTCGGTGTCAAACCGCAACGCGCCCAGATGGTGGCAATTTGCGCAGGTGAACGCGGCAATGCCGTATTCCTGCGCCATTTCGATCAACGTGTCGCGGGCTTCTGCTGCGGCGACCTGATAATATCCGTTATCGGCATCACCGCGCAGAACGCCCGGGGCAGCCTTTTCTATCTTGGGTTTCGCATTGCCGTTTGCATAGCCCGAGGTGAAGCTTTGGACATAGACCGGTAGCATACGCAATCCGTGGCTGCGCGGTCCGTCCCGCTCGGACCGGGTAACAATGTCGGCCAGAATATCGCTGCCCTGTGCGTTTACACCAGCAGAAGCTAGTACGGATTTCGCCAGCGCCCGAACCTCGGCAAGAGAAAGCGTTTTGGTCGATTGTTCGGTCATCATTTCAAATCCAGTCTTTTTACTTCAGGGGTTAGGCACGCGCACGCGCGTTGGTGGGATCAACGGCGCAAGTATCGATCACCTCGGCATCGCGCATTTCGTTATGGACCAACACCTGCATCCTTGTACCCGGCGCGGTCATATCGTTTGGTACAAGTGCCATCGCTATGTCGTGGTTGCAATAATAAGAGAACCCACCCGACGTAACGCGCCCGATCAGTTCACCGTTTGCATAAACACCCTCATCGAACATCACCGAAGTTTCGCCAAAGGGAAGTTTCAACGTGACCAGCCGTTTGTGATTGCCCTCGCTTCTCTGCTTCTCCAGCGCCGCTTTTCCGATGAACTCGCGCCCCTCGGTGACGACAAACCGATCAAGGCTGGCCTCATACGGTGTCATGTCCTTGCAAATCTCGCGGTTGATGGCGCGATAGGATTTTTCAAGGCGCATGGACTCCAATGCCTCAAGACCGAAGGGTTTTACACCGGCTTTCAAAAGCAGGTCGACAAGGTGTCGGTTATACCCGACAGGATGGTGCAGTTCCCAACCCAGCTCGCCTGTGTAAGATACCCGAAGCAGGTGTACGTCTTTGGCATAGCCCACTTCACCCTTTTGCGCAGAGAGCCAGGGAAAAGCAGCATTCGACAAATCGTTGTCGGTCAGCGGTTGCAAAATCTCGCGCGCCTTGGGACCGGCCAGCGCGATCACACCCAACTGTTCCGAAACGTCTTCAAGGATAACCGATTGATCTTGTGGTAGCAGGCGTTGCAGCTGATCCCAGTTATAGGCGCGCCAATTCGGGGTAGAGACCAGGCAAAAATCATTCTCGGCATAGCGGACAACTGTGTATTCCGCATCCATGCCACCTTTTGGATTCAACAAGAGCGACAGGTTCATCCGGCCCACTTTGGGCAATTTGTTTGCCATCAGACCATCCAGCCACCGCGCAGCGCCGGGACCGCGTATAGTAAACTTGGTCATCGGCGACATCTCGATGAACCCGGCCTCTTCGCGGGTGGTGTGCACTTCCTCCTGAACGCGTTCCATGTGGTTGGTGCGGCGGAAAGAATGTTCGGGGATCGCCTCTTGCGGCGATTTGGCGAACCAGCGCGGGAATTCATAGCCGTTGAAGCTGGTCCAGACTGCGCCATGCGCCGTCAGCAGATCGTAAGACCCCACGGTTTTCATTGGGCGCGCGCCCGGGAAATCTTCGCCGGGGATATGCGCGTTCATATGTGTGCCCCAGGTTTCGCGAACCTTATCCATGGTCCAGCGTTTGGAGGCGTAGTCAGAGAAACGGCGCGGGTCCAGTTCCGACATGTCCATGCCCGGATCACCGTCGACGATCCAGCGGGCCAGCCGTTCGCCCACGGTGCCGCCCCACAGAATGCCACCGGGCATCCCTTCGGCCAACCACAGGTTTTTGTGCCCCGGCGCTGGCCCGGCAAGTGGCAATTCGTCCGGCGTCATTTGGAAGGGGCCGCGCGTGTTCGCCTTGATGCCCACCTCGCCAAGCACTGGCACCCGTTCGATCGCCCGTTCCCATTGGGTTTCCACGGCATCGAAATCCTCGGGCAAGAGGTCTGCGCCAAAGTCAGGTGGCACGCGGTCTTCGGCAAACAGTTTCAGGTCCTTGGTGAATTCATAGGGCCCGAACTGAATGCCACCGACATCTTCGCGCAGATATGCGCCGTAATCCTCATCCCGCAGGATCGGGAACTCGGGCAAACCCTGCGCGCGACGTTCCTTGAGCAGTGGAACGGTTTCCGTGGTCCAGTACTGGTGAACGATAGGAATGCAGGGCAGGTCCAGCCCAACGCGCCGGGCATTTTCACGGGCATAGTTGCCGGTGGCAAAAACCAGATGCTCGCACGTGATCTCACCCTGATTGGTGGTCACTTTCCAATGACCGCTTTCCAGCCTTTCATACGCCTGTGCTTCGGTGTTCTGACAGATTGTGGCGCCTGCATCCCGCGCCAGTTTTGCCATTGCCATGGTGATGTCGGCCGGGTTCACATAGCCGTCCTCGGTATGCAGGATACCGCCGCGAATATGCTCGGACTGGCTCAAAAGGGGGTGAACATCGGCAATTTCCGCCGGCGTCAACAGTTTGCAGGGCACACCGGCGGCCTCGGCAATCGAGATATATGACTGGAATTCATCCCAACGTTCCTGGGTGTTGGCAACGCGCAGCTGACCCACTTTGCGCAAGCCTACCGACGCACCCATCTTCTGTTCGACTTCGGAATAGATGCGGATGGTTTCCATCGTCATCTTCGACACGTTTCGGGACCGCACGAAGGTGACCAGCAGACCTGCGGCGTGCCAGGTCGAGCCTGAGGTCAGCGTGGTCCGTTCCAGCATCACCGCATCGCTACAGCCGTGCTGTGTCAGCCCATACAGAATGGACGAGCCCACACATCCGCCGCCAACGACAACAACTTTGGCATGTGATTTCATTCGCCGATTTCCTTCTTGCGACTGATCATGGTGTCAGACGCTCTGCCTGCCCGAAATCAGTAAGATGAGAACGTTCCGAAGTTTTTACGGAAACATGGCGCCAGGTAATCGCAAAAAATTTCTCCTGCGGCTTAGTTCAGGTCACCTCTTACTAGGCACCTTCGAATTGGTCGCTGTCTGGTTCCCAGTCATTCAGTGCCGTCCAGAACGGCATCAATTTTTATGTGCCTTGTCTTGTTTCACCCTGTTATGTTAGCGCAAACTGTGCCAGTGAAACCTGATGCCTTTGCAAAACTGGGTTTCTGTTGCCTACAGTATTGCGGCTTACAAGTGGGAGGAACAGGTGTATCTCGGTCTTGATTTGGGGACGTCAGGTCTTCGGGGAATTGTGGTCAGTGAAGACGGCGACGTCGTTGCCGAGGCCGAAGCAAGCGTGAACACATCGACACCGCATCCGGGCTGGTCAGAGCAGAAACCTGCGGATTGGGTTGAAGCGTGTCAAAAGGTCGTTGCCCAGTTGCGCGGGCAAAACGGCGCTGCGTTTTCGGCAGTGCGGGGCATTGGTCTGAGCGGACATATGCATGGCGCAACGCTTCTGGACCGAAATGGTAGCGTCTTGAGGCCCTGTATCCTTTGGAACGACACAAGGTCTGCCCGCGAAGCTGCCGAGCTGGATGCGCTTTCCGCGATGCGATCGATCACCGGAAACATCGTTTTTCCCGGTTTCACTGCGCCTAAACTGGAATGGGTGCGCAGGCATGAACCTGACGTTTTTGAAAAGATCGCCAAAGTCTTGCTCCCCAAAGATTATTTGCGCTTCTGGCTGACCGGAGAATACGTCAGCGACATGTCTGACAGCGCGGGTACCGCGTGGTTGGACGTCGGATGCCGTGAATGGTCGGAAACAGCGCTTGAGCTAAGCCACATGCGTCGGGATCAGATGCCCGAACTGGTCGAAGGCAGCGCCGCCGGGGGCGAGCTGAGGGCGGAGATTTTGCAGCACTGGGGTCTGACCGGACCCGTTGTTGTTGCAGGTGGGGCAGGTGACAACGCAGCGGCGGCCTGTGGTATTGGAAGCATCGCCGAAGGCAGCGGTTTTCTATCGCTGGGAACGTCGGGTGTGCTGCTGGTTGCCAAGGACAGTTACGCGCCCGCACCAGAAACGGCGGTTCATTGCTTCTGCCACGCGGTGCCGGAGCGCTGGATTCAAATGGGCGTCATCCTGTCGGCGACCAACAGCCTGAACTGGCTGTCCCGGAACCTCGGCCAATCCGTTGGTGCACTCGCATCGGCGTTGCCGGATACCGTCACCGGGCCGTCGAAGACAATGTTCCTGCCATACCTGTCGGGGGAACGTACCCCTCATAATGACAGCGCCATCCGGGGGGCATTCATGGGGCTGGATATTGCGTCAGATCCAGCGGATCTTGCACAGTCCGTGATGGAAGGTGTCTCGTTCGCGCTGCGTGATTGCCTTGAAGCCCTCAGGAGCACGGGAACAAAGCCTGAAAGCCTGATGGTCGTCGGCGGGGGTGCACGATCCCGGTTCTGGGTCGAGACGCTGGCAACTGTTCTGAACATTCCGCTTGCCTTGCCCAAAGGCAGTGAATTCGGAGCCGCCATCGGAGCGGCGCGCCTTGCTGCCTGTTCAGTAAATGGTGCAGACCCGGCGGAGCTCATGACATCGCCAGAAACCTCAGAAATTGTTCAGCCGCGCGCGGGGTTATTCGACGCCTATGAGGCTGAATATCAAAGATACCGCCGGTTCTATGCCGCTCTATCCCCCCTGTCTGCGCCATGATGAAGGGCGTCACTTCCCTACCCATCGAACAGGTTGTTCTGGAAGATGGTGTGATGTCGGTTTCCCTGCTGAGCTATGGGGCGATCACACAAGGGTGGTGGATCGGTGAAACGCCCTTGATCCTGGGCTATCCAAACCCGCAGGAATATCTGACCGACCCTTATTACATAGGCGCAATCGTGGGTCGCGTCGCCAATCGGATCGGTGGCGCAAAGTTTAATATGCAGGATGCCGCTTATCGCTTGACGGCGAATGAGGGGGAAAACACGCTGCATGGCGGTGTGGTCGGGCTGTCACGCAGCCACTGGATTATCAGGAAGACCAAGTCGAACCGTGCGGTTCTGTCCTTGACGTCACCTGACGGCGCTGACGGTTTTCCCGGAGAAATCAGGTTCGAGATTCATGTCGAGCTGGCTTTTCCACGGCTGAATTACACGATCACCGCATGGCCGGACCGGCCTACGCCGATCAGCATTGCGCAGCACAATTACTATACTCTTGGGTGCCAAAGCGGTATTCTTGACAGCCGATTGACCCTGAATTCCAAGCGGGTACTGGAACTGGACGACAGCTCCACTCCGACAGGCATCGTGGATGAGATCGAAAACCAAGCGCTGGATTTCTCATCCCCGCGCATTATCGGTGATGAGGGGCGCGGCATTGACCACTACTTCGTGTTTGAAGAGGCGGGCAATTTCAGTCGACCGGTTGCCACAGTCGAAACACCGTCAGGTTTACGCATGAATACCTACTCTGATCAGCCCGGCGCGCAGGTCTATTCCGCCGCGCACCTGTCCGATCCTTTCACGCCATGCGCAGGGCTTTGCATTGAGCCTTCCGGTTACACGGACGCTGTGAACCACCCATTGTTTCCGTCCGTCATCTATTCTCCGGACAATCCGTATAAACAAGTTCTGACGTTGGAAATCGCAGAGGATCAGGCATGAAAGTTGCGATATCGGTGTATGCTCTGGCCCTTTGCGTGACACTGTCGGCGGCGCAGGCGCAAGACCTCGGGCCGCTTCCTCAATTTGTAGAACCGGACCTTGTCAAGGTCGAACTGGGACAGTTGCTGTTTTACGACCCGATCCTGTCGGGGAACAAAAACATCAGCTGCGCCACTTGTCATCATCCGAAACTGGGAACGTCAGACGCGCTTTCTCTGGGTATCGGCGAAGGCGGTGTGGGGCTGGGTGCAACGCGCAGGCTTGATCAGGAAAACATGCCCGAGCAGCGCATTCCCCGAAATGCACCGGGGCTGTGGAACCTTGGGGCGCTGGAATTCACCACCTTCTTTCATGACGGGCGTCTTGAGGCAGACCCGTCACAGCCTGACGGGTTCCGAACGCCCTTGGGCACAGATATGAGGCCGGGCTTCCAATCTGCACTGGCCGCGCAAGCGATGTTCCCGGTCTTGTCGGCTGACGAAATGGCCGGCCACTATTCGGAAAACGAAGTGAGCAAAGCCGTACGTCTTGGGTTGCTGACCCAAAAGGACGGCGCATGGGAGCTTATCGCGGCGCGTGTTGCCGCAATCCCGGAATACAGGGCGCGCTTTGACCAGCTCGCGCCCGGAGAAGAGATCACTTTTACCGCAATCGCCAATATCATTGCCGATTTCATCGCCTTTGAATGGCGCGCTGACAACAGCCTGTTTGATCGCGCGATGCAGGGGAAAGAGGCGCTGCCCGAACAGGCACAAATGGGGCTCGACCTTTTTTACGGCAAAGCCGGGTGCAGCACCTGCCATTCCGGTTGGTTCCAGACGGATCATGGATTTCATTCTATCGCCATGCCGCAAATCGGGCCGGGAAAAGCCGCCCGGTTCGAGAACCATGTTCGCGATGACGGGCGATTGCGTGTGACGGGCAATGCGGATGACGCCTTCACATTTCGCACGCCATCCTTGCGCAATGTGACCCTTACGGCACCCTATGGTCACAACGGAGCCTACGCGCGGCTTGAAGATGTTGTCCGTCATCATCTGGATCCGGTCGCAGCTTTGCGCAGCTATTCGGTCGAAAAAGCAGCGTTGCCAGAGTTTCCGGGCGCGGATGATCAAAAAGCCTTGCTCGACCCCACGCTGACCGAGGCGATTGCAGCGTCGAATGAACTGGCCCCAATCAGCTTGAGTGATGACGAGGTGAACGCCATTCTGAGTTTCCTCAGTACACTGGAAGACCCGGCAGTCCGGCTGGGTGTGCCTGCGCATGTGCCCAGCGGTTTGCCTGTTGATCAATGATCATCGGTCGATGCGAAGCACTTGGTTGCTTCTGAAGGTCTGCCAATCACCAACTGTGCCGTCTGGCCAGATAACCCGCAGCGCCAGTTCGTCCGCGTTGCCCAGGCCAAAGTGGTGAAGCCCGGAGATGCCGCTTGCGTGACCGCCGCCAATGGTCACTTCCCGTGTTTGAATTCCGTCGGTGGTTTTAACCTCGATGAAGCTTCCGACAGCTGCGCGGTTGGGACGATCCTGGCCAAGATCAACCTGAATCCAGTTTCCAAGCTGTTGTTCGTTCTGAAATACCTCAAGCGCTGACCCGCGATTGACCACGACCAGATCAAGCGATCCATCCCCGTTCAGGTCCGCCAGGGCCCCACCGCGGGACTTGCCCATAGAGGCGACACCCGCCGCTGAGGCAGCTTCGAAAAACTGACCATTTGCGGATTGCAGCAACAGGTTGTTGGGGTCGGTTTGCGCCGCATCGGGCATCTGTTCGACATTGCCCTTGGCGACAAATATGTCGTCGCGCCCGTCGTTATTGACGTCGCCGAACTGCGCATGCCAGCCGGTTGACGGGCGACCATCGCCACCGACATGCGGCCTGTGCGCCGTTGTCCCTCGGTCATAAGTCGCGTCGCGCCATGTCGGCCCCTCTGCAGTGGGATCAAAGATCTGAAACTTCTGATCTCCCATCGAGGTCAGGTAAACATCCGGGAAGCCGTCCCCTGATATATCCCTTGATGCAATCCCCATGCCCCAGATCGAATAGGGCAGCCACCCATCTTCCGGCGCGTAAAGGCGTGGCGTGTCTTCCATAGCCCAAAGCTGCTCTTGCCCGCCGCGCACATAGTAATGGCGGTCGTTACTGACACGCAAGTCCGCGCGCCCGGTGCGCGCCCAGTCGGAAAACAGAATGGACAAGGAACAATGTCCCGGTACCAGGTGGAGAGGCGGGCCATAGGCCGTCCCTTCGGGGCGATACAAAAGCGTCGGCCCGCAGGTTTCAAACGGGCCATTGGGATTGGTTCGGTCGACATATGTTCCAAAAGCCAGTGTCGGCAGGGTTTGACCACTTTCCCAGGTGGCGGAAAAACCGGTGGTCCAGTGATCCTGAGACTGGAAATTCAACGAGGTGAACGGTTCAAATGCGCAATTCGCTTTGCCACGCAACAAAACGTCCTCGCCAACGCGCAAAACCGCCAGATCCAGAAACCCGTCCCCATCGATATCCACTGGGTAGGCGCCCGTCACGCCGGTCAGGGACAGTGCGCTTGGCGTTTCTGACCGAAAACTGACATCGGGTCCTGATGTGTTGACAAACAATTGCGCCGGGTTGGTTCCCCCTGCGGCAAACAGGTCGGACCGATCATCGCCATTGCAGTCGAAAACGGCGATGCCTCCGCCCACGAAGTGCTCCCACCCGCCGTCGTAAACATGGCTGGGGACGTCGATGCTGTGAAACTGCGGAAGGTTGATGTCGGCCGTGGCGGCAGACGCTGTCGCTAGCAGGATCGTCAGTTCAACTCGCATTTTCCGCCAGTTCCCTGACTTTCAGGATCGAGACTTGTTCGATCCCATAGGCTGCTGCCCCTTTTGCCCACATTGAATCCCCCCAATGGTTCACGTTGATTTCAGGCAGTGGCGCGTCAACGCTGACGACACCGTTTTTGATACGGGTCATCACTGCCTCAGAATGCAGGTATTCAAAGCTGCCTCGGGTGCCGGACAGGATGATACATTCCGGATCGAACAGATTGATCAAGTTGGAAAGCCCCATTCCAAACATCTGGCCAGCGCGGAACAGAACTGAAATGGACCGGGCATCACCGGATTGGGCGGCTGCGTGAATATCAGCAAGAGTGTGCGGGTCAGTAGCCCGGCTGGCAATGGTTGCCTCGCGGATCAGGGCATATTCCCCAACATAAGCTTCAAGGCATCCGCGTTGCCCGCACTGGCACAATGCGCCATCCAGCTGAACTTTGACATGCCCGAATTCCGCGCCGCAGCCGCGCTCGCCGCGATAAAGCTTGCCATCCAAAACAATGCCCAGACCAATGCCGTGTTCTATCGTGACAACCAGAAAGTTCTTCAGCCCTTTGCCAAGACCGAAAAGCTGTTCGGCCTTTGCAACCAGATTGGCGTCATTCTCGATAAATGCGGGGCAGGGGAGCGTTTGGGACAGAAGCGGGCTCAGATCCACGTTGCGCTCTGTCAGCGAAGATGACCAATGTACAAAATTCCGCTCTGCGTCGACCAGTCCGGCAATCCCGATGCAGACGCCGGAGACCTCTGTCAGGGACCAGCTTGCAGACGCGCAGGCCTGTTCCAGCGCCGTGCATATCTTTATTGCAAACGCCTCCGGGGCCATCCGGGCCTCTTCCAACGGATGTGTGTAGGAGATGATCTCGGTGCCTTCAAAATCGACCAGGATGACTGAAATCTGGTGCCGGGCCACTTTTACACCTGCAATCAAGTGACATCCGCCATGCAGTTTCAGCAGCACACGTGGTCTGCCGCGGCGCGCGGATTTTGACGGTGTTTCGCTTTCGATTTCCTGAATCAGACCAGCTGAAAGCAGATCTGACGTTGCCGCTGTCACTGTCGCTGGGCTGGTCTCAAGCGCGCTTGCAATGTCGATCCGCGATATCGCTCCGGTCGACCGGATTTGTTCCAGCACGCGCAAGCGGGTGATGTTTCGTTGATCCGTAGCGTTTGAAGAAACCTTGCTTTTCAGCATCCTGCCCTCGCGAATCTGGTGATTTCCCAAGCGTAAGCGGTTTTTCTTCTTTCGGGTAGCATAAATATTTTACTGACTGAAATAAATATGCTACTCAGAATTGTGAGAGCCACGAATCATGAAGCGATGGCTCGATAAACCGGGAGGAAATCATGAAACGAATTCTCAGCGCTTCTGCTGTGGCTGTCCTGATGGGGACGGTTGCGTTTGCAGAAACCACGGTCGGTGTCAGCTGGTCGAACTTCCAGGAAGAGCGCTGGAAAACCGATGAAGCGGCAATCAAAGCCGCGCTTGAGGCGGGCGGTGCCGAGTATATTTCGGCAGATGCGCAATCGTCGTCGGCCAAGCAGTTGTCGGATATTGAAAGTCTGATCGCCCAGGGCGTTGATGCGCTGATCATTCTGGCGCAGGATTCCCAGGCCATCGGACCGGCTGTTCAGGCAGCGGCCGACGAAGGTATCCCAGTCATCGCATATGACCGTCTGATCGAAGATGATCGGGCCTTCTACCTGACCTTTGACAATGTCGAAGTCGGTCGTATGCAGGCGCGTGCGGTGTTCGACGCCATGCCCAAGGGCAACTATGTGATGATCAAGGGCTCGCCCACCGACCCGAACGCGGATTTCCTGCGCGGTGGTCAACAGGAGATCATTCAGGGTGCTGTTGACAGTGGTGACATTGTGATCGTTGGCGAAGCCTATACCGACGGCTGGCTGCCTGCGAACGCGCAGCGCAACATGGAACAGATCCTGACCGCCAACGAAAACAAAGTTGATGCTGTGGTCGCGTCAAATGACGGAACCGCAGGCGGTGTAGTTGCTGCACTGACCGCACAAGGTATGGACGGCATTCCGGTGTCGGGTCAGGATGGCGACCATGCGGCGCTGAACCGGGTGGCCAAAGGCACGCAAACCGTTTCGGTCTGGAAAGACGCACGTGAGCTGGGCAAGGCCGCAGGTGAAATCGCGGTCGCGCTGAGCGGTGGAACGGCTGCGGCGGACGTCGAAGGCGCGGTCAGCTGGACTTCGCCCGGTGGGACTGAGATGACGTCTGTCTTCCTGGCGCCTGTGCCGATCACAAAAGACAACCTTTCCGTTGTGGTCGATGCTGGCTGGATTCCGCTGGAAGACCTGTGCCAAGGCGTCGAAAACGGCCCTGCACCCTGCAACTAAGTCAAGTCTCCAAACCATAACGTCTCTGGCCCGCAAGGCCGGGCCAGAGACCATAGCTGAACATGAAAGATCGGATATGACCGAAACTTCGTCTCAGCCGGTACCCCAAAAAGCAAAGGCCAACCTGTTCCAGCAACTGGAACTGGACATGCGGCTATTGGGCATGATCGGCGCCTTCATCATCCTGTGCATCGGCTTCAACATCGTAACGGATGGCCGTTTTCTGACGCCCAGAAACCTGTTCAACCTGTCGATCCAGACCGTCTCGGTCGCGATAATGGCCTGCGGCATGGTGTTCATTATCGTGATGCGCCACATTGATCTTTCGGTCGGCGCGCTGCTGGCGACCACATCCGCCGTCATGGCGATGACACAGACCGAACTTCTGCCGAACGTGCTGGGGTTAGGTTTAAATCACCCGGCGACTTGGGCAATCACCCTTGTTGTCGGCCTCGCAGTCGGAACCTTGATCGGCGCATTCCACGGTTGGATGGTAGGCTATCTGACCATACCGGCCTTTATCGTGACGCTTGGCGGTTTTCTGGTCTGGCGCAACGTCGCCTGGTACATGACAGACGGCCAGACAATCGGCCCGCTGGACAGCACGTTCCTGATATTTGGCGGAACCAACGGGACGTTGGGAACAACGGTCAGCCTTCTGTTCGGCCTTGCCGCCACCGCTATTGCGGTCTGGGCGTTGTGGAGCGGACGCCGCTCCAAGGCTGCCCATGGGTTCCCTGTGAAACCGGTTTGGGCCGAAACAACTTTGGCAGGGATCATTGGCATCGCCATTATGGGCTATGTCTTGATCGTCAACAGTTACTCGATCCCCACACGCAGGCTGGAACGTATGTTCGAAGCGCGGGGCGAGACCATGCCTGAAGGGCTTGTTGTGGGTTATGGTATCCCGATCTCGGTTCTGATCCTGATCCTTGTTGCAGTAACCTTGACTGTTGTGGCCCGCAAAACCCGATTTGGCCGCTATATCTTTGCCACGGGGGGCAACCCGGATGCGGCGGAACTGTCGGGCATCAACACCCGCATGATGACCGTCAAGATCTTTGCCCTGATGGGGTTTCTGTGTGCGCTGTCCGCGGTCGTGGCCTCGGCCCGTCTGGCCAACCACTCGAACGATATCGGCACATTGGATGAGCTGCGCGTGATTGCTGCGGCCGTGATCGGCGGCACCGCCTTGTCGGGCGGTATCGGTACGATCTACGGCGCGATCCTAGGCGCGCTGATCATGCAGGCGCTTCAATCGGGCATGGCTATGGTTGGCGTTGACGCACCGTTTCAGAACATCGTCGTGGGCACCGTTCTGGTTTTGGCCGTCTATATCGACATCGTCTATCGCAAACGTCTGGGAGCGAAATGATGCAAGCACAAGAAACACAGAACCAAACTTCGGGCCGAGGGTCCGGCCAGCCTCCTCTTGTCGAAATGCGCGATATCTCGATTTCGTTCGGCGGCATCAAGGCGGTGGACCGTGTCTCGGTCGACTTGTACCCGGGCGAGGTTGTGGGCCTTCTGGGCCACAACGGGGCCGGTAAATCTACGCTGATCAAGGTGCTTTCGGGTGCCTATCAGAAGGACCACGGAGAGATCCTGATCGACGGCAAGAAGGTTGAGATCAACAACCCCCGCGATGCGCGTGCCAACAATATCGAGACGATCTACCAGACGCTGGCCTTGGCGGACAATCTGGATGCAAGTTCGAACCTTTTCCTGGGGCGGGAGATGGTCACGCCCTTCGGGTTGGTCAACGATGCCGCGATGGAGGCCGAATGCCGCAAGATCATGGCACAGTTGAACCCGAACTTTCAGAAGTTCAATGACCCGGTCTCGGCGCTATCCGGCGGTCAGCGGCAGTCGGTGGCCATCGCGCGTGCGGTGTACTTCAACGCGCGTATCCTGATCATGGACGAGCCCACAGCCGCGCTTGGCCCACACGAAACACAGATGGTGGCGGACCTGATCCAACAGCTCAAGGCGCAGGGGATCGGGATATTCCTGATCGACCACGACGTGCATGCAGTGATGGAGTTGTGCGACCGGGCTTCGGTCATGAAAAACGGGCAACTGGTTGGCACTGTCGACATCGCCGATGTCACGGACGACGATCTGCTGTCGATGATCATTCTGGGCAAAAAGCCTGGCGAAAAGACGGAATGAGGTAAACGAGATGACGAGCGGTTTCTTTCAGGGGATCGAGCAGGTCCAATTCGAGGGCGAGAACAGTAAGAACCCACTCGCATTCCGTCACTACAACCCGGACGAGATCGTGATGGGTAAGCGCATGGAGGATCACCTGCGTTTTGCCGTGGCGTGGTGGCACTCGTTCGCCTGGGAAGGCGGGGATCCGTTTGGTGGCTCGACTTTTGAACGTCCATGGCATCCGCAAGATGACATGGGCCGCGCCAAAATGAAGGCCGATGTTGCCTTTGAGATGTTCGAGATCATTGGCCAGCCCTATTTCTGCTGGCATGACGCGGATGTCCGTCCCGAACAGGGCAGTTTTGCAGAAAACCTGCGAACGCTGAATGAGATCACTGACTATATCGGTGAAAAGATGCAGGTGTCTGGCACCAAGCTGTTGTGGGGCACAGCCAATATGTTCAGCCACCGTCGCTGGATGGGGGGTGCCAGCACCAACCCCGACCCTGATGTCTTTGCATTTGCCGCCGCCACGGTGAAATCCTGTTTGGACGCGACCCACAAGCTTGGCGGCGAGAATTATGTGCTTTGGGGCGGGCGCGAGGGCTACGAGACGCTGCTCAATACCGACATGAAGGCCGAACTGGATCATATGGGCCGGTTCCTGAACATGGTGGTCGAGTACAAGCACAAGATCGGCTTCAACGGCACGATCCTTGTAGAACCCAAACCGCAGGAGCCGTCCAAGCATCAATATGATTTCGATGCAGCAACCTGCATCGGTTTCCTGCGCAAGTACGGCCTTGAGGATGAGGTAAAGCTGAACCTGGAACAAGGGCACGCAATCCTGGCAGGACACAGCTTTGAACATGAGATCGCTGTTGCCTCGGCCGAAGGTATGCTTGGGTCCATCGACATGAACCGAAACGATTACCAGTCCGGGTGGGATACGGATCAGTTCCCCAACAACACGCCTGAAGTCGCGCTGGCTTATTACCACATCCTGAAAGCGGGCGGGTTTACCACGGGTGGTACCAATTTCGACGCCAAGCTTCGCAGGCAATCCATCGATGCCGAAGACCTGATCGCGGCGCATGTGGGCGGGATGGATATCTGCGCCCGGGGCCTGAAAGCGGCAGCTGCGATGCTTGAAGATGGTGGTCTGGAACAGGCGCTGGCCGACCGGTATGCAGGCTGGAAAACGCCTAAAGCTCAGGCGATGCTAACCTCTGGCCTCGACGAGATTGCAGCGCGGGTGCTTGCCGAAGACCTCAATCCTCAGCCACGCTCGGGGCGTCAGGAAGTGCTTGAGAACTACGTGAACCGCTTTGTGTAATTTCGGTCGGCTGAGCCTGAACTAAAATATTCGGTGTACAAAGCCCCGGAAACGCGTGAGTTTACTTAGGCGTTGTCCGGGGTTTTCCCTTGTCGAACGCAGTGGCATCATGGGCCCGTCCGGGTCGCGCAGGTGGGACGACCAAAGACTTGGTGGAAAAATCGGCAGGTAAGGCAATCTTTCTAAGTGGCAACCTGATGCTACATGTGACGCGCATGTCGCTGACCACGAGCATTGGATTGATGGCGATATTTGCTGTCGATTTTGTCGATATGGTCTTTATCTCGATGCTGGGCAACGACGCGCTGGCCGCAGCGGTAGGTTATGCCGGGACGCTGCTGTTTTTCACCAACGCAATCAATATCGGTCTGTCGATTTCTGCCGGGGCGCTGGTCGCGCGTGAGTTGGGCGGCGGGCGGGCTGAACAGGCAAGGCAATACGCATCCAGTGTCGCCGTTCTGGGGCTGATCGTCGGGTTGGTAACCTCTGTTCTGGTGTTGCTGAACGTCAGCTTTCTGCTGTCGCTGCTTGGCGCAGAAGGCGAGGTTTTGCGGCTGGCGACGCGCTATGTGTCGATCATTCTGCCGACCATGTGGGTGATGTCGATTGCGATGGCAGCGATGGCTGTGCTGCGCGCCCACGGCGATGCGCGCCGATCAATGATGGCAACGATTTACGGCGGCATTGTGAATGCAGTTCTTGACCCGATTTTGATCTTTGCCGTCGGGCTGGGGTTGGATGGCGCCGCGATAGCCTCGGTTCTGGCGCGGCTATGCATGTTGGGAGCAGCATTGTGGCCCGCGCTGCGGGTGCATCAGGGATTTGCACGCCCATCGCTGAAACAGGTGGCACAGGATTTTCGGCCCGTGCGGGCCATCGCAATCCCTGCCGTTCTGACGAATGTCGCCACGCCGATCGGGAATGCCATCGTAGTGCGGGAAATTGCACAGTTTGGAACGGATGCGGTTGCGGGCATGGCGGTGATTGGGCGGCTGTTGCCGGTGGCGTTTTCGGTCATCTTTGCGCTGTCCGGCGCGATAGGGCCAATCATCGGGCAGAATTTCGGGGCAGAAAAATTTGATCGCGTGCGTGCCGCGTTTTTGGCCGGGATCAAGTTCACCGCAATCTACGTTCTTTGCATGTCGGCCATTTTGTTTTTACTGCGTTCGCCAATTGCGAATTTGTTCGCAGCCCAGGGGGAAACGCGCGTACTGATTTATCTGTTCTGCGGCCCGCTGGCATTGGCTTCGTTCTTCAACGGTGTGATTTTTGTGACAAATGCCAGTTTCAACAATCTGGGCCATCCGGTCTATTCCACATGGATAAACTGGGGTCGTCACACTATTGGCACATGGGTGTTTGCCATGATTGGCTCACAAATCGCCGGGGCCTCGGGCGTTCTGCTGGGTCAGGCTTTTGGGGGCGTCATCTTTGCTGTCATAGGATGGGTTCTTGTCGCGCGCGTAGTGGCACGGCTGGAACGGGTGCAAACGCCCGAGCCTTTTGCCGATCAGGGGCGGCTTCACTCGCTGTTCGGGCGTCGCGGCTGGTAAGCGATCAGGTCAGTTCCCCTGATTGCGCGCTTCCAGCCGTTCCAGGTTGACCACTGTCGACAGCATCAGGCGGTCATGGCTCCAATCCCGTGTCTGCTGGATTGAGGCCGACCCCAGAGCCAAAAGCGCACCAAAGATCAGCGTCATTCCAAGGAACACTGCCGGTAGGGCAGGTACCGATGGCTGAACATCGGTCAGCGCGATTACACGTTGCCGCAATACGCGCTTTGCCTTACCGCCTGTCACAAAGGCAACATTCAGAACGCGTGGGCTGTTGGTTGAGATTGTCCGGGCGCAATAGTCCAGCAGGCACGCCGTGTATTCCCGCGCATCAATCCGTTTGCGCGCAACAACCGACTGGTCGCAGGCCAACTCGCGCAGCCGGCCGAACTGATACTTGAGCATCAGATAGGCGGGGTTCCAGAACAACAGCGGACGCAGCAGCTCAAACCCCAGTTCCCATTCGACGTCACCCGTACGGATATGCTGAAACTCGTGGGCAAGTGCAAAACGCAACTCGCGCGGGGTGTCCAGCAGATGGCTGGGCAGAACGACGTGGCGGCGGCGAAGTCCTCGCACGGCAAAGGGCACAGTGATGCGATCGGACAGTCGAATATCCACCTTGGCGGACCGCCGCCAAAGAAAACTGGAATTGACAGTCTGACAAATCGTCATTGCGTCCCGCAAGGCACGCGCGGCGTACACGGCTGCGATACAGGCAAGTATGGCGGTAACGAGGGTGATCACGGGCTGCCGCCCGGACAATGCCAGATCAACCCACCTTTCGCGGGTGTTCAGCAGTGCTTCGAACTGAGTAGCAGGCATTGCGATGTCACCGCGCAGATAGGCTGCAACGGCGATATCGCCAAGGGCCACGGCACTGCCCGGCCAAGCGTAAGTCGCCAGCGACGACACGCAAACCGCCAGAAACGGGCTGGCAAGGACACAAATGCACAAGGTCTTGAGCGCCCGCAACTGTGCGACATAGCCATTGCGTAGGGCGGTGCGGCTTAGGGCCGTGCGGGTCACCAGCCAGATGACCGCCGAAAAGGCCAGCACGATGTTGAGTTCGATGAATGCGTCGAGAACCGGTCTAACCGCTGTCATTTTGCAGTCTCCTCTCTACCAGTGCTCGAATTTCCTCCAGGTCGGCTTCGCTCAGCCCCGCGTCGTCGACCAGCCGCGCCACCAGTGTGGCGGGGGTGTCGTCGAAAAGCGTGCGCGACAGATTTTGAAGCGAACGGGCCTGATATCTGTCCTTTTCCAGAAGCGGCGTATAGATCAGGGTCTTTCCCGACTTGTGGCTTTCCACAAAACCCTTCTCGTCCAGAATGCGCAGGATCGTGGCCCCGGATGTATAGGCCAGGTTGCGTTCTGATGGCAGGCGGTCCAGGACATCACGCACCGAGCCTTGCCCGAGGGCCCAGAGCTCGTTCATGAACTCCAGTTCGACCTCGGTCAGCAGATTTGTTGTCTTTTTCTTTCGCATTGGTCTCGGTGTCGTCATGGTTAGTATGCCTGACAGACAAGCATCCTTTCGCGATTTCTCAAAGTCTAAACTTTCCAGAAAACAAAAACGCCCCAGCCAATGGACAGGAACAGCGGTGTCCAAACGGGTTGCCCGACCAATCCAAGCCACGCCAGGAAAATATATGCGGCCCCCAGAAGGGTGATGAACAGGCGATCCCCCAGCGTGGTTGTCAGCCCCAGAACCCCGCGCCGTTCAATTCCGTCGCGGAATTTGAAGCCCTCCAGCAAGCCAATGCATGCAATGGCCGAGAAGATACCGACAAACACGGCCAGCGTGGCAGGTGTCCATGCCATCCAGAAATCAGGCCAAAGGGGGTCCGTCCACGAGAACCCTTTTTCGGCCTCTTGTCCGACATTGCCCCATCCGGCCTTGGCCTGGGCAAAGGCTGTTGAGGGCAAGAAGGGGAGGGTGAGAAGCAGTTTTCGCATGTCGAACCTCACACACGTCCCATCGCGAAGCCACGCGCGATGTAGTTGCGAACAAACCAGATGACAATGGCACCAGGGATGATGGTCAGGGTGCCCGCGGCGGCCAGCAGACCCAATTCGTACCCGGCACTGGATGCTGTACGGGTCATCACAGCAGCGATGGGTTTGGCCTCGACCGCGGTCAGGGTCTTGGCCAGCAGCATTTCCACCCATGAGAACATAAAGCAGAAGAACGCCGCGACACCGACACCTGCCTTGATGTTGGGCAGGAAGATTGTCACGAAGAAGCGCGGGAACGAATATCCATCCACATAGGCGGTTTCATCCAGCTCCTTTGGGATACCACGCATGAACCCTTCCAGAATCCACACCGCCAGCGGCACGTTGAACAGCGTATGGGCCAAAGCCACGGCCAGATAGGTGTCGAAAAGGTGGATCGACGAATAAAGCTGGAAGAATGGCAGGGCGAACACCGCCGCTGGGGCCATGCGGTTGGTCAACAGCCAAAAGAACAGTTGCTTGTCACCGAGGAACCGATAGCGCGAGAACGCATAAGCCGCAGGCAAGGCAACGCAGACGGAAAGCACTGTGTTCAGAGTCACATAGGTGATCGAGTTGATGTAACCCCAGTACCAGGTTGGGTCTGTGAAGATGGTAATATAGTTCTCCAGCGTAAAAGTCTGGGGAAACAGGGAAAAGCCCGACAGAATCTCGTTCGTTGTCTTGAAGGACATCGCCACCAGCCAATAGATCGGCAGCATCAGGAAGGCGATATAGAGGATCGGGATGATGGACCGCTTTTTCATTCTGCGTCGTCCTTTGTCATCAGAGTGTAGAAGAGCCACGACACCAGCAGCGTGATGGCGAAGTAGATCAGGCTCATCGCTGCCGCCGGGCCAAGGTCGAACTGTCCCAGTGCGATCTTCACAAGGTCAATCGACAGCAGGGTGGTCGAGTTGCCGGGACCGCCGCCGGTCAGAACAAAAGGCTCGGTATAGATATTGAAGCTGTCCATAAACCGCAGCAGAACAGCGATGGTCAGAACCGTCTTCATCTTGGGCAACTGGATATAGCGGAACACCGACCACGGGCTGGCGCCGTCGATCTTGGCGGCCTGATAATAGGCGTCGGGAATCGACACGAGGCCGGCATAGCACAGCAGCACGACCAGCGACGTCCAGTGCCACACATCCATGACGATGACGGTGATCCAGGCCGAAAGCGGCTGTTGCGTCATGTCATAGTTGATGCCCAGCACGTCATTCAGGAAATATCCCAGCAATCCGATTTTGGGCAGAGTGAAGATGTTCCACATCGAACCCACAACGTTCCATGGGATCAGCATCGGCAAAGCCATCAGCACCAGACAGACCGGCACCCAAAAGCCCTTGCGCGGCATAGACAGGGCAACGATGATGCCCAGCGGAACCTCGATCAGCAGGATTAGGAAGGTGAATAGGAATTGCCGACCAAGTGCTGCCTGAAACCGGTCGGATCGCAGGATCTGTTCGAACCAGCCCAAACCTTCCCAGAAGAACTGGTTGTTGCCGAAGGTTTCCTGCACCGAGTAGTTGACCACCGTCATCATGGGCACCAGCGCGTTGAACGCCACCAGCGCAAGAACGGGCAGGACAAAGAACCATGCTTTTTGGTTTTCCGTTCTCATTGCGCCCGCTCCTGAGTTGCGATCCAGCCGTCGCGGTAGACGCGGGATTGTTCGGGTTTGAATTGCAAGAAGACCTGTGATCCCGGTTCCGGTACACTGTGTTCGGTCACAACCTTGAGGGCGGTGTTGCCGACCACGGCGCTGACCACATAGTGGCGGCCGATATCGGCGACCTTGGTCACATGTGCCGGAATGCCGGAGTCGCCGAAACCTACATATTCCGGGCGGATACCCAGATCGGTACGGCCGCCGTCACCATGTGTGGGACCTTCCAGCATGACCTCGTGCCCTTCAAAAACGGCGCGGTCGCCTTTGGCTTCACATGGAAGGACATTCATACCCGGCGAGCCGATGAAATGGCCGACAAATGTGTGCTGTGGCCGTTCGAAAAGTTCGACCGGCGTTCCGATCTGAACCACTTCACCGTCCTGCATTACCACCACTTCGTCGGCGAAGGTCAGCGCCTCGGTCTGGTCGTGTGTCACGTAGATCATGGTTGCCTGCACGCGCTGATGCAGCTCTTTCAGCTTGGACCGCAGTTTCCATTTCAGGTGCGGGTCGATCACGGTCAGCGGTTCATCAAACATCACCGCATTCACGTCGTCGCGAACAAGGCCGCGACCCATCGAGATCTTCTGTTTGTTGTCCGGGCTCAGACCTGACGCGCGGGTGTTCAGCATGTCCGTGACGTCCAACATCTCGGCGATTTCCAGAACGCGACGCTTGATGGTTTCGGCGTCGACACCCCGGTTCTTCAACGGGAAGGCCAGGTTTTCGCCCACGGTCATCGTGTCGTAGATCACCGGGAACTGAAATACCTGCGCGATGTTGCGTTGGTCCGGGGGCAGGGCGGTGACGTCCTTATCATCGAACAGTATCCGACCTTCCGAGGGGGTGAGAAGACCGGATATGATGTTCAGCAGCGTGGACTTGCCACAACCTGACGGCCCCAACAGCGCATAGGCCCCGCCATCGCGCCATGTCACGTCGATTTCCTTCAGGGCATAGTCCTCGGGGCCTTTTGGCGATGGCATATAGCTGTGTCGAAGGTTTGAAAGCTTGATCTGTGCCATGTCAGGCCACCCTTTTGCCGTCTTGGCTGAAGTACCGGCAATGCGCCGGGTTCATGTAGAAACTGTGATCTTCGCCGACCTGATAAGGATGCACGCCAGCGGCGAGTGAAACCCAGGCTTCGTCACCATGCTGGAAATGCGCGCTGGAATCCGAACCTGACAGTTCGGTCACGATCACACGTCCGGTCAGTTCGACATCGGCGTCAGACGTACGGAATGGCGTCACGCGATGAGGGCGAACGGCGATCATATATTCCCCGTCGGCCATGCCCGAGGCTGCCCAGCCGACATTGCCTGCCAATTGCGCCCGGGCGCTGGAAACAGTAATACGGGCCACATTGATAGGCGGATCCGAGAATACACGCGCCGCAGCAATGTTTTCCGGATTACGGTAGATGTCGGTGGTTGGGCCGAACTGGGTCACACGGCCGTCTTCCATCAGTGCGGTGTAGCCTCCCAACAGCAATGCCTCTTCAGGCTCCGAGGTGGCGTAGACAACGACGGCCCCGCGACCAGCGAACAGATCCGGCAGTTGTTCGCGCAGCTCTTCGCGCAGTTTATAATCAAGGTTCGCAAGCGGCTCATCAAGGAAGACGGCGCGGCTTTCTTTTGCGATGGCACGCGCCAGCGCGGTTCGCTGTTGTTGCCCGCCCGACAGCTCATGCGGGCGGCGGTGCAGCATGGGGCGCAGTTGCAGCATATCGGCGGCCTCTTCCACGCGGCCATCGATCTCGGACTTAGCCATGCCAGCCACGCGCAGGGGCGAGGCGATGTTGTCAAATACGGTCATATGTGGGTAGTTCACGAAAAACTGGTGCACCAGGCTGATCTGCCGCTTTTGCGTGTTCAACCGTGTCACGTCCTGTCCGTCCATCAGGACCTTGCCCGAGGCGATCGGGTCCAACCCGGCCATCATTTTGATCAGTGACGTTTTTCCGGAACCTGTCGCGCCCAATAGCACGTTGAAATGGCCGGTTTGCAGCGTCAGGTTGGTTGGCTTGATATGGATGACGTTGCCGACCCGTTTGGTCGCGTCTTGAAGTTCGATCATCTGGGAAACTCGCGGGGCATTCAGTGGTAGGCCGGGCTTTAGCCCGGCCTACGATGTTGCATTTACTGGGACTGCCAGCGCTTAACCAGTTCGTCATAGTTGACGGTCTGGCCCTGCGGCTTTTCGTTTTCCAGCTTGGCCTTGGGCGAACCCGCTTTTTCCAGCCAGAATGCGTCGTCCTGCGGTTCATTCAATCGCGGGCCACAGCCACCGTAGACACCGGCGCTTTCATCCGCGGCCTGCATACGGGCCATGGTGATGTCCATCTCTTCGGCCAGACGGTCCATCGCCTCTTGCGGTGTGAAGGCGCCCGAGTTCACGTCACCGATCTGCTGCCACCAGATCTGGGCCAGCTTTGGATAGTCCGGAACGTTGATGCCGGTTGGCGACCACGCCACGCGGTCAGGCGAGCGATAGAATTCGACCAGACCACCCAGCTTGGATGCGCGTTCCGTGAACGACTCGTGGTTGACCGAGCTGTCGCGGATGAAGGTCAGACCCACATGGGACTTCTTCACATCAACAGTCTTGGACGTCACGAACTGGGCATAAAGCCAGGCTGCCTGCGCACGATCCGAGGGGGTTGATTTCAGGAACGTCCAGGAACCCACGTCCTGATAGCCAACCTTCTGGCCTTCTTCCCAGTAGGGGCCGTGCGGGCTGGGCGCCATCCGCCACAGCGGCGTGCCTTCGTCATCCACGGTGTTGTTGCCTTCGGATTTCGGCTTCACCATGTCGGCGGTAAAGGCGGTGTACCAGAAAATCTGCTGGGCCACGTTGCCCTGGCTCAGTGCCGGCAGCGACTGATAGAAGTCATAAGACGCCGCACCCGGAGGCGCGTAGGCCCGTAGCCATTCGTCCCATTTGCGGATCGCATAGACCGCAGCCGGACCGTTTGCAGCACCACCGCGCGACACCGAGGCGCCGACCGGGTTACAGGTGCCCGCTTCCATGCGGATGCCCCATTCGTCAACCGGAATACCGTTCGGCTCGCCCTTGTCACCAGCACCGGCCATCGAAAGCCAGGCGTCGGTCATGCGCCAGCCAAGGTCGGGCGCGCGCTTGCCGTAATCCATGTGGCCGTAGATCGCCACGCCGTCGACTTCTTTCACGTCATTGGTGAAGAACTCGGCGATGTCTTCATAGGCCGACCAGTTGACCGGAACGCCCAGATCATAGCCGTATTTCTCTTTGAACGCGGCCTTGTTGGCCTCGTCATCGAACCAGTCCTTGCGGAACCAGTAAAGGTTCGCAAACTGCTGGTCGGGCAGCTGATACAGCTTGCCGTCCGGCCCGGTGGTGAACTGAATGCCCATGAAGTCATCCAGATCGATTGTCGGCGAGGTTGTCGCCGCCCAGTCGCCGCCCATCATGTCGGTCAGCGGATAGGCCAGTTGCAGACGCGAGTGGGTACCAATCAGGTCACTGTCGTTGACATAGCCGTCATACAGGTTCCGACCTGTCTGCATCTGGGTCTGAACAGCCTGGACCACTTCGCCTTCGCCAAGGATCTGGTGATTGACCTTGATGCCGGTGATTTCTTCAAACGCCTTGGTCAGAACCTCCGACTCGTAGGAATGCGTCGGAATACCTTCGGACAGGACGTTGATTTCCATGCCAGCGTAGGGCTGTGCAGCTTGGATAAACCATTGCATCTCGGCCATCTGTTCGTCTTTCGACAAGGTCGATGGCTGGAATTCGTCGTCGATCCAACGTTGTGCTGCGGCTTCGTCGGCCCAAGCGGACCCGTGCCCCGCAATGACGGCAGCCGCCGCCACTGCGGAAAGTAGATGTCTCCGCATCTGTCTCCTCCCAAAAATTATGGTTCTCCGGCGGGAACCGGATGCAGAACAGCATCAGCGATTTTTTGCGTACGTGTCAAACTAAATTTTTAGTAATTGACGTTCAGGCATTCTGGAGTCGCGTGAATTGAATTTGTTTTCAACGCTGTAAATGATTGTAACTATATAATTATGTTATCGAAATTTCAAAATTTCTCCGCGAGGGAAATAGGGAACTCCACTGAGACCCATTGCAAGCAAGAGATGACAGAGGGTGCGTTGAATTGCATTCGCGTTGCGAGAGGCATGGACACTGATCCGGCACTCGTGAGAAGTCAGGCAAACCAGCTTCCCGGATCACTACTGCTGAAACTCAGTGCTCACATGGCACCAATCCGTTCCGACAAAAGGCCAGTTGTGGCAATGCGGATGTAGCACTGCCTTGCCGTTCACGGTATTCCGTGTCCATATAAAGGAAAATTCCGGAGCCGGTTCGTGAAGAAGAATACCCTCAACACCCATCGTGAGCTGGAATTGCTTGATGCCCTCAGACGTTTGGGTGGAACGGCCCGGAATTCGGATTTGGCGAATATGCTCGGCGTATCCGAAGAGACGGTGCGCCGAACGATCAAAGCCTTGTCAAAGGCGGGTACAGTCGAACGCGTTCATGGCGGAGCTTACCTTGCCGGAGTGCAGGGCGCCCCCAACTTCTTTCACCGGATATCACAAGACGCTGATGAAAAGCGTTTGATCGCCGGGCATACCGCGAAACTGGTTCGCGATCAGATGACCGTTTTCCTGGATGTGGGATCGACAACCGCCTTCGTCGCAGAAGAGCTGCGACAGGTCAGCAACCTCACGGTTGTCAGCAACTCCATCGGTGTCGTTCAGACCTTGGCCGGGGTCAACGGAAACCGGGTGCACCTTTTGGGGGGTGAGTTGCAGATCGATGAAAGGGGGACGTTTGGTCACGTCACCCACAAGCAGCTGCAACGCTATGCCTTTGACATCGTGATCCTGAGCACGGACGCGATTTCAGACAGCAAAGGGTTTCTGTATCACAGCGCGGTCGAAGCGGATCTTGCATCGGTGGTGGTCAGGTGTGCGGACCAGGTTGTCATGGCTGCAGCACATTCCAAGTTTGGTGAAAGGGCACCTTATGTGGGGCCGGATCCTCGGCTGGTGCATTCGCTGGTCACGGATGCTGTGCCAAAGGGTGGGGTGGCCAGATTCCTTGACCGTTGGGGCATCGAAATTCAGATCGCTGATGACAGCTAGGTTGCTGATTCCAGACGCGGCCCGGATGATCTTGCTGCTTTGGGATGGAAGAAGCTAAGGAAGAGTGGCAGCCCGTAGGGGAATCGAACCCCTCTTTCCAGGTTGAAAACCTGGCGTCCTAACCGATAGACGAACGGGCCACTTGGTATAAGGTCACAAGCGCAAATGGCAGCCCGTAGGGGAATCGAACCCCTCTTTCCAGGTTGAAAACCTGGCGTCCTAACCGATAGACGAACGGGCCACGCTGGCTTGTGGAGGGCCTTTTACGGTTTCGCCGTGACCCCCGCAAGCGTAAAAACGCAGGGACGGGAAAGTTTTTTAGCACACCAAAGCCGCGTGTTAACGGGCTTCTGCCGCGTCCTCCAGCCTGAGCTGCACAGATTGGCGCCCGCCCCAGGTGTTGACCTCAAGCCGACCCGCAAAATGAAAGCGCGCACCGCCGTGATTTGACAGTTTTTCGCCCATTGGCCCATCAAAAGCACCAAAGGCAATCGCATCCAGCGCGCCGCCCATTCCATCGGTCAGCGACAGTTTCAGATGCGATTCACCGACCCGTTTTGCAAAGCGAACCTGCAGGTCAGGCAACGCATAGCGCGGGGCAGGGGCTCCGGCACCAAACGGTCCGGCCTGTTCGATCAGCTCGATCAGATCCACGGTTGCTGCACCGGGCATCAATGCGCCATCCAGTTTCAAATCCGCAGGTCCACCCTGGCCCGCCCCTTGTCTGGCCAGCAGCTCGCTCAGGCGCTCCATTGCGGGTTCCAGTTGATCGCGCATGACGGTCAAACCCGCGGCCATCTTGTGGCCGCCTCCTTTGACCAGCAACCCTTCGGCCGCCAGACGCTGGATCGAAGCCCCAAGATCGACGCCGGAAACCGAGCGGCCCGAACCTTTGCCCTCATCCCCGTCAAAGCCAATCACAATCGCCGGTCGATCGGCTGTCTCCTTCAGCCGAGAGGCCACGATACCAACGACACCGGGGTGCCAGCCTTCGCCTGCTGCCCAGACCAAAGGGGCGTCCAAGCCACGCGCCTCGGCTTGCTCCAGCGCGGCGGCACGTACCGTGTTTTCAATGTCACGGCGCTCAGTGTTCAAGGCATCCAGACGTTCGGACAACGCCTGCGCCTCTTGCTGGGAATCGGTGCTCAGCAAGCGCGCGCCCAGATCGGCCTGACCAATCCGTCCACCGGCATTCACGCGGGGCCCAAGCAGAAACCCGAGGTGATAACTGTTCGGCGCGGTATCCATGCGCGAGATATCGGACAGCGCGACAAGGCCGGGGCGCTGCCGCTGTGCCATCACTTTCAGCCCCTGTCGCACCAGGGCGCGGTTGGCCTCGATCAGTGGTGCCACATCGGCAACGGTCGCCAGGGCCACCAGATCCAGAAGGGCCATCAGGTCCGGTCCCCTTGCGCCCGCGTCACGCAGCTGCCGACCGGCCTCGACCAGCATCAGGAACACAACGCCCGCCGCGCAAAGATAACCAAGATCGCCGCTTTCATCCTGTCGGTTTGGGTTCACCACTGCGACGCAATCGGGCAGCGTCTCGCCCCCCAGATGGTGGTCCAGAACGATCACATCCGCCCCCGTCGCCGCCGCAATCGGATCATGGCTGAGCGTGCCGCAATCAACGCAGATGATCAGATCATGCGTAGCCGCAAGCTCCTGCATCGCGGGAACGTTGGGGCCATACCCTTCGTCGATCCGGTCCGGCACATAAAGCGTCGCCTGCACGCCCATCTGCCGCAGCCAGACCAGCAGCAACGCGGCAGAGCTGCCGCCATCGACATCGTAATCCGCAAACACCGCAATTTTCTGGCGATTGCGGACGGCTTCCAGAAAGCGCGTGGCAGCAACTTCCATATCCTTGATGGCCCGCGGATCAGGCAGCAATTCCTTCAGCTTTGGGTCAAGAAAGCCGGGCGCCTCCGATACGGGCACGCCGCGCCGGGCCAGAACCTGGCAAACGGCACGGGGCAGGTCGGTTTGTTGCGCCATCATCTCGGCCGCCCGCTCAATCTCCGGGCTGGGTCCAACCCAAAGCCGTCCCGTCAGTGATTGCTCGACTCCAAGAAAACTCATTGCTCGCCTCTCATGCGCCAAGGCCGGACCCTTGCGGACCCGGCCTCTTCACCTTTTCAGAAATACTCTCGCCGAAGGCAACGGCGCAAGCCGTTATGTGTTGTCATGCGGCCATGTCGGCGTGCGGTAGGACATGCGGCGCACCGACCCGGTCTTGGACCGCATCAGCAGCGTCGTGGTTTCCACCCAGCCGGGCTCGCGCTTGATCCGGGGCAGCAAAGAGCCACCGGTCACGCCGGTGGCGGCAAAGATCACATCCGCCGTCACCATCTCATCGCGTGCATAAACACGGTCCAGATCGGTGATGCCTGCCTTTGCGGCCCGGCCACGTTCGTCATCGTTACGGAACAACAGGCGACCAAAGATCTGCCCACCCATACATTTCAGCGCAGCGGCGGCCAGCACACCCTCGGGCGCGCCACCCTGGCCCATATACATGTCGATGCCGGTTACTTCGCTTTCAGCGCAATGCATGACACCCGCCACGTCACCATCAGTGATCAGACGGATCGCGGCGCCGGTTTCGCGCACTTCGGCAATCATCGCCTCGTGGCGCGGGCGTTCCAGAATGCAGACGGTGATGTCGGCCGGCTTGCACTCCTTGGCCTTGGCCAGTGCTTCGACACGCTCGCGTGGCGACATGTCCAGATTCACGACACCTTCCGGCAGCCCTGGGCCAACCGCCAGTTTGTCCATATACACATCCGGCGCGTGCAGCATCGAGCCGCGCGGGCCCATGGCGATGACGGTCAGTGCGTTTGGCATATCCTTGGCGGTCAGCGTGGTGCCTTCCAGCGGATCCAATGCGATATCCACGCCGGGGCCATTTCCGGTGCCAACCTCTTCGCCGATATACAGCATCGGCGCCTCGTCACGCTCGCCTTCCCCGATGACTACAACACCTGCGATATCCAGTAGGTTCAGCTGTTCGCGCATTGCGTTCACAGCGGCCTGATCCGCGGCTTTCTCATCGCCCCGGCCTACCAGCGAAGCCGAGGCCAGTGCAGCCTGTTCCGCCACCCTGGCCAGCCCCAGAGACAGCAGGCGGTCATTGAAATCGGTCTTGGCAGCACTCATGTTTCTGTATCCTCTGGTCAGTATAGCCGTGTCTTCCGGCATAGCTTGCGTTTCATGCAGGCCGCAAGGTCAAACCGCCTCAATCCGCAATGCAACTGGGTCGCCTGCAACCACATCGGTTTCGCGGAAACCCTCCAACGCGACGTCCAGCGCCGTTCGGGTGGTCTTATGGGTGACGATCAGCACAGGCGCGGTGCTTTCGGCATGTGCATATTGGCGCATCCGGTCGATTGACACCCCGGCATTGCCCAGAATGGCCGCAACCTTGGCCAATGCACCGGGTTTATCCAGCAGGCCCAGCCGCAGATAATACGGCGCAGGTCGGCCGGTGACGGCGGGAACTGCGGTTTCAAGCGTGGTGGCTGGGCGGCCAAAGGTCGGGATATGCAATCCACGCGCCAGATCGCAGACATCGCCCATCACAGCGCTGGCTGTCGGACCTTCGCCTGCGCCGGGGCCGCGCAGAACAACCTGCTCAACCGCGTCGCCTTCGATCACGACCATATTGGTGCCGCCTTCCAGTTGGCCCAGTGGCGATTCACTGGGTACCAGGCAAGGCTGCATGCGTTGCTCCAGCCCGCGTGCGGTGCGCTGCGCCACGCCCAGCAGTTTAATGCGAAAGCCCATGTCTTCGGCCTGATCAATGTCGTCCAGGCTGATCTGCTGAATACCCTCAATCTCGATCCCGTCGAAATTCGGCTTGGTCCCAAACGCAATCGAGGATAGCAGAGCCAGCTTGTGCGCAGCGTCGATACCTCCGACATCCAGATTGGGGTCGGCCTCAAGGTATCCCAATTCGGCGCATTCATCGAAAAGGGCATTGTAGCCCTGACGCTGCGATTGCATCCGGGTCAGGATGTAGTTGCACGTCCCGTTCATGACACCCATCACGCGGGTGATTTCGTTGCCCGCCAGACCTTCGGTCAGGGATTTGATTACCGGGATACCACCAGCGACAGCGGCCTCAAACCGGATCACACGACCGGCGGCCTCGGCCTTTTCAGCCAGTTCCTGCCCGTGGATGGCAAGCAACGCCTTGTTGGCGGTGACCACATCCTTGCCACTGGCCAATGCTGCTTCGACCGAGGCTTTGGCAGGACCGTTCTCGCCACCCATCAATTCGACGTAAACGTCTATGTCGTCGCGTTTTGCCAGTGCAACCGGATCGGTTTCCCAGGCATAATCCGACAGGTTCACGCCACGGTCCTTGTTCGGGTCGCGCGCGGATACAGCCACGATTTCAATCGAACGGCCTGTGCGGGCCTGCAACAATTCTGCATGGCGGCGGACGATCTTGACGACACCCACGCCGACCGTTCCCAAGCCCGCAATTCCCAGCCGCAGTGCCTGTGTCATGTCGTGGGTCCTTTTCCGCTCGAATTTTTCTGGTGTCGGATGCTTGTCCAATCAGCGCTGCCTTAGCGGGTTCAGGCCAAGGGTGCAATCCGTCACTGGGGGATAGTAGGGGTGATTTATGACGCGTCAGTTGGTTTGCGCGTTTTGTAGCGCCTGCGCCTTTTGGGCCAAGGCATTGCTGCGTTGGGTCAGATCGTCTTCGACTGCTGCTGCCTGATGGATCGGGTCCACCGGTGGCCCTAAGGTTTCCTGCAACGGAATAAGGCGCGGGTAGGGGGCGGATCTGACTGCAGCCGGTTCGCTGCCTTCCAACTCGGGAATGTCCGCACAGGCGGCGCAAAATAGAATAAGGGGCAAAACAGGCAGCAGTTTCATGTCGCAGGCTTTTCGGTCTTTGTTGCCCCATCGTGATGCACGTTTTGACGACATCGTTCAAGCGGGGTTCTATATGAACATCTGTTCATATACTGTAGACCCATGGCACGCACTCAAGGCTCACATTCCGACATAACCGGCCCGCGAATCCGCAAGGCCGCGCTGCACCTTTTTGCCCGCTATGGGTATGCCGCTGTCTCGATGCGGCAGATCGCAAAAGAGGTCGGCGTACAGGCAGGCGCGCTTTATAACTATACGCCCGACAAACAGAGCCTTTTGCACCGGTTGATGCGCGAACACATGCAGGACCTGCTTGAGGCGCTTGATGCAATGGGCCGTTGCGACGATGCCGAAGACGCTTTGCGCCAGTTTATCGGCTTTCACATCCGCTTCCATTTGCAACGCCCCGACGAAGTTTTCATCGCCTATATGGAGTTGCGCAATCTTTCGCCCGAAAACTTTGCTGAAATCGAAGACTTGCGGCGCCAATACGAAAACGTGCTGGAAAGCATACTTGACTCAGGGCAGCAGGCCGGACAATTCGCAATTTCGGACACGAAGATTGCAACGCTGGCCGTGATTGCCATGCTGAACGGCGTGATGACCTGGTACCGTTCGGGTGGTCGCCTGTCACTGGACGAGGTCGAAGAGATCTATTGGAACATGGTGCACAAGGCCGTGACGGCCTGACAGGGTCAAACCGTCACGCTGTTAGTGCGCGGGGTGAATGAACGTGCCATTGCGCAGCTCGCGAAATGCCTGTTCCAGTTCGGCCCGCGTGTTCATCACGATGGGGCCATGCCACGCGACGGGTTCGTTGATCGGAGCCCCAGAGATCAGCAGGAACCGCACACCTTGGGGGCCAGCCTGAACGGTGATTTCATCGCCCGTGCCAAAACGGACAAGCGTGCGATCCCCTGACATGTCGCGGATATTGACCTCTTGCCCGGCGATTTCCTTTTCCAACAGCACACCTGTCGGCTGCGAGGCATCGGCAAAGGCGGCCTGACCCTGAAACACATAGGCGAAGGCACGGCGGTACGTATCGATCCGGAGGGTTTTCTTCACACCTGCCGGGACAGAGATATCCAGATACTGCGGGTCAGCAGCTATCCCGTCAACGGGTCCGGTCTTACCCCAGAACTCACCTACGATCACCCGCACTGTGGTGCCATCGTCATCGGTGATTTCGGGGATGTCCTTGCTTTGAACGTCCTGATAGCGCGGGGCGGTCATCTTCTGATCCGAGGGCAGGTTGCCCCACAACTGGAAGCCGTGCATCTGGCCCGAGATGTTGCCGCTTGGCATTTCCTGATGCAAGATACCGGATCCTGCGGTCATCCATTGCACATCACCGGCGCCAAGCGTGCCGGTGTTACCCAGCGAATCCGAATGCTCGACTGTGCCGGTCAGAACGTAAGTGATCGTTTCAATTCCCCGGTGCGGGTGCCAGGGAAACCCGGCCTGGTAATCCTGCGGGCGGTCATTTCTGAAATCATCGAACAGCAGAAAAGGATCCAGTTCGGACGGATCCTGAAACCCGAATGCACGGTGAAGTTTGACACCAGCCCCTTCCATTGTGGGGATGGCTTTGCGTGTTTCTAACGTCGGTCTAAGGGACATGTTCACCTCCGTTTCATCCGGGCAGCATGTAATCTCTGCGCCACGGCAGTCAATTCGCATGAAATAACCGGACCTGTGCGAAATTGTTTTGCGGCCAAGCCTCTGTTGTTTCCGGCGCAAAATGGCTAGATCGAAGCGGATCAGACAGGAGACATCCATGCAGGACGACGTGTTGGCAACGATTCAGGCCTCATCCCCCAGACGATGGACCGGGGTAGGGATGCTGACAACGGTTGGAACGCTGGTTACCTATGTCGCGCTGGCATCGCCACCCGAACCGGTTTGGCAGGTGTTTCTGTTTGTCGTTGGCGGTGCATCGCTTTGGCTGGCGCTTCGCGTCTGGCGCGCCACAGAAGACTGGATCGAACTGACGCGGACCGAGTTGCGAACGGGGTCGGGTCAGATCATCGCAGAAGTGGCCGACATTGAAACGGTAGATCGGGGTGTGTTCGCCTTCAAACCGTCAAACGGCTTTCTGGTCCGTACGCGAAACAAGGCGGCGAACAGTTGGGCTCCGGGATTGTGGTGGCGGGTTGGTCACCGGGTTGGCGTGGGCGGCATGACATCTGCCGCCGAGGCCAAGTTCATGTCCGAAATTCTATCCGCTATTTGTGCAGACGAACGGGGTCTGGGTTAAGTTACAAGCAACTTCGTTTGTAAAGCGGGGACGGGTAAAGATGAAGTTCTCAAAGGTGATACCTGTCGCAAAATCCCAGCCCGGTCGGAACGTGGGGATGTATTCATTGGACGTTTCAACCAGAATAACGGTGTCCTGATTGGGCATTGGCGGCAGGCGGTCTTCGATTTCATCGATCCTGTTGTCATCCCATTCCTGATCAAAGCCGCGTACGGTCGACCAGCGCACATAATGGCGTTTATCGTCCTCATCGTAAACGATAAGAGAAACCCGCATTTTCACTTCTGACCGGTTATTGATCATCTTGCCCGCCAAATCGTGCAACGAGTCAATATACACATCGGTCACGGCCTGCGTTTCACGCGAAATCAGGTCGCTGATCGTATAAGCTGCCTTCAGATTGGATGCGCTTTGACGAAACCCCTCGAATGCTGTGAACGTGAACGTGATCGTCCATAACATCAGCGGAAAAATCATGAGGGCTTCTACGGTCAGAATGCCACTTTCGTCTTTCTTGAAGACTTTGAAGCGATTCTTCAGGTTTCGGAATACAGACATGATCTTACAGTGGCTCCTGTACGAATGCCGTTGTTGCGGTCACCGCGTAGTGACCGGTAGCGTCCGGGACAAGCTTGGCAATGGCTGAGGTCTCAAGAACCGGATCTATGCGCAAACAGGCCCGCAAGATCATCAACTCGTTGGATTGGCCGCTTTTGAAATCCAGAACCGGTTTGGGATCTTCGGAACTGTCCGTGCAGGGAACGTTGTCTGAAAGTACGATACCAGCGAACGCGTCCTGCTTGACCATTTGCAGTCGCAAATTCCCTGTACAATCCTTGATTCCGGACACTTCGCAAATCCGATTTCTGATTACGTCGTGATCCCAGTTCGTACCGGTGCCCAGCCGAATATCCCTTACGATCAGGTCTACCCCACGCTCCAAAGCAGCATGCCGCATTGTGATGATGGACAGTTCGGCTCCTGCCACGAGAAGCGCCAGGAAGAAGGGTACGAGCATGATGAACTCGATTGTCGCATTGCCTGCCTCGGATTGTCGAAACAGGCGGAGCATCGACAGCTTTCTGCTGATCATTGGGTTAGCCTCAGCTTGCGGATCGACGATGCGATGGATTCAAAGGCTTTCTCAAGGTTCAGGCCACTTACGTCATAGACGTGGCTGTCAGAGCTGGCACAGTCTTTGAGGGTCCTGTACCCGCTTCTGGGCGCCTCGAACGCGATACCGTAAACGATGATGCCCTGATCCTTGGCCGCATCACAAATGTGCTTGGTGCGCTGGTTCTTGGCCGACGTTTCAACTTTCGCGTAGGCCTTGGAATACCATTCCGCCCAACCGCTGGACTGCCAGTAATAGTTGTACCGTGCGTTCCATGCCAAAGATACTCGGTTAAACAGTTCGGGATATGACAACCGAACGGCTGTTCCAGGTTCTTCGTTCAGCTGCGTCTCAGGTTCCGGGTTTCCGTAGGGATGATCCGCCCAAACGTCTTGCTGAGGCCAGAAAAAATTCGGACGACCCTGAGAATGGTACACGGTGTATTCATCAGCTTCCGGGTTGTACCAAACGTCTGACATACCTTCGCGCAGCGATGGGTTAAGCATGTATTGATCGGTGTTCTGACCATCGGTCATAACAATGGCGATCTTCAGAACGTCGGTGCCATAGTCCGAGGGACGGACCGAGAATTTTGATGGCACAATTGTTGTACCTGCATAGGATGGATCCTGTTCCAGCGACAGGTCGCGAACAATTCCGCGCATGCTCGGGTCCAGAAGGGCAGTTCCCCACTTCATCCCAATATCGATCGACGTGTTCCCACCGGGGGTGAGGGACGCAATCTGAGCAAGCAGTTTGTTCATATTGTCGGTGACAGGGGTGATTGCACTTCCTGCGCGGACCGGACAAACGGGCAGGTCGATTGACCCTTCAGAATAGGTGAAAGGATCGAAATGGGCGGTGCGCTCCAACGTGTCATCGCGTTCCAGATCAGAATCGCTGTACTGTTCCGGAATGAAGTTTACGCAGTGCGAATAGCTGTGTTCCTGCGTGACATTTGTGAACTTGTCCAGGATTGGCGCACCCGCGTTGACCTGCGTTGCATAAGGAACAATCGAGATTGAAATCTGTGTTTCATCAGGTTTGTCCAGCATGAGCCTTACAAATTCCGACGCAGCTTCTCTCAACACTGCGATTTTTGTCTTCGATGGTGTGGCAGACGAGCGCGACATAGAGCCGGAAATGTCGAGAACCAACGAGATTTCTACAGCGCCAATGGATTCTTCAGCCGCACTGCTGGCAACAAGGCCCAGTTCAGTGACTTTGCCGAACCTCAGATAGCGGGTCGGAACAACCGCTTCGGCTGTAGCACTTACTTTTTTAGAGCCGAACCCTTCAACAACCGTCGTAATGGCGTTCAGATTGCCCAGCCCGGCCTTGTCCATGTAAGAATCGACAACCGCCTTGGCAGGAAGATCCTGGTCAAGGTCAGCGGCAGCAAGCACAGCGCGGTCCAGGGTGGATTGCAGGCTGGCGCGGTCACGCTCATACTTCATGACATCCATGGCCATGCCGGTAATTGCCAGCATCAGGACCACCATGAACAATACGAAGATAGTGAAGACGCCATCTTCGTTCCGAGCGAACTGCTCTAACTTGAACGTTTTGCGCTTCGGTTTCGAGCCGTCGTTACAAAGCAAGGAATTTAGCATTCTGGTTACTCCGCCTCACACGTCGAATTCGTGCGTCAAAGAAAAAGAGATTTGGGACAAAGTTAATTTTCAAACGTGGCGTGAATTGGGCGAAAAAGGCTTGGTTTTGGCCTTTTTACGCGCCGAAGGGGTATAATTTGGACCGTTTCAGGTGATCTGTCGATGAAATGAAAACAATTCGTTAAGGAGTTGGCCGATCTGAGCGACTCACCCTAGGGCAACTAAGCGTGCGTTCATAAAATGATTAAAAAAAGTGCATTGTTTGATTGCAGCAGGCCGCCAGTGGTGCGACAAAACGTCGTGACGCATCGTCATGTACCGCTACGGAGGATTTTATGACCGGCATCAAAGAACCCAGCTTTCGTGAAAGTGTTGACCTGATGTTCAACAGGGCAGCCGCCCTTATGGAGCTGCCGCCGGGGTTGGAGCAAAAGATCCGTGTCTGCAACGCAACCTACACAGTTCGATTTGGCGTGCGGCTGCGTGGTGAAATCCATACCTTCACTGGTTACAGGTCTGTCCACTCGGAGCATATGGAACCGGTCAAGGGCGGTATTCGATATGCCACTGCGGTTAACCAGGACGAAGTCGAAGCTCTGGCTGCGCTGATGACGTATAAGTGCGCACTTGTCGAAACACCGTTTGGTGGCTCCAAGGGTGGGCTTTGCATTGATCCACGAGAATATGAAGAGCATGAGCTTGAACAGATCACGCGGCGCTTTGCGTATGAGCTTGCAAAGCGAGACCTGATAAACCCATCGCAAAACGTGCCTGCGCCCGATATGGGCACTGGGGAGCGTGAAATGGCTTGGATGGCTGACCAATACGCGCGGATGAACACAACGGACATCAATGCGCGCGCCTGTGTGACAGGAAAGCCGCTGAATGCCGGTGGTATCGCGGGGCGGGTCGAAGCGACTGGGCGCGGTGTTCAATACGCGTTGCGCGAGTTTTTCCGCCACCCTGAAGACATCCAGAAAGCAGGCTTGTCAGGTAAACTGGATGGTAAGCGCATTATCGTGCAGGGGCTTGGTAATGTAGGTTATCACGCTGCAAAGTTCCTCAGCGAGGAAGATGGCGCGCGCATCACCGGAATCATCGAATGGGACGGTGCGCTATTTAATCCCGACGGGATTGACGTCGAAGCCGTGCGTCAGTGGATTGTCAAACACGGTGGCGTAAAGGACTATCCCGATGCGACCCATTCCGCTGAAGGCGCGGCAGTGCTGGAGGCTGAATGCGACATTCTGATCCCGGCGGCTTTGGAAGGTGTCATCAACCTGTCGAACGCCGATCGGATCAAGGCACCGCTGATTATCGAAGCTGCCAATGGTCCGGTTACCGCTGGCGCGGATGAAGTCCTGCGTAAGAAGGGCACAGTGATCATCCCCGACATGTATGCCAACGCAGGCGGTGTGACAGTATCCTATTTCGAATGGGTCAAGAACCTTAGCCATATCCGCTTTGGCCGGATGCAGCGTCGTCAGGAAGAGTCGCGTCACGAACTGATCGTCAGCGAGCTGGAAAGGCTGGACCGGTACCTGGGGGATGCGTGGTCGATGTCGCCGGACTTCAAGGCCAAGTACCTCAAAGGCGCGGATGAGCTTGAGTTGGTGCGCTCGGGTCTCGATGACACAATGCGTATTGCTTATCAGTCGATGCGTGAGGTTTGGCACAGCCGTGATGATGTCGAGGACCTGCGTACGGCGGCTTATATCGTGGCGATTGACCGCGTTGCGAAAAGCTACCGCGCCAAGGGGCTGTGAATTAGGTGGGCGGGGTGATCATTTCATCCCGCCAGTACGCGCTGCGGCTTGAATGTCCATGACAGCCCGTTAGGTTGACGGGCAATCTACTTCAAAGAAACGAATCTCCGGAGAATTCCATGTTGCGTATCGCTTTTGTCGCGGCTCTGTTGGCCACCCCTTTGGCCGCTCAGGAAACCAAGGAACAAAGCTGCAAGTACCAAGCTGATGTGGTGGCTGCGGTTCAAAAGGCGCGACTGGACCGTGTAAAAGAACGTGACGTTGTACAAGCGGTGGCGGATAGCGGCCCGACATGGCCCGAAAACTACAATGCTGCAATCCCGCTGATCACACCTTGGGTTTATGAGCAAAAGATGCGGGACGTGCGCAAGAAAGACCTAGGCGCGGCGTGGCTTGAACTGTGCCTGCAACAATAATCCACAACTCGGACATTTCCCTGTGGACAACCGCGCGCCTTCCTCTTGGCGCGCGTTTTCATTTCTGGCAGGTTTAGCAGATGTCATTGCCCCCCGGATTTCTGGACGAATTGCGCACGCGGCTCAGCCTGTCTCAGGTTGTCGGGCGCAAAGTCATGTGGGACCAGCGCAAGTCCAATCAGGGCAAAGGGGACATGTGGGCGCCTTGCCCGTTCCATCATGAAAAGACGGCCTCGTTCCACGTGGATGATCAGAAGGGGTTTTATTACTGCTTTGGCTGTCACGCCAAAGGCGACGCGATCAGTTTTGTGAAAGAGACCGAGAATGTCTCATTCATCGAAGCAGTCGAGATTCTGGCCCGCGAAGCCGGGATGCCGATGCCTGCGCGCGATCCGAAGGCGCAGGAAAAACAGGACCACCGCACACAGCTGGCTGAAGTGATGGAGCAGGCAGCGCAGTTCTTCCGCCTGCAGCTCAAGACCGGGGCAGGAGCCGCCGCACGAGACTACCTCACGCGCCGCGGGTTGAACGCGCAAGCGCTGGACCGGTGGGAGATTGGATTTGCCCCGGACGATTGGCAGGCGCTGTGGGACCATCTGCGCGGCAAGAACGTGGCCGAGGACCTGATCCTTGGGGCCGGGCTGGCCAAGCCGTCAAACAAGGGCAAAAAGCCTTATGACACCTTCCGCAACCGCATCATGTACCCGATCCGCGACCCGCGCGGACGTTGCATCGCGTTTGGCGGGCGGGCGATGGACCCCAATGACAACGCGAAATACCTGAACTCGCCCGAGACCGAGCTGTTCGACAAAGGGCGCAGTCTTTACAATCAAGGCCCGGCTCGACAGGCGGCAGGTAAGGGGCAGCCGCTGATCGTGGCCGAAGGTTATATGGATGTGATCGCGCTGGCCGAAGCAGGTTTTGGCGCGTCGGTTGCCCCTTTGGGAACGGCCATCACCGAACATCAATTGCAACTGCTGTGGCGGATCTCGGACGAGCCGATCATTGCGCTGGACGGCGACACGGCAGGTCTGCGCGCTGCGATGCGGGCGGTTGATCTGGCTTTGCCGCTGCTCGAAGCTGGAAAGTCGCTGCGGTTTGCCCTGATGCCAGAAGGCAGAGACCCCGACGACCTGCTGCGCGCCGAAGGGGCAGGCGCTGTGAAGGCCGTGCTGGATGGTGCCATTCCGATGGTCAAGTTGCTTTGGCGGCGCGAGACCGACGGCAAGGTGTTCGACAGTCCTGAACGCAAGGCGGCTTTGGACAAGTCCCTGCGCGAGAAAATCAAGCTGATCCGCGACCCATCGATACGGGCGCATTATGGGCAAGAAATCAAGGACCTGCGCTGGCAGTTGTTCCGTCCGCAACGGCAGCCGCAATCCCGGCAATGGCAACCGCGCGGCAAATGGGTGCCGCCAAAACAACCCGCCACGCCCGGCGCGCGGTCCTCGTTTCTGGCCTCGTCCGAGAATGCCGAGATTCAACTGCGCGAAGCGGCCATTCTGGCTATTGCCGCGCTTAACCCCCAAGTCGTCGTGCAGTTCGAACACCAACTGGAAGAGATGGAATGCCGCGATGTTGATCACGCCGCATTGCGAACTGCAATTCTGCGCCACGCGATCGATGACCCGGACAATCTGAAGGACCACATTGCCGAAACTTTAGGGCCTGAGGCCCTTGAAAACCTGCTGGCCCTTCGCCATGTCGCCGTAATCCCCTGTGTGTTCAAACCGGGCGACGTTGAAAAGGCCGAGATGACTCTGGCCGAAGAACTCGCGAAAATCAAAGCGCTCCGGGGGTTGGATGCTGAGATTGCCGAAGCCGCAGAGGAGTTGTCCGATCTGGCCGATGAGGCGCTGACATATCGGCTGGCGCAAGCGGCAGAAGAACGCAACCGGACAAACCGAAGCCAGAATGAAGACAGGGCCATATTCGACATCGCCGACAACGGGGCGCGAATCAACCGCGACGAGAAAGACGCGTTCGAGGCAATCATGTCCGGCATCAAATTCGAGCGGAAACGCCGGTAAAATGGTGTTTTCGTAAGGCACTGGAAAAGAAAAACGGGTAAACGGGTGGCCGAATCACTTCTACGCGCTAATGATTCGGTTCAATCGAATCACCCATCCCTGCAGGAGCATTGAATGGCCGCCAAAGACACGACCGAAGATCGCAAATCCGACGAGCAGGACCAGGAAATCTCGCTGGACATGAGCCAGGCCAACGTCAAGAAGATGATCGCCGAGGCCCGCGAGAAAGGTTACATCACCTACGATCAGCTCAATCAGGTTTTGCCGCCCGATCAGGTCAGCTCGGAACAGATCGAAGACGTTATGTCTATGCTCTCCGAGATGGGCATCAACATCATCGAAGATGAAGAGGCCGAAGAGGAAGAGAACAAGGGCTCGACCGAACTGACGACCACCGAAAGCAACCGCGAGGTTGCGTTGGCCGGGGCCGCCACTGAAAAGCTGGACCGCACCGACGATCCCGTTCGCATGTATCTGCGCGAGATGGGTTCGGTTGAACTGCTGAGCCGTGAGGGCGAGATTGCCATCGCCAAGCGGATCGAAGCAGGGCGCAATACCATGATTGCGGGCCTGTGCGAAAGCCCACTGACCTTTCAGGCAATCACCATCTGGCACGACGAATTGCTGTCCGAGGATATTCTGCTGCGGGATGTCATCGATCTGGAAACCACATTCGGCAACCAACTGGACGAAGATGGGGACGCGCCAGTTGTTGACGCGTCGGCGGTGCAGGCTGCGAAACCCGCGAAAGAGGCCGGGCCGGAACTGGATGCCGATGGCAACCCGATCACCAGCGACGACGACGATGACGAAGACGATCAGGCCAACATGTCGCTGGCCGCGATGGAAGCTGCATTGAAGGATCAGGTTCTGACCACGCTGGAGCGGATCTCAACCGATTTCGCGATGCTGTCCGAAATGCAGGACAGCCGCATTTCGGCCACCTTGAACGAGGATGGCACGTTCAGCGAAAAAGACGAAGAGACCTATCAGAAGTTGCGGGCCGAGATTGTGCAATTGGTGAATGGTCTTCACCTGCACAACAACCGGATCGAAGCGCTGATCGACCAACTTTACGGTATCAACCGTCGCGTCATGTCGCTGGACAGTTCGATGGTGAAGCTGGCCGATCAGGCACGGATAAACCGTCGCGAGTTCATCGACGAATACCGCGGGCGTGAACTGGACCCCAACTGGCTGGCCGAAATGGCGGAAAAGCCGGGCCGGGGCTGGCAGATGTTCATCGAACGCTCGACCGCGAAGGTCGAAGAGCTGCGCAACGACATGGCTCAGGTCGGCCAATATGTAGGTCTGGACATCAGCGAATTCCGCCGCATCGTTCAGCAGGTCCAGAAGGGCGAAAAAGAGGCGCGGCAGGCCAAGAAGGAAATGGTCGAAGCCAACCTGCGTCTGGTGATCTCGATCGCCAAGAAATACACGAACCGCGGCCTGCAATTCCTTGATCTTATTCAGGAAGGTAACATTGGCCTGATGAAGGCGGTAGACAAGTTCGAATACCGTCGCGGCTATAAGTTCTCGACCTATGCAACGTGGTGGATTCGTCAGGCTATTACGCGTTCAATCGCGGATCAGGCACGCACGATCCGTATTCCGGTTCATATGATCGAAACGATCAACAAGCTGGTCCGGACCGGCCGCCAGATGCTGCACGAGATCGGCCGCGAGCCGACGCCAGAAGAACTGGCCGAAAAGCTGCAAATGCCGCTTGAGAAGGTTCGCAAGGTGATGAAGATCGCCAAAGAGCCGATTTCGCTGGAAACTCCGATTGGTGACGAAGAAGACAGCCAGCTGGGTGATTTCATCGAGGACAAGAATGCTGTGCTGCCGCTGGACAGCGCCATTCAGGAGAACCTCAAGGAAACCACGACACGGGTCCTGGCCTCACTCACCCCGCGTGAAGAACGTGTGCTGCGGATGCGTTTCGGCATCGGTATGAACACCGACCACACGCTTGAAGAGGTGGGTCAGCAGTTCAGCGTGACCCGCGAACGTATCCGCCAGATCGAAGCGAAGGCGCTGCGGAAGCTGAAGCACCCCAGCCGATCCCGAAAACTTCGGTCCTTCCTGGATCAGTAAGTATCAAGGCGCCTCTCCCGAGGCGCCTTTTTTTATTCCGGACACTCTTCACGATGGCCTGTTCTCCCATCACATTGGCGGGAACGCACAAGGGCTGGACCTTCTGTCCTTCTATATCCGTTCTGTCCACTCATGGGACGGGCCGGGGCGAGGTTTTTCAAGCTGATGACCCCCGGTCTCACGTCCGTATCGGGTGTTCTGTTCGCGTCTTGAACGCGCTGGGCGGCTGGCCTGTCCAACGTTTGAAAGCGGTCGAAAATGCGGCCTGATCCGCATAGCCCAGCGAATAGGCGATTTCGGACAAGGGCATTTCATTCTTGATAAAGGTCTGCGCCAGGTCGCACCGCAGATCGTCGACAACATCGCGGTAGCTGGTGCCTTCGTCCCTGAGGCGCCTGCTGAAGGTTCTAAGGCTCATCCCCAGATCAGCCGCGAGGCTTTCGGCCTGCGGGATTGCGCCGGGCAGGGATCGGGTAACCAGCCCTTCGACCTTGGCACGGGTCAGATGTTTGGGCGCGCCTCTCTCAGAAAGCAGGCGATCTGCATATTCCAGCAAGTGCTCTCTGAGTTGGGGGTCATAAGTCGGTACAGGCAGGTCCAGCGCTGAAAGAGGCAGGATAATCTCGAGGTTCTCGGCCCCAAAGGTCACGGGAAAACCGGCAAGCTTTTCAAATCTTCGGGCGTGGTCACCGACCCTGTGCTGAAACCGAATTTCTATCGGATAGAGATTGACTTGCGTCAGGTTCCGCATTCTGGCCAGGGCAGCAAATATCAGGAATTCGGTGCGTCTGTGATACCGCGCAAATCCGGGGTCTTTCCACTCGGCTTCCAAGGTCGCAAAGTTACCCGCGACGCGCAGGTTAAGCGCGATGGCAGGGTCGATGATACCGTGAAAGCGCGAGAGGTTCTCCATCACCTGTTTCAGGTCGCGGGAATACTTGCTGATATAGGCGGTCACGGTCGAGGCTGATGTAACCTCAAGACCCGTGCGGGCCGCAAACGTTATGTCATGGGTGGCGTCACATGCATAACGGATAAACAAAGCCTCGCTTTGTACGCTGTAGGTTGAAACCGGCGGCGCGATATCCTGAGGGCGCAGCCCTGCCATTTTCAGGACATCGCAGGACATGTCGCCATTTCCAGAATAGCGGTCCAGCGCCTGAACAAACAGATGAAGTCGGCCGATATCGACATCCATCGCGAAACAGTACCTCAAATTTTAAATTACATATGCAGACTATCGCGGAATTGTCTTTCATGATCGACGGTGCTGACAAGTGGATTTCACACAGAAGCAAGCCGTCAGTGGCAGTTTCTCGAAATTTATTGACCGGTATGGACAAGCATCGCCATGTGCAACGAACCACTTCAGTGGTGTTGCCGGGTCCAGACCTTTATGGGGATGAGGTCAGAGCCTCGGGGAAATCACCAGCCTCTGGTTAAGGCTCCCCGGCACGCCCCCACACCTTTCATACATGTCGCATTGCTTCGCTCAGGTGGTTTTGTCAGGCTGGCTTCAAGTCAATAGTTCCGGTGTAAAACCTTGCAGGGTATATTTGAGAATACAGCGGTTTATGGCCAAAACCTAATTGTGTTTGACGGCGAATGCGTGCTGTGTTCGGGGTTTTTCCAGTTTATGCTGAAACGTGACCAGCGCCATGTTTTTCAATTTGCAACGGCGCAGTCCCCGCTTGGGCAAAAGCTATATCGTGATCTCGGCCTTCCCACACAGGATTTTCAAACAAATCTGGTGGTCGTGAATGGCGCTGTTTTTCAGCATCTGGATGCGTTTGCGGCGGCGATGCGACAGTTGCGTGGCCCATGGTCGCTGTTATCAATGTGTCGGCTTCTGCCTCGGCTTATCAAGGATCCGGCCTATCGCCTGATCGCACGAAACAGATATGCATTCTTTGGACGTTCCGAGACATGTCTGGTTCCCGGTCCCGATATCAGGGCTCGTTTTGCCGAAAACGGGTACTAGCGATGGGCGATCCGTTTCTTAAGGCGATAGGATCGACCGAAAGGTTGCCAGAGGCGGTTCGAGTTTTGCACATGAGCGAGGGCTGCTTTGCAGGACGTTGCGACATCGAACGTGGCAAAGGGATATGGGTTGCCCTTGCAACACGTCTGGCCGGGTTTCCGCAAAGCGGCAAAGACGTCCCCGTCTCCGTGCACATTGATACTGATGGCGAATTCTGGTCATGGGATCGGAATTTCGCGGGCCACAAAACCCGATCAACTCTGAAATATGATACGAAAAGAGAGTGTGTCCGTGAATCTCTTGGCGCGATCTCGATCTGGTTAAAGCCCGTTTGGTGGGAAAATGGGATGCATATCAAAATCCTCCGCCTGACCGTGTTTGGCATCCCGATGCCATCTTTTACCTTGCCGCGATCAAGAACGCGCGAATGGCAGGACAAAGCGGGGCGCTTTCGGTTTGATGTGTCTGCAGACGCGCCGGGACTGGGAATGTTGATCAGATACCAGGGCTGGCTCACGCCGGTTCACGCATCGCACGAGACGGACTAAACAGAACGTGAGCGACCCTGTGCCGACGGAGCTTATGGCCTAACCTTTTTGAGACACACAATCAGGGAATTATGACAATGAAACATACACGGACATTTGCCGCGCTTGCCGCCCTGGCGTTCAGCATTCCAATGACGGCTGACGCGGCACCGCACGGTTACCGGACCGAGCCGATAAACGCCACCGATTTCGAAGTTATTCCGCGCGGCGACCAGCGTACCGAAGGATACTGGTGCGCGGCAGCGGATTATGCACGGCGTACATTGGGCGCGGGCTGGCGCGATCGGATCTACGTGTTGCGCGGGTATGGGCCAAGCGTCACCACCGGTCGTAAAACGGCGGTTCAGTTCTCGACCAAGCCGCCCCAGAATGTGGGTGCACAGCCAAGCAGCTTTGTTACAATCGGTTTTCAACCTGGCACCAGCATGTCTGTACAAGGCGCGAATGCCAGGTGTAACTATCGACCGTTCTATAACGACTGACAAAACGGCGAGACACCGCGAATGCAGACTGAATTTGTAATCCGGACCCAAGGATCAGGTCTTTACGAATTCACGTCCGAGGTGACGCAGTGGCTGGGGCAGGTGGCGACGGATGGCTTACTGACGCTTTTTGTTCGCCACACCTCCTGTTCATTGCTTGTTCAGGAAAACGCAGACCCCGAAGTTCAAACTGATCTTCGGGCGTTTTTCGAAAGGCTGGTGCCGCCGTCCAATCACCCGGCAATGTCGTATCTTCGGCATACTTATGAAGGCCCCGACGACATGCCAGCGCATATAAAGGCTGCGCTGTTGCCGGTATCCTTGTCGATACCTGTGGTGCAGGGTCGCCCGTGCCTTGGTACATGGCAGGGGATATATCTGTTTGAACACCGCACGGCACCACACCAGAGACGGATTGCAGCGCACCTTGTCTGACCCTTTATCTAGCGGTTGAAATTTCCGACTACCCAAACTCTAGTTGCTGCCCTATAGTTGTGGATAAGTAAGTCGCAGCGCTTACAAAAAGAGGCGGAACAAGGGACGAGGAGACGGCGGATGCGCTGCCCGTTTTGCGGAAATATCGATACTCAGGTAAAAGATTCACGTCCGGCAGAGGACCACGTGGCAATCCGCCGACGCCGGTTCTGCCCGGCCTGTGGCGGGCGGTTCACGACCTATGAGCGTGTGCAGCTGCGTGATTTGGTTGTCATAAAGACCAATGGTAAGCGCGAGGATTTCGATCGCGATAAACTGGAACGTTCGATCCGCATCTCGATGCAGAAACGGCCAGTTGATCCCGAGCGGATCGATCAGATGATTTCGGGTATCGTGCGTCGGCTGGAAAGCATGGGCGACACGGATATCCCGTCCCACAAGATCGGTGAGATCGTTATGGAAGCTCTGGCGCGGATCGATACCGTCGCGTATGTTCGCTTTGCGAGTGTGTACAAGAATTTCCAGGCGGCCGATGATTTTGAGGAGTTTGTCCACGAACTGCGCCCGCCGCAGCCACCGACGGACGAGTGAGCGAAAAAGATAAGCGTTTCATGGCGCTGGCCCTGTCACTGGGGCGGCGCGGTCAGGGGATGTGCTGGCCAAACCCTGCGGTGGGGTGTGTTATCGTGCGCAAAGGCCGGATTGTCGGGCGCGGTTGGACCCAGCCGGGCGGTCGCCCCCATGCCGAGACCGAGGCTTTGGCGCAAGCCGGGCAGGCCGCGCACGGTGCGACCGCCTATGTAACTTTGGAACCCTGCGCCCATCACGGCAAGACACCCCCCTGTGCCGAGGCTTTGATTGCTGCGGGTGTCGCCCGTGTCGTGGCCGCCGTGGAAGACAGTGATCCGCGCGTCGCAGGGCAGGGCTTTGCCAAGTTGCGCGAGGCCGGAATTAAGGTCGTAACCGGTGTCCTCGCAGAGCAGGCGGAACGTGATCTGGAAGGCTTCTTCCTGAAGACGGAACAAGGCCGACCTTTCGTGACCCTCAAGCTGGCCAGCAGTTTTGATGGGCGGATCGCAACCTCGACCGGACACAGCCAATGGATTACCGGGCCACAGGCGCGTCGTGTTGTCCATGCCATGCGTGCGCGTCACGATGCGGTGATGGTCGGAGCGGGTACCGCGCGGGCCGACGATCCGTCACTGACGGTTCGGGATCTTGGCGTTGAACATCAACCGGTGCGCGTTGTCGTTTCGCGCCATATGGACATATCCCTGATGGGACATTTGGCCCGCACGGCATCAAAGACACCTGTCTGGCTCTGCCATGCGCATCACCCGGATTCCGAGCGCGCGAAAGCCTGGGAAGGATTGGGCGCAAAGCTGATCCCCTGTGCTTTGAAAGATCATCAGGTTGACGCGGTCGATCTGCTCCAACAGTTGGGGCAAGCCGGTCTGACCAGCGTCTTCTGCGAAGGTGGGGCGGCGCTGGCAGCGTCGCTGCTGGCCGAGGATCTGGTGGATGAACTGGTCGGATTTACCGCTGGATTGACCATCGGAGCCGAAGGTCTGGCTGCCGTGGGAACATTGGCTTTAACGACACTGGACGCCGCGCCACGGTTCGAACTGGTTGAAGCGAAAGTGGTGGGTGGGGATATCCTGCACCGTTGGCGCAGGGCGTCGGACTAGGTTTAGCGCCACAAGTGCGCATGTGTCGCAAACGCGCCCTGAAGTTTTGACAGAACTCGATTGAACGGACCGGTCGGAGCACAAGTGCCCTGCGCCAGACGTTCAACTGCAACCTCGACCGGGCAGGGTTGCCCCGTGACCGGGTCGAAATAACGAGGGTAATCAATCAGGGTGGCATGGACGAGGCCCATCAACGTTGGTCGTGCGCCACGCCGGGCGGGAACAACCCCCAGATCCGTGGTCAGCCCCCAACCCGCATAAAAGGGCGCGCCCAGAGTTGTAACCTTCACGCCGCGCAGCAAAGCCTCGAACCCCAGAAGCGATGTCATGGTCCATACTTCCTGCACGTGCGGCAACAATGACGCGGGGTCTGTTTGGGTTAAAACAATGTCTGCAATCGCCTCGGCATCGATCCTGCCTTCGCGCAGACCCGCTTCGACATCGGGGTGGGGTTTGTAAATCAGGATCGCGTCGGGATTGGCATCGCGCACAGTTTTCAGCAGGTCCAGATTGTTGCGGACCGCGCTGGTACCCAACAGGATCGAGGCGTCGTCCTCGACCTGTCCGGGCACAAGAATACGATGGCCTTCGGGCAGGGGGCTGGTCGGATTGCCGGTATTGTATTTGCTCAGGCCTTCGGCCAAAAGGTTTTCGACAAGACGTTCCGCGCGCAGGTCCTGATCCGGCCTCAAAGTTTCACGCAAAGTGATCAGCTCTTCCAACTGGCTGGGTTTTGTCGGGTCGTAGTAGATACCGATCTCGTCTGTCACCAGCGACAATGGCGGGACCAGTGCCGCCCCAAGCCCGCGTGAACGCAGGAACCCGTCTTCGACCCGAACCGCCCCTTCGGTGTTCCTTGCCTGGCTGGCCCATACCATGTGGGGGCGGTCCGGTGTGCCGGGTTGAGATGCCGTAAAGCGCAGCTTTCCATGTTGCCCGAAAAACTGTTGCAGATGCCTGCGTTTCCACAAGCGCATCCCGGATGCCGTCCAGCCGTTCTTGTCCTGTCGCCAGGCGCGGGTATTTGCCTCTAACGTGTCCAGTACCGTTTCCAGCTCGCACAGCTGATCGCGATAGGGGTCATACCAAGTCGGGTACAGCAGCATGGCGGCCGCGAACAATTGCGCCCGTGTCAGGCTGCGCTGGCGGCGCGGAACGGGTCTGTCATCCTGCGTCAGGCCCCATCCGGCATAGAAAGGTTGGCCGAACACACGCGGTTTGTGGCCTGCCAGAATTGCCTCAAACCCCAGTTGTGAGGACACGGTGTAGACAGCAACAGCCCCTTCAAGCAACGGCCATGGGCTGATCGGGTCGCTGAACCGCGTTATCCGGTCTGACAGGTCCTGATCGGTAAAATGCCCCTGACGGTGACCCGCCAGTGTTTCAGGATGCGTCTTGATCAGGATGCGCGCGCCGGGGTTTTCCTCCTGCGCCAAGACAAGCATTTCAAGAAACCGGGCGCGGTCCGCTCCGCTTGCTGTTACCGACGCATCGCCGACCGTCTGATCAATCACCAGAACATAGCCCGGATCGGGTGGTTCAAGATCGAGATCGAAGGCGGAATACTTGCTGAGGTTAAGCTCTCTGATCCGCGTGATCGCGGCGCGGGCCCGGTTCAGCAGGGCCGTGTCATCCAGAGGGTGCGTGGCCAGCATTGTTTCAAGTTCAGACGGCGTGGCGGCATCGAATTGCAGGCCGGAACGATCCAGCAACAGCCCCGAAGGGGGCTCGCCATTCCGGCCCGGGTGCAGAGATCTGAGAAAGGCGTCCTCGACCCGCAGAATCGGGGCAGCGTGTTTTTCAGCAATCTTAAGACCGCGATGTGCTGTCGGGCTGTTGCCCCAGACGCCTACGCAATCGCCTTCTTTCGGAAATCCCAGTCGAATGTCGTAACCCGAAAGCGACAGAATTCGTCTCAGACGTTTCTGGGTCAGAAAGCCGCCGTTATAAACAAACAGCCGATTTTGCCCGCTCCCGGCTGACGTGTCGGGATCGGGCCGCATGCATCAATTGCCGGTTAGCGTGGCAACGTTTGCAACGGGAGTCAGACCGCCTGCGATAAGTGAGATCGACTTGCTCCACTGCGCATAGGGCGCTTCGGTCACGTAGATTGTATCATCATCCCGGATCACGAAATCGCGTGCAATGAACAGGCCGTTGGGGGCTGTCAGGTTCAGCAGGTAGATCATGCGCTGATCCCCTTTAAGGTCGGCGCGTCCGGTGATACTGCGGGCGACATCCTGACGTTCCTTGCGCAGAATGAATATTCCCGTTGGATCCGAGGAAAGCGTCAGCAGACCACCGACCTGCGCCAAGGCTTCCAGTGCCGACAGATCCTGACTTTCAAATGCCACGCGCGACTGGCCCCCGGTTGCGCCAAGGGCGATATACGATCTGCTGTCCTCTTCCACCAGAATGCGGTCGCCACCGCGCAGGGCGACGTCCAGCTTGGGGTTGCGGAACAGGTCCTCGTACCAAACGGTACCCTTCTGATCGCCCCGGATCAGGGTCACCAGCGCGATGTCCGACGCGACCGAGACCCCGCCCGCCTGGGACAACATACCAAGCAGCGATCGGGTTGGCCGTTCAATCGGATAAATGCCCGGTGCGGCGACCGTGCCCGTCAGCGAGACGGTGGACCCGTCACCCGCGACGCGCCGTACTTCGACCTGCGGGTCCGGCGTTTGTTCCTGAAGCTTGTCTGTGATCAGAACGCGCAGCTGTTCCGGCGTGTTTCCCGCGGCCCGAATCCGGCCTGCATAGGGGACAAAGATAAATCCGTCACTATCAACCTGAACCTCGTTCAACGCGGTCGCAAGACCGGTTTCGCCTGACAGCAAGCCATCATCGACGTTTTCCCAGATGGTCAGCCCCAGCACGTCACCAGGGCGGACGGTATCTGCGGTCAATGTCTGGGCACTGCTGAAGGAGGACGAAAAGCCGTACTGAGGAATGGCGGACGTCGCGCGTGTGACATTGTCGTCAACTTCAACGACATATGCGTTGCCCCCGTTTTGAACTGAACCGGCCAGAATTTCGGATTTGTTCGGTCCGGATTTTGGTAGCTGGCACGCAGCCAGCAGACCAATTGCAGCCACAAGGGACACACCCCGCATCCATCGCCTAGGAGAGACTTTCACCGCCCGATATCCTCAGTCTTTTGTAGTTGCGTGCAGACTAGCTGGTAAGTTGCTTAACTTCCAGTCACACACCACCCGTTTCATTCGACGACTTTCAACTGTGTCGTTCGCGCCTCGTTCGTATTCAGGACCGATTGGTAAGGATCGTTGGTGTCCAAAAGCATATCCACGGCGCGGCGCAGCAGCTGTCGGCGCCCTCGTCTTGAATAGAACCCGCCGGGTACCTGACTGGTTTCCAGAAGAAACTGCCGATAACAGCGATAGGCTTCGGCATCCGGGTGGCGGGGATCGGCGAAAAACGCTGCGATCGGCTGCTGTGAGACGAAATCGGGCTTGTCGTAAACCGAACGCCCGAAAATGCGCAATGGAATACCCCGCCACAGGACCTGCTGTCCAGCGGTGGAATTCACGGTGACGGCCGAACTTGCCTCATCCAGCAATCTGGCCAGCTTGCCGCCCGGCACATAATGAACCCGGTCGCTGATGCCATGTTTTCCGGCTATCTCGCGGGCCCGGCGTCGCAACGGTTCGCGATGGTTTTCCAACGGGTGTTCCTTTACCACCAGCCTGTGATGGGCGGGCGCGCCTTGTGCAAATCCTTCGATTACCAGCTCAAGAAATTCACACATACCCGAAAAGCTGGAATGAGCCTGCACCGAACTGTCATGCCCAAGCTGCAACAGTACCAGATGATAGGGGTATCCGCCCCACCTGACCCGCGTCGTCGCCAAACTTCGCTGAAGACGGTGAAAAGGCATCAAAAACAGCCGCTTGAGGTACAATCTGAATTCCTGCGAGACAGGCAATTCCCTGTGCGGTTGAAAGTTGCGGTAACGACTGTTCAGGGCCATCACGAACCAATGATAAAGGGCGCCATAGAAGATATGGTGCCGCATGTCTCCCCAATGCGACGGTGGCGGCGGCGCCTTTCGGTCGGACAGGGCCAAGGCCTGGCGCATCTGCTGAACGTCCAGCGACATCAGCCGGGAATTTCCGTTTGATCCGTCCCGCTCATAAGTCACCCACCATGGGCGCAGATACCCCTCCTCGAATACATGAACGGTAACTCCGCAAGACCGCGCGATTTCGACCGCACGCGCATGTATGGGTCTGGTGTCGCCATATAGAACAATATCCGTAACAGCTTTTTCAGCGATCAAAGAGGACAGTGTTGCGGGCCAGTTTTCCGGTTTGTCCTGAAACGGGATGTAGCTTGCCTTGTCAAACCAGAACGCCTGATCGCCTGCATTGAACCCAACCCGCCAGACCCGAGCCCCCGTGGCGCGCAACATACGCCCCAAGGCCGGGAAAAAAGGTCCGTGCGGGCCCTGAAGGAACAGGAAGACCCGATCATGAGACCTTGAAGGCGGGTGCGGCATCCGAACTGCTCGTATTGTTGTTGTTGCCAAAACTATGCCCGTTTGGTCGGTGTACGGCAAGGCAGGGCTTGCCCGCGCGGCCCGTTGGCCTTACCTCGACGGTGATAGTCAGGCACAGGTTAGGAACTGAGGGTTAACGGAATGTTTACAGGGATCGTCACCGACATGGGCACCGTCGCCGAGCTGGAGCAGCAGGGAGACCTGCGTGCGCGGATCAGGACTGCGTATGACACTGCGGGCATCGATATCGGGGCCTCGATTGCCAGTGACGGTGTTTGTCTGACCGTGATCGCGCTGGGCGACGATTGGTATGACGTCCAGATCAGCGCGGAAACCGTCTCGAAAACCAATCTCGACACCTGGACTGTCGGCAAGCGTGTCAATCTTGAACGTGCCCTGAAGGTTGGTGACGAATTGGGCGGTCACATCGTCTCGGGCCATGTGGATGGCGTAGCCGAGGTGATCGCGATTAAGGAAGACGGCGACAGCACACGCGTCACCTTGCGCGCGCCAAAGGATCTTGCACGGTTCATCGCGCCCAAAGGATCGGTGGCATTGAATGGCACATCCCTGACGGTCAATGACGTGACAGATTGCGATTTCGGCATCAACTTCATTCCACACACCAAAGAGGTCACCACCTGGGGCCACGTGCAGGTCGGGGACCGGGTCAATCTTGAGATCGATACACTGGCCCGTTATGTGGCGCGTCTGGCCGAGATGTCCTGATACCATACGTCGCGTCGGAGCAGACCTGCGCCGTTTGTGGACTGGTCTTTGTGCCCTCAGTGGTCTATTCCGCCGTTCAAACATGCCATGCGAAAGGCTGCCCAATGAGCTTTGAGACACCCGGCCCGGTCGAGGCCCGGCTGCGCGACGCGATCAGCCCGATCGAAGACATTATTGAAGAGGCGCGAGCCGGCCGGATGTATATTCTGGTCGATCACGAGGATCGCGAAAACGAGGGCGATCTGGTGATTGCTGCCGAGTTCGCGGATGCCGAGGCCATTAACTTTATGGCCACCCATGGCCGTGGCCTGATCTGTCTGCCTATGACGGCAGAACGGGTCGAAGCGCTTGGGCTGCCGATGATGGCGGTGAACAACTCGTCCCGGCACGAAACCGCATTCACCGTGTCCATCGAGGCGCGCGAAGGGGTCAGCACCGGGATCTCTGCCGCCGATCGTGCGCTGACCGTGGCGACTGCGATCAATGAGCAGAACACAATGGCCCATATCGCAACACCAGGCCACGTCTTCCCCTTGCGCGCCAAGCGGGGTGGGGTGCTGGTGCGTGCTGGTCATACCGAGGCTGCCGTTGATATCTCGCGTCTGGCCGGTCTAAACCCCTCGGGCGTGATCTGCGAGATCATGAAACCCGACGGCACCATGGCGCGTCTGCCTGATCTGGTTGAGTTTGCGCAAGAGCACAACATGAAGATCGGCACGATCAGTGACCTGATTGCCTACCGGTCGCGCAACGACAATCTGGTGGTTGAAACCTCGCGTCAGATGGTGACGTCAGAATATGGCGGCGAGTGGGAGATGCGGCTGTTCACCGATCAGACCCATGGCATCGAACATGTGGTCATGATCAAGGGCGACATCACCACACCCGAACCGGTGTTGACCCGCACCCATGCTCTGCACGAGGCCCCCGATATTCTGGGTCTTGGTCCGAAATCCTCGCGCGAACTGCCGCGCGCCATGGAAAAGATTGCTGAAGAAGGACGGGGCGTGGTCTGCCTGTTCCGTCAACCGCGCAACTCGCTATATGCGACGGGTGACGAGGGGCCGCGCACCATTAAACAAACCGGTCTGGGGGCCCAGATCCTGTCCAAGATGGGAATTCAGGAACTGGTTCTGCTGACCGACTCGCCAGAAACCGTATATCTGGGGCTTGACGCGTTTGGCCTGTCCATCGTCGGTACCCGTTCGATTTTGAAGGAAGACTGATCATGGCTGCTCAAGACGAACATGGCGTTCTGCCGACACCGACATTTGACAAGCCGGTCAAGCTGCTGATCGTGGCGGCGCCGTTTTATCGTGCGATTGCCGATAACCTGATCACGGGCGCGAAGGCCGAAATCGAAGCCGCGGGCGGAACCTGCGAAGTGGTCGAGGTGCCCGGCGCGCTGGAAATCCCGACCGCCATCGCAATGGCCGACCGTCAGTGCAACTTTGATGGCTACGTCGCGCTGGGCTGCGTCATTCGCGGCGAGACCACGCATTACGAAACCGTTTGCAATGACTCCAGCCGGGCCATCCAGTTGATGGGCCTGCAGGGCCTGTGCATCGGCAATGGCATTCTGACTGTGGAAAACGACGCGCAGGCCGAAGTCCGCGCGAACCCGAAAAAGATGAATAAAGGGGGTGGGGCTGCTGCTGCGGCCTTGCATCTGATCGCGCTCAGCCGTAAGTGGGGCTCTTCCAAAAAGGGCGTTGGTTTCAAACCGCCGTCCGAGTCCATCCTCGTGGCGGGCGACAGCAACGGACCCTCGACAGCATGACCAAGACAGACGCGCCGAAACCGGCCAACCAGAAACGCCTGATGAAATCCGCCGCCCGGCTTTATGCCGTGCAGGCGCTGTTCCAGATGGAACAGTCCGGGCAAACGACCGAAGCTGTCGTGAATGAGTTTCTGGATCACCGTTTTGGCGCTGTCTATGAGGGTGAGGAAATGTTGGACGGTGATATCAGTGTCTTCCGCTCGTTGGTCGACAATGCGGTGAACTATCAGGCGGCCATCGACCAGATGACGGACCGTGCGCTGGTCGCCAAATGGCCGATCGCTCGGATTGACCCGACCTTGCGGGCGCTGTTCCGTGCGGCTGGGGCAGAGCTGACCCAAAGCGACACGCCGCCAAAGGTTGTCATCACTGAATTTGTTGACGTTGCGCGTGCGTTTTTCCCGGAAGGCAAAGAGCCGAAATTCGTCAATGCTGTGCTGGATCATATGGCCCGCGAGGCACAGCCCGAGGCATTCTGACGCCTTTACGAGAACCAGATATGCGCTAACTTGAATGTCATAGCGCAAAGAGGTTCGCCATGCCCAAACTGATCCGCCTTTATATCACGCAAGTTGCCTGGGGCTTTGTCATTTCGGCTGTGTTTGTCGGCGTCCTGTTGGCGCTGAATGTCGCAAACCTGCGCCATCTGATAACCAGTTCGGAAATCGGTCTTATCGCTTTGGTGATGATCTGGTTCATGAACGGCATTGTCTTTGCCGGTGTCCAGTTCGCCTACAAGATCATGAGCATGGCAGAAAAGCCGCAAGGCCCGCGCCGGGGAACACCGGTTTTAGATGATTTGAAACCAGTTGCGATCAAGCAAGAGGCGAGTGTTTCACGCTAATTTTGATGCCAGGCTTTATCACACCAAGCCTCTTATGGGTTCTCTGGCATATCGTGAGATGGTTGCGCCGACATTGACTGTTGCAGCTTCAAAGCAGATGCAGCCGCTGTCACGTTTGTATGCGGTTGATTTCAGCCTATCGCGGATATTCAGAATGGCGTATCTGGGGCCTTGGTCTGAACATATTCCTTCAATATAGCGCTTTGAATAACCTGCTAATAGGAAGGGACTTTGATCATCTTGTCCAAGCGACTAGTTTGACAACATGGCCTCCGTACCACAATTAACCGACTGGATGATTACCGAAGGACGCCGCTCAGGCGACCCCGTGAAAGTAGTTTCTCATTTCTGCTCGTCATTAGTTGACGAAGGCGTTCCACTCTGGCGAGTCAATATTGGTCAGCGGTTCGCCAATCCGTTACTTATTGCATGGGGGATAGTCTGGACCCCTGACCGGACCGACAGCTACGACGTAACTCATGAAACGATGTCGACAGACGGGTATGTTGGCAGCTCATTTGAGTACATTCTGGAGCACAGAAAGCCACTTCATAAAAGTCTGCGACAACTTGATCCAAGGACCGAGCATTCATCGTATCTTGAATTCGCTGAGTCGGGTGGCACAGACTACTATGCCACCCTTATGTATTATGGTGATGGATCTCTGCACGGTTGTACATTTGTTACACAGGACCCAGACGGTTTTTCACCGCAACATCTGGAATTGATTGAGGAAGCTCTGCCTGCTCTATCGTCCGCCTTGGAACCCGTCACAATGCGCAAGTCAGCCAAGGGGCTTCTACGAACATATCTTGGTGATGGGCCCTCTGATGCGGTTTGGAATGGGCGGATCAAGCGGGGCGAACGAACGACAGTTGATGCAGTTGTCATGTTTTCTGATTTGCGAGGTTTCACGGCTCTTTCGGAAGCCGCTCCCGAGGTGGATGTTTTTGACGCGCTGAGCGGTTACTTTGATCTGGTTGTGCAATCCGTAGAAGAGAACGGCGGCGATGTTCTCAAGTTTATGGGTGACGGTATTCTCTCGATCTTCACCATCGCAACTCAGGTTGACCACGCCGACCGATGCCGAAAGGCTGCGCAAGCCGCACAAAGTGTATTGGCCGGTTTGACGACGCTCAACAGTCGCCGCGTTGAGGCTAATAAGTCGTCTTTGGATGTAGGAATCGGGATCAATGTTGGGCAAGTCAGCTATGGCAATATCGGCAGTCCGGGAAGGCTTGATTTCACGGTTCTCGGGGGCGCAGTGAATGTTGCCAGTCGCATAGAAGGTCTAACCAAGTCTATCGGTCACAGAGTGCTGGTAACATCAGCGATTGCTGGGACCTCACCTGATCTGTTTTTGCCTTGTGGGGTTCACGAAGTTCGTGGCCTTGCTAATCCAATCGAATTGTTTTCTCTCATCGAAGGATAGCCTTGAACCAGTTTGCATGAATATTCTTGGGGCCAGGGAATGGGTGCTATGTTTCAACAGGAAGGCTGGTACACTAAGTTAGCATTGCTTTTGGAAGAATTGGGCTATCAGAGCGGATTAATTTGATCTGCATGGCATCCAGGCGTGTAAAGACCGACGTTGGTGGTGCTCTGAGCCAATTCAGCAATGTGGCGGGACCACCAAACAACCGTGTGGTTTGATTCCCGAGGACCTGTATATACAGGTGGGCGCCAGGTAATCAGGCCAGGACCTGAACAGAGCCAGCCCCCTCGGAATTGCTTAAGGCCACCAGAATGCTACCTGTCACAAGAAGGGCAGAACCCGCCACGCGCTTAAGTAGGGCGTCTGACGGGTTCGCACAAGGGGTCAGGCATCAACAGTTTCGTGCAATGCCGTGCGCATCTTGCCAAAGTGCTCGTCCCAACCCTTGTCCAGCGCCAGGATCAGGCCAAAGGCATCGGCCCCCTGCGGCAGGCCTTCATGCCGCAGGTCAAGGCGCGTCCCGCCTGCGACGGGTTCCAGGGTCCACTTGACGACGCTCACCGCGTCGCCCATCGGTTTTACGGTGAACGTGTATTCCAGATATTTGGGAGGGTTGGCAACGCGAACCTCACCCCAGATCAACAGTTCGCCGCTTGTTGTGCCAAACATCTCCAGCTTTTGACCCGCGGTCAGAGGATGTTTCGGTTTGTGGAACCATTCCGCCAGGCGATCCGGGTCTGTAAGATAAGCCCATACCGTTTCCGGTTCGGCCCTCAGAAAGATCGATTTCTTCAGAACTGCATCGGTCATTTCGATTTCCTTTCAACAGCTTCCTTGAGAGAGTTGAGGCGATCGTCCCAGAACTGGTCAAAATACCTGAGCCAGTCCAGAACGGGGGCCATCCCCTGTGGTTCAAGACGGTTAATGCGTTCGCGGCCACGGGTTTCGACGGTGATCAAGCCGCCGTCGGATAGCACGGTCAGATGCTTTTTGACCGCGGCCCGAGTCATGTCGAACTGGTCTGTCAACTGCCCGATGGTCATGTCCTGAGACGAGAGCAATTGTACAATGTCCCTACGTGTGGGATCGGCCAGCGCACGGAACGCGTTTTGAGTTCGGTTATCCATAAGCAACTCCAGAAGAGATACCATTTGGTATCGTATTAATATGATGCCAAATGGTATTATGTCAAGCGCGATGGAGCACTTTACTTTTGTTCACCAATTGTTCACATTTGGGGTATGTTGTTAGATTTGCAGCCCGGACAGAAACTGGCGCGTGGCGTCGCACGCCACCTTGCCGCGCATGGTTTTGTTTCTGTTGAAGAATTCGTTCCGGCACGTGGTTTGCGTGTCGATGTGATGGGGCTGGGTCCCAAAGGTGAGATTTGGGTGATCGAATGCAAATCCAGCCGTGCCGATTATCAATCGGATGCCAAATGGCAGGGCTATCTGGAATGGTGTGACCGATTCTTCTGGGCCGTGGATACCGAGTTTCCGACCGATCTGTTGCCTGACGAAACGGGCTTGATCATTGCTGACGCCTATGATGCCGAGATCGTGCGCATGGCGCCCGAGGACAAGCTTGCCCCGGCGCGGCGCAAGAAGATGATCCAGAAATTTGCGACAGATGCAGCACGCCGACTGCATGCGCTGCGCGATCCGCGCTTGTAAAAGCTCAGCCTTTGACGGCGAGGGCGGCCTGTATTGCGGCGCGGATCTCGTCGGCGATTTCTTCGGCTTCCTCGGGGTCGAAATCCATCGGAATCTCGATGCCGTCGGCTTCGATGAACAAGCGTACCATCCCCTGATCGGTCGGACCGATTTGCAGGTTGGCCTGAATATCGCGTTCGGTATTGATGCCCATCGATGCCTCCGAGACTGAGCATTCGTGCTAGCGCGCACGGGGTTGAGAATCAAGTCACCTTTGCGGTCAGATAAGACATGGATAAAGTGGTTCTCAGAACGTTTCGCCCCGATGATGCCGCGTGGCTGGTCGAACAGCACGGGTTACTCTATGCGCGCGACGAAGGATTTGATGACAGCTTTGCCCCATTGGTTGCGCGCATCCTTGAGGAGTTCATTGCCAACAATGACCCGTCCTTTGAAAAAGGCTGGATTGTTGAACGGGCTGGGCAAAGATTGGGTAGCATCTTCTGCGTGCGTGTTGACCAGACAACCGCCAAACTACGCCTCTTCCTGCTTGTCCCCGAAGCGCGCGGACTTGGGTTGGGGAAACGGCTGTTACAGACCTGTACAGACTTCGCACGCGAGGCTGGATATCGGGAAATGGTTTTGTGGACCCATGAAAGTCATACGGCTGCCCGCGCGCTTTACAGGGCGTTTGGCTGGGAACTGATCGACAGCAAACCGGTGCATTCCTTTGGCGTCGATCTTGTCGAACAAAGCTGGAGAATTAGGCTTTAATCCTCTTGCATTCCCCCGGCGCGTTCGGTACATCGCCCCTCACAAAGTGCCGCCTTAGCTCAGTTGGTTAGAGCGCTGGATTGTGGATCCAGAGGTCCCCTGTTCAAGCCAGGGAGGCGGTACCATTCCCCCCAAATCGACTGTCCGTGTTCGCATCACCAAGCGTATTACAAGCGTAGTGTAGGCTTGAACGCCGGAATTTACGGCGCGCTGTCCTTTAGCGCGCCAGGTTCAGTTTGAACCGCATTTTTGCCCGTTTGGCGGTGGGCAGGTGGCGGTTCAGGCGTTTGTTGATCAGGCCAAATCCCCCGACAATCACCAATGTCAGCAGGATGAAATAGAACGCCAGAATTGGATAGGGGATGAAGGGGTTGAACGTTTTGTCCGCGAAATAGCTGGCGTAATAGAGCGCGTCGCCACGTTGTTGCCAGGCCGGAAAGGCCGAGAAGAAGACCAGCGTGGTGGCATGGAACAGAAAGATCGCTTCGTTCGTATAGGCCGGCCAGGCCAGACGCAGCATGGTGGGCCAGACGATCCGCCGAAACCGCGACCAGCCGGACATGCCATAGGCATCTGCCGCTTCGATATCTCCCTTGGGGATCGAGCGCAGGGCACCGTAAAAAATCTCACCCGAATAGGCTGCGGTGTTCAGGAACAGCACGATCAGCGCCCCCAGCCAGGCCGAGGTGAAGGCGTCGAACATCGGATATGTTTTCTTCAGCGACAGGAAGAAGAAATAGGCAAAGAAGAACTGGATAAAGAGAGGCGAGCCCCGGAACAGAAAGATGAACCATTCGGCAGGTTTGCGCAGCCATTTGTTGGTCGAGGCTTTGCCGACGGCCAGCGCGGTGGCCAGAAAGAACCCGGTCGCCAGCGCCATGACGCCGAAATAGATGTTCCAGATCATGCCCGAGCCGATCAGGGTGAACTGTTCGCACAGGGTGAAATCGGTTTTAGGCAGCAGGCGCTCGCCAAAGCCAAGCGACCGCAGGCCGTAATCCTGAATGGTCTGGATGCAACTCATGATCGGGCTCCTTGGAAAGGAGATTGCGGGCGCGAGAGAGATTGCTGTGCAATCGCGTGCGGCACCCGGTTGCGGTCTTGAACGCGGATCATCATGCCGTGGTCTCCTTGCGCAGAAGCTCTCCGCCGGAAGTGGCCTGTCCGTGGGACAATCGCCGCATCAGTTTTTCAAGCCCAAGTTCCGAGAAACGGGTCATGCCAAGGTAAAAGATCAGCAGGAACAGGAAATACCACATGCGCCAGTCGCCATGCGGGTATTGCGTGAATTTCGAGGTTTTGGTGCCGCCCAGTTCGCGCGCCCAATACACGATATCTTCGACGCCCAGCAGGAAGAGCAGGGGTGTCGCCTTGATCAGCACCATCCACAGATTGGACAGGCCGGGCAGCGCGTAAACCCACATCTGAGGTACGAGGATTTTCCAGAAGGTCTGGCGGCGATTCATGCCATAAGCTTCGGCCGTTTCCAGTTGCGCATGTGGTACGGCGCGCATTCCGCCGAACAGGACATTGGCCGCGAAAGCACCAAAAACGATAGAGAAGGTGATGACCGCAAGGAAAAACCCATAGGTTTCATGCACCCATTCAGGCGCGGTTCCAAGTGGCAGCTTGGCGGCCTGACAAACGAGGAAGTCATTGCCCTGGCGGATTGGGTCGGTCCAGTCCGGGCACAATATCTTATGCCGCGTCCACTCAAACGCCTGATCCAACGCGATGACGAAGAACAGGAAAAACGCAATGTCGGGCACGCCGCGCACAATCGCGATATATCCTTTGCCCAACCAGCTGAGGGGCGGGAAATGCGAGCGCGCCGCCATGGCTCCAGCAAACCCGAAGCCAAGAGCGACGGGCGCGGTCACAGCCAGCAAGGCCAAAACCTTGATGAAAGACAGGTAGAACGACCAGTGGACGCCATTGGTCAGGTAGCATGAAAACCAGCGGAACGTGCCCAGCGTGTCAGGATCAGCGCAGTACGAGAACATATGGCGTCTTTCCAACGTCTGTTCCGGCTAGGCCGGAAGCGGCCCGGCGCCAAAGCACCGGACCGGGATTGGTCAGGTCTTAGTTGGTGACGACCGAACCGTCAGTACCGTATGTGGCGGTGCCCTCACCGAACCACTTGATCAGCATCTCGTTCAGCGTGCCGTCAGCTTTCATCGAAGTGATGGCTTCGTCGAATTTGCCGCGCAGTTCACCGTCGCTTTCACGCAGGCCCATGCCGACACCGCCGCCCAGCGGAACCGGATCGCCGATAAAGACCAGCTCACCGCCCGATTCCTCGACCAGCGGCACCAGATAGTCGCGGTCGGCCAGAACGGCATCGGCTTCACCGTTACGGACGGCTGCAATGGTTTCTTCCGGGGTCGCGAATTCGACCAGGGTTGCACCGGATTCGGCAACGTGGCCTGCCTGGATCGTGGCGGTTTGCGCAGCAACGACACCGCCGGTTACGTCTGCCGAGTCAGAGGTCGCGACATAGGCCGACGCGGTCGGCGGGTAATAGTCTTGGGTAAAGTCGATGACCTCATCACGTTCGGCTGTGATCGACATACCGGCGATGATGGTGTCGTAGTTGCCCGAGACCAGATTCGGAATGATCGAGTCCCAGTCGTTCTTGACCCATTCACACTCCAGGTTAGCGCGTTTGCACAGCTCGTCGCCGACTTCACGCTCGAACCCGTCGATTTCACCTGCATCGTTGATGAAGTTGTACGGAGGGTAGGCGCCCTCGGTGCCCATGCGGACCGTGTCGGCCATCGCGATACCAGCAGTCAGCGCCAGGGCTGCAGTGGACAGAATCAGGTTTTTCATTGGTTACTCCCCAGTTTTGGTTCTGTTCTAGAAGTTAAGCCGCTTGAGTAGCGGAGAGAAAGCCCCGAAGCCGTTCGGATTCGGGTGACGTAAAGATATCTTCGGGCAAACCTTCTTCCTCGATCAGGCCCTGATGAAGAAATACCACGTGGCTCGAGATATCTGCCGCCATTTTCATGTCATGGGTCACGATGATCATGGTGCGCCCTTCTGCGGCCAGATCCTTGATCACCTTGATCACTTCCTGTTCAAGTTCGGGATCCAGCGCCGAGGTCGGTTCGTCGAACAACAGCGCCTGCGGTTCCATGCACAGCCCCCGCGCGATCGCGGCACGCTGTTGCTGACCGCCGGACAATTGCGCCGGATAGGCGTCGCATTTGTCGCCAATCCCAACTTTCTCAAGGTATTTGCGCGCGCTGTCTTCCACTTCGGCCTTGTCGCGGCCCAGAACGGTCACGGGGGCTTCCATCACATTTTGCAGGATGGTCATATGCGCCCACAGATTGAACTGCTGAAACACCATCGACAGGTTGGTGCGGATGCGCAGAACCTGCTTGGGGTCCGCGGGGCGACGCCCATGGCTATCGCCCGACCATTTGACAGGTTCGCCTTTGAACAGGATTTCGCCCTGCTGGCTGTCTTCCAACAGATTGCAGCAGCGCAGCAAAGTTGATTTTCCTGACCCCGATGACCCGATCAGCGAGACCACGTCGCCGCCATGCGCTGTGATATCCACCCCCTTCAACACTTCCAGATTGCCGAAGCTTTTGTGAAGGTTTTTGATTTCGATGACGGGAGCGATTTCTGTCACGGGCAGTCCAGTAGTTTGTGGTGTTGGTGCGGTAATAGGGCCGAAAAATTTGCTCAATGCAATGCGCAATTCGCAAATTCAGGGTCGGAAACAGCCAAAATGACCAAATGCACCGGACAATTTGGTCATCAGATTATCCGCTGTGCGCATGGCGGTGGCGGGGTCGGTACGGACAGGTACTCCTCCGCCGGGATGTCGATCAGCCCCTGAATATGCAGCGTTTTGCGGTCGTGTTCGGCAAGGCCGACTATTGCGGTTCGAACTGCGTCTGCGACCAGATCCGCGTTTTGGTCGGGTCCAGTAATATAGGGCAGGGTTGGTGTAGGAGAGGTTTTTGCCAATTCGCGCAGGCTTTTGCCCAGATCGGTATGTTCCTGCAACATCATCCAGGTCAATGCATCCAGCGCGGCGAAATCTGCCTTCCCGTCCGAGACCGCCTGCGCTGACAGCGCGTGACCGCCTGTTTCCAACAACGACGCAGGATTCAGGTTCTCTCGGGATAGATGCGTGATCGGTGCTGCCCAGCCGGATTGAGACAGCGCTTCGTTATACGCGAAGATACCGTCAGTCATGCCCGCCAGCGTGCGGTTGTCGTCGCGCCGCGCCACAAAGACCGAGCAATAATGCCCGGCAGGACAACCGGGCAGGCCGTAATCCGGGGTGCCCACCAGTTGAACCCGACCATGCAAGCGTGTGCGATAGGGCATTCCACAGGTCTGCGCCAGCACCAGTTCGGGATCAAGCCAGACCTGCCAAACATCGGTGTCTCGCGTCAGCTGTTCTGGCCCGCATCCCAAATGCGCACGAATCAACCCCCAGAACCGATCATTGGCGGCCTGAACCTCGGGCATGTCATACATGCCAAGCATGGCGATCAAGATTTAGCGGCCTTTTGCCGGGCCAAAGCCGAATCCACGTCGCTGACCCCTAGTAAGCTGACAACCAGACGCAGCAGCGAGTCCTCCTCACCCGTACGGTGGCCATCAGCCAGCGCCACCGACCACAGCGCCTGAACCACCGCCAGCCGGTTTTCATAAGCGACAGCTTCTTTGATGGCACGGGTAAAACGGACCGTGTCGGGGGCCTCGGCCTCAAGATCTTCGGCACGGGCGCGCAAAGCCGCGCTTTCGAACGGGGACAAACCGTATCGTTCAGCCGAGATGCGGTCGATGCGCGCCATCTCAGAATCAGAATAATCGTTGTCAGATCGTGCCAGACGCACCAGCAGGGCCGTCAGGGCCAGGCGGGCATCATCTTCGACAAGCGGGTCGGGCTTGGGCTGTGTGAGCCTGGAAAGAAAGTCGCTGAACATGGGTAAGATATAGCGGGCGCTTAACTCACATCCAAGCGGCTTTGGACGCGCTCGCGCGCTGCCTGACTGTCATTATAGCTCAGGCCCATGGCAATGCGGGCTTCTTCGACGATCTTTATCTCGCCCTCGTCCGAACTGCCATCTGCCAGAACGATTTCCCACAACGCGTCAAGGGCTGCCAGCCGCTCTTTTAGGTCCGTGGTTTCCCGGATCAGTTTGCCGAACGTATCAGTTTCCGGTGCCGCAGCATGGAGCTTTTCGCAGGTGGCCCGAACCTTGGCCGCCTCAATCGCGTTATGCTGGTAAAGACGAGCCAGTATCTTGTCGATCAGACTGATCTCTTCCAGCTTATAATCGCGATCTGCCTGCGCGACGCGCACCATCAGAGCACCCAGAGCAAGTTCTGCATCCGGGTCCGGCAATTGTTCATGATGAGGCGGTCTGAGCGCCTTAAAGAACCTTTTCAACATAACAAACACCTAGACGACAGGTCGTGATCGGCCAAGCACGAAATGCCGGTCTTGCTATAGTATTGCGTGTGTCCCGCGCTGAACCAGAGCTGCGCGGCACCGGGTACACACCGGCCAACAATCAATCATTGCCCAATATCCATGAGTTTCAATTTGTCCTTAAGAAACAAAGGCCTGCGTTTACCAGGTCAGCGCCTCTTTGGTTGCGTTCTGCAACCAGGCCAGCATCTGGCGATAGGGGACCGGGCCGTAGCTGATCCGCGCGACCCCGAGCTTTGCCAGAGTGGCCGTATCCGGCGTGCCGGGCAGGGCGATGATATTGACCGGCAACGTGGTGGATTCGCAAAGCCGGGCGATCAGGGCTTCGTTCTTTAGCCCGGGGGCAAAGAATCCGCTGGCGCCTGCGTCAGCATAGGCATTGGCACGGGCAATGGCCTCATCCAGCATCGTGTCGTCATGGGTGTCCGCTGCGGCCTTCAGGAAGATATCTGTGCGCGCATTGACATAGCCGGGAATGCTTGCGCGCGCGCAAGCGTCGCACATCGCTTCAACGCGTTTGGCCTGAGTGGCGATATCGTAGAGACCGTCACCACCGATGATCTGGTCTTCAAAGTTGAACCCGACAACACCGCAGTCAAGTGCGCGCCGAACGTTTTGCGCGATCCCTTGCGGGTCTTCGGCATAAGCCCCCTCGAAATCCAGTGTTACCGGCAGATCAACAGCCGCAACGATGCGGCGTGCATTGTCCAACGCGGCCTCAAGTGGAATGTTCTGCCCGTCGCCATAACCTTGCGCCATGGCAACAGGGGCACTGCCGGTCGCGATGGCCTGGGCACCAGCGTCCCGAACGGCGCCAGCGCTGCCAGCGTCCCAGATATTGAACAGAATGACAGGATCGCCCTTCTTGTGAAGGCTGGTAAAGGTCACGGCTTTCTGGGACTGGCTGGTCATCGGAACTCTCCTGTTGTCACGTATCCTACAGCTAACGCTGAGAAAATGACCCGGCCAGAGTTTTTGCACCCAGCCAGGTCAATTTAAGGTGACGGCACAGGCACAGATTGCGTCAGCTTCGCAAAGCACCTGTGACACCCACCGGTTTGAAACCAAGGTCTCAGGCGTCGCCCGCAGCGCCAGAGACGAATTTCGCGCTAAACGCAGATTCGCCCAGACGTTGCAGAAGGCTCAGCTGTGTCTCCAGCCAGGCTTTATGACCTTCTTCTTCCATCAGGATGCGTTCGAACAGTGTACGCGAACCAACATCACCAACTTCGGCCGCCTGTTGCGCTGCATTGGTGTAGAAGTCGACGGCCTCACTCTCGTCTTTGAGATCAGAGGCGAACATCTCTTCCAGCGTGCCCGCTGCGGCTGGGCTTTTCTGAAACGCAAGCTCGGGGGTTCCACCCAGAAACAGGATACGTTCGATAAAGGCGTCAGAATGCACCAACTCTTCCTGCATCTCGCCCCGCATTTTCTCGGCCAGAATATCAAGGCCCCAGTCGTCCAGAACATGCGCGTGCAACTGGTATTGGTGCGCGGCAGTAAGCTCCATATGAAGCGCTTGCTGAAGGTTGGTGATCGTTGTTGCGTTGCTCATCGGAAATCTCCTGAAACCGTGAAATGCAAAAGCAGAAAACCTGCCTCTCCACACAGTTAAGAGGTCAGCCCCCACGAAACAACGTGGGGTGACAGTCCGACACAGTCAGGGATCAAACCAGGCGCGAGGTGTCTTTCGCGGCCCGCACAAATTCGCGAAACAGCGGATGCGGGTCAAACGGCTTGGACTTCAATTCCGGATGGTACTGAACGCCAATGAACCACGGGTGATCCGCCCATTCCACGATTTCGGGCAGACGTCCGTCCGGCGACATGCCCGAAAACTTCAGGCCCGCTTTTTCAAGCTTGTCGCGATACTTGATGTCCACCTCATAGCGGTGGCGGTGACGTTCCTCGATCTGCGTGCCGCCATAAACCTCGGCCACTTTGGATCCATCCGCCAATACTGCGTTGTAAGCCCCAAGGCGCATTGTGCCGCCCTTGTCGTCGCCGACCTTGCGCTCGACCTTGTGGTTGCCCTGTACCCACTCCTTGAGGTGATAGACCACCGGTTCAAACCGTTTCTTCCCGGCCTCATGGTCGAATTCCTCGGACCCGGCTTCGGTAATACCCGCAGCGTTCCGCGCAGCCTCGATCACCGCCATCTGCATGCCAAGACAAATGCCCAGATAGGGAACCTTGTGCTCGCGCGCATATTGCGCCGCCTTGATCTTGCCTTCGGTGCCACGCTCGCCAAACCCACCGGGGACAAGGATGGCGTGGAAGCCTTCCAGATACGGGGCCGCGTCTTCGGTGTCGAAAACCTCGGCATCCACCCACTCGATCTTGACCTTCACGCGGTTGGCCATACCGCCATGGGTCAGCGCCTCGGCAATCGACTTATAGGCGTCCTCAAGCTGCGTATATTTGCCGACAATGGCCACTTTCACTTCGCCCTCGGCGTTGTGGATGCGGTCGCTCACATCTTCCCATTTGGCCAGATCGGGCTTGGGAGCGGGGCTGATCTGGAAGGCATCCAGAACGGCCTGATCCAGCCCCTCGCGGTGATAGGCCAGCGGCGCGTCGTAAATGGTGGACAGGTCCTGTGCCGCGATCACGCTGTCTGGGCGCACGTTACAGAACAGGGCCAGCTTTTCCCGTTCCTTGGTCGGGATCGGCCCTTCGGACCGGCAGACCAGAATATCGGGGGCCAGACCGATCGAACGCAGTTCTTTAACCGAGTGCTGGGTCGGCTTGGTTTTCAACTCACCCGAGGCCTTGATGTAAGGCAGCAGCGTCAGGTGCATGAAAATGCACTGCCCGCGCGGCTTGTCCTGACTGAACTGGCGGATGGCTTCAAAGAAGGGCAGGCCTTCGATATCGCCCACAGTGCCGCCAATCTCGCACAGCATGAAATCAACCTCATCCTCGCCTATGGCGATGAAATCCTTGATCTCGTTTGTGACGTGCGGGATCACCTGAATGGTCTTGCCAAGGTAATCGCCACGGCGTTCTTTCTCGAGCACGTTCGAATAGATCCGCCCGGAACTGACCGAGTCGGTCTTGCGGGCAGCCACGCCGGTGAACCGTTCGTAATGGCCCAGGTCCAGATCGGTTTCGGCCCCGTCATCGGTGACGAACACTTCGCCATGCTCAAACGGCGACATCGTGCCCGGATCGACGTTCAGATAGGGGTCCAGCTTGCGCAGACGCACCGAATAACCGCGGGCCTGCAACAAAGCGCCCAAAGCTGCCGAAGCCAGCCCTTTGCCCAAGGACGAAACCACACCACCGGTGATGAAAATAAAACGTGCCATAGTTTTTCGGCTGCTCCCGTGAGACGTCAAAATCAGCTGCCCGGCGGTTCCGAAAAACCGCTGCATCACGGGACTTCACGTATAAAGGATTCGCGCCAAAAGCGCAAGAGAACCGCAAGATGCTGTTGCAGTCCTCTCTCAGGTTTCTAGGTTTTGTGGATCAATCCGCCTGCGGGATCAGCGGCGCGTTGTCGTCCTGTGCCGGCGGCAGAAGATCATCAACCGACGGAATAGCCGGAGCGCTTTCCTCGGTCGAAGCCGGTGCCGGAACGCCCAGACGGTCGATTACCGAGCTGCCCGAAGATTTCTGAGCCGCAAGAATGGTCAGCGTGATCGAGGTGACGATGAAACACGCTGCAAGTATCCACGTCAGCTTGCCCAAAGCCGTCGCTGCCGCGCGACCGGTCATCGCACCACCGCCACCGCCCATGCCAAGGCCACCGCCTTCAGACCGCTGCATCAGGACAACGGCGATCAGGCCCAGAGCCAGAAGAAGATGGATGATGAGAACGACGTTTTCCATGGTGGTCCTGTACAGCGTGGCGTGTATCGCGTGGTACTTATGCAAGTTTGCCAGCGGGGGCAAGTCAGGAGTTGGCATCAACTTCCTTGATGTATCCCATCACGTCAAAGGGACTGGACAGTGCGTTGAGTTGTGACGCAGGCTGCGGCCATGCCACATGACGATCACGACCACCCGCATGCCCTGTTGCCACCCGAACCCGCATTGCGCGTCAAAGCGCTTGAGACGATTCTGACTCGCAAAGGGCTGATCGATCCGGCGGCTCTGGATGAGATTATCGACACTTATCAGAACAGGATCGGGCCGCAAAACGGCGCGCGCGTCGTTGCCAAAGCCTGGAGCGACCCTGCCTTCAAAGCTGCCCTGCTTGAAGACGCCACTCCGGTCGTGGCCGACCTTGGCTATTATGGCCGCCAGGGTGAACATATGGTGGTGGTAGAGAACACACCGGACCGGCACAATATGGTCGTCTGCACACTGTGCAGCTGTTACCCCTGGCCGCTGCTGGGCATACCGCCCGGATGGTACAAATCCGACGCCTACCGCGCCCGCGCAGTGCGAGAACCGCGCAAGGTGCTGGCCGAATTCGGCGTCACCTTGCCCCAAGACACCTCTGTACGGGTTTGGGATTCGACGGCCGAAATTCGCTACCTTGTCTTGCCCATGCGCCCTGAAGGCACAGAAGGGATGAACGAAGATGAACTAACCGCGCTTGTGACGCGCGACAGCATGATCGGCACGGGCCTTCCCAGGGTGCCCGCATGACCCGCGTTCACGATATGGGAGGACGTTTCGGTGATGGTCCGATAAGTCCAGAGGCAGAGGATGCGCCGGTCTTTGCCAAAGACTGGCACGCCCGCGCTCTTGCGGTCACACTTGCATCTGGGTTTCTGGGGCAGTGGAACATCGACGTTTCACGCCACGCGCGCGAACGCCTGTCTCCGAAGGACTACACCCGGTTTTCGTATTATGAGAAATGGATATCCGGTCTGGCCGATCTGCTTGTCGAAAAGGGTGTTCTGACATTGGATGATCTGCGTGGCGTGAGCGGCGACGAACCGCACCCCTTGGCGGACAGAGCACTCAAGGCGGAAGCGGTGTCCGCTGCGCTGGCCAAAGGCGGGCCTGCGGACAGGCCTTCCAATGTCGCGGCGCTGTATTCTGTGGGGCAAGAGGTTGTCACGGTCCGACCGGCGGCAAATCGCCTCGTGGATGGAGGTCACACGCGCCTGCCTGTCTATGCATCCGGTGCCAGGGGCCGAATCCTGCGCCTGCACGGAACCCATGTTCTGCCCGATTCCAATGCGCATGGGTTGGGTGAGGCGCCAGAGCCGATTTATGCAGTGGTCTTTGCGGCATCAGAACTCTGGGCCGCCCCCGAACATCCCGCTGACCAGGTGGTTCTGGACCTCTGGCAAAGCTACCTGCAACCGGAATGAACGACTGCATCACATACGGAGCCCCCGAGCCGGTTTTTGCTGAGCCCTGGCACGCTCAGGTCTTTGCCGTCACAGTCGCGCTGAACGAGGCCGGGCGGTTCGAATGGGCGGATTGGGCGGCGCGTTTTTCAGCGACATTGAAACGCAACGGGCTTGCCCGGGAACTGGATGGCGGTGACGATTACTTCCACGCATGGCTGGAAACGCTTGAGGCATTGCTGGTCGAACAGGGCGCTGCCATGCCGAAAGATGTGCAGGATCTGCATAAGGCCTGGGAAGAGGCTTACCTGACCACTCCGCACGGACAACCTGTCCACTTACGATGACAGGGTAGGGGGCTCTGCCCCCGCCGCCCGTTCCGGGCGCCTCCCCCGGGATATTTAAAGCCAGATGAAGCAGGGGATCCGCTCTTCATCTGGCTACAAATATCCCCGCCGGAGGCATCGCGCGCCTGCGCGATTTTCCTCTGCGGCGAAATATCGGTTTCCCTGCCGTTTTTGCCCCGCTATATGAGCCGGGTTTGATCACTCAGCACGAAAAGGACCGGATATGGCCAACGTGGTTGTTGTCGGCGCCCAATGGGGCGACGAAGGAAAAGGCAAGATTGTCGACTGGCTCAGCGAAAGGGCGGACGTAATCGCGCGTTTTCAGGGCGGTCACAATGCCGGTCATACGCTGGTGATCGACGGCGAGGTCTATAAGCTGCACGCGCTTCCTTCGGGTGTGGTACGCGGCGGCAAGTTGAGCGTTATTGGCAATGGGGTGGTTCTGGACCCCTGGCATCTGGTCAATGAGATCGCAACCATCCGGGCGCAGGGTGTTGAGATTACGCCCGACACGCTGATGATTGCCGAAAACACACCGTTGATTCTACCGATTCACGGCGAGTTGGATCGTGCGCGCGAGGAAGCTGCGAGCAAAGGCACCAAGATCGGAACAACCGGTCGTGGAATTGGCCCGGCCTATGAAGACAAGGTTGGGCGGCGTTCCGTTCGCGTTGCCGATCTGGCGGACGAAGCCACGCTGGAGGCCCGCGTGGACCGCGCATTGCAACATCACGATCCGTTGCGCAAGGGTCTGGGTATCGAACCGGTTGACCGCGACGCGCTGATTGCCCAGCTCAAAGAGATCGCGCAACAAATTCTGCCGTTTGCGGCACCTGTCTGGAAAGTGCTGAACGAAAAGCGCAAGGCCGGGAAACGCATCCTGTTTGAAGGGGCGCAGGGCGCGCTGCTGGATATCGATTTTGGCACCTATCCCTTTGTGACGTCGTCGAACGTGATTGCGGGGCAGGCGGCAACCGGTGTTGGAATCGGACCGGGCTCGATCAATTTCGTGCTTGGCATTGTTAAGGCCTATACCACCCGCGTTGGAGAAGGGCCGTTCCCGACCGAGTTGGAAGACGCAGACGGTCAGCGTCTGGGTGAACGCGGGCACGAATTCGGCACGACAACCGGCCGCAAGCGCCGCTGCGGCTGGTTCGACGCCTGTCTGGTGCGCCAGACCTGCGCCACCAGCGGCGTGAACGGCATTTCGCTGACAAAGCTGGATGTTCTGGACGGGTTTGAGACCCTTAAGATCTGCACCGGGTATGAGCTGGATGGCGAGCGTTTGGATTACCTTCCGACCGCAGCTGATCAGCAAGCCCGCTGTACCCCGATTTACGAAGAAATGCCGGGGTGGAGCGAATCGACCGAGGGCGCGCGCAGCTGGGCGGATTTACCTGCAAATGCGATCAAATATGTACGTCGGGTCGAAGAACTGATCGAGTGCCCGGTAGCGCTTTTGTCCACCAGCCCGGAGCGGGATGACACCATTCTGGTGACAGACCCCTTTGCCGACTGATGCGCGAGAAACAGAAGACAGGGTTGAGTTACAAGGCACGCCGGCGCTGGTCGCTGGTGATCCTTGTGCTTGGCCTTCCGCTGTACATCATCGCTGTTGTGACGATCGTGAACTTGCTGGGGCGTCCTCCGATTTGGATTGAGTTACTGGTTTATGTCGTGCTGGGCATCCTTTGGGCCCTGCCGTTCAAGTTCGTGTTTCGCGGCGTCGGTAAAGAAGACCCCGATCAGCCCTAGCGCTCGTCAGGTTCGTGTAAATGACCGGGCCTGCTGAGCACCGCGCAGGAAACGCGTGGTCCTCGGCAGTAAGGTGCTGGCTGTCTGGTTTCAGTCGAAACGCTCGGGCTTTGTCATTCAGGGCAGGCGTATGGTCCAATGGCAAAAAGCAAAAAGGCCGGGGGTAAACCCGGCCTTGCTTGGAATCCTTGTGGCGTGATCAGCCTACGGCACGCTCATCATCGGGGCGAAAACCGATCAGGTTGGACGCCGCGAAACGCCCGCCTCCGGCTTTCTCGATCTTGCCATCGCGCAGCAACTGCCCAAAAGAACGCAGGCTTTCTTCGCGATTGAACTCGTCCTGTTTCAGTGAACGCACCTTGTTCATCAGCTGCGGGCGCGAAAACTGCTCCTGACCTTCGATGAAGGACAGATATGCGGCAGCCGCTTCCAGAAGATCAGGCAGCGATTGCGCACCCTGTTCCTGTGCAAACTGTGCGAAACCGCCTTCTTCCGATCCGGTTGCGTCCTGGTCTGCGGTGACACGACGTGGCGAGACCGGGCTTGCGGATGTTCCGTGTTCATCCACCCGCTGCTCGGCCACCAGCTTGAGCGGCGCCGGAGCTTCCGGTGCCGGACGCATGCTGGTTACCTTGATTTCGGGTCGCCGTGGGCTGACCACGGATGCCAGATCGCCGCGATATTCCCGGTCGGCCGCCTCATCCGAGCGTGCCTGACCGTCGCGGTCGGCTTCGGTGGCTGCGACGGCGGTGCGCAGGTGCGAATAGGTTTCGCGCGCATCGCTGCTGCTGGGATCATCCATATGCTCACCGGTCTTTGCCATCAGGCGCGACATATCCTGATCGGGATCCGCATCGTCCGCCAGTTTTTGGCTCGAACGGCCGGACAGGTGCTGTTCGATCTCGGAAATTTCGGTCAACAGGTGCATTTCGTCTTCTGCCGTCAAAACACCCTGCGTCAGGTCTTCCTCGACCGGTTCATCGTCGGATTCAATTGCTACGTCTTCTACGTTGAGGATGTTGGGGGCATCCTCTTCGTCGAAATCTTCTTCGGCAACGTCTTCGAGATCAGTCAACAGGGGCTCGGCGGCGGACTGATCCGCCACCGGCGTGTCTTCGATCTCGTCGATTTGCAGGGGCTGGGGGGTCAGGGGCGCCTGCAAGTCAACGGTTTCTTCGATCTGAGTTTCAGCAACTTCGGGGATCAGCGCATCAGCTGTCTCAGCCGCTTGTGGTTCCGCGGCCTCCTCGTCAAGCGCCTCGTCAACCGCAGGTGCCGCCAATTCTTCGGTTTCCTGGGCTTCAGGCTCTTTGGGTTCGGCAAAGTCATCCGCGCTGAGAGCACCAGCCTCAAACGCGGCGGCCACTGCATCTACCGGGGGGGCGGTATTGGCCAACAGCGGTGAGTCTTCGTCTTCGGAATACTCGGCCGCGGGCACATCGGAATGAGAGACGACTGCGCGAATGCGTTGCAGTTTCGCCGCGATGCTGTCAGCGGCCGGGGGTGGGGTGTCCGCGACAGGTTCCGCTTCGGCGAACCCGGTCTGCGCAGGGGCCGGTTGTGGCTGAACGTGAGCGGGAGTTTCGGCAACATTGATCGTGGCCGTGTGCGGGGCCGGCTCTTCAGCAGCGACAGGGGTTTCGGTTGTCTGAGTGGCGCGCAGCAACAGGCCGGATTCGTTCTGACGGGCTTCGACGCGCTGCGACGCATCGCGCCGGGCGATGCGGGTCAGCATTTCGGCATCAGGTTGCGGGGGTTCCGAGCCGAAGTAACGATCATCCGCTGCGAGATCGCGGAAATATTCGGCGATGGCTTTCATCGTTTCAAAGGAATCATCGAATCCTTCCAAAGTGCAGGAGAAGGTTCCATATGAAACGGTTAGTACCTTGTTATTCTGTACCATCAGACGCACGTCCTTTACAAACTACGAGAGCCCACTTACCCGGAATCGGGAGCACACGAAGGCTCTGAACTTTATGCATGAACCTATCATTTTGTGGTCTTAATGTGTCCAAATCCGGGAAAAATGGCCAATCTTAGGGAAATCGAGCCAATTGTACGCTCTGCCGATCCAATTGGGCTGTTCGGAGGGGGATTTATCGGATCTGGAGACCTGAATCTGGTGCTGAATCGCGTCAATTCGGTCGTTGCCGCCGATGGCGGAGCGGACGTTTTGACAGAATCAGGCCGGATTCCCGATGCGGTGATTGGTGACTTCGATTCGCTGAGCAAAGCGACGCAAGCGAAAATTCCCGCGGATCGCCTGTTTGCCATCCGCGAACAGGACAGCACCGATTTCGACAAGGCTCTTCGCAATCTGCACGCTCCGCTGGTTCTTGGGGCCGGGTTTCTTGGCGGGCGACTTGATCATCAACTGGCCGTTCTGAACGTTCTGGTCCGGCGGCAGGATCAGGCCTGCATATTGCTGGGCGAACGTGAACTGGTTTTTCACGCGCCGCCAGAGATCAAGCTGCCGGTTGCACCCGGCGATGTGGTCTCGCTGTTTCCGATGCAGCCCGTGACGGGGCGCAGTACCGGGCTGGAATGGCCGATTGACGATCTGGCCTTTCGACCGGACGGGCAGGTGGGGACATCCAACCGCGCATTGGCGCCTGTCGAGCTGAAGATGGACGGGCCGGGCCTGTTGGTGATGATCCCGCGCGCAGCGCTTGATCCGCTTATGCAGGTGTTTCTGTCGGGGCAGACCGGGCGCTGGCCCGCTCGCGCAGAATGACGTACAGGCCTGCGGCAATGGTGATGACGATGCCAGCCGCAGCCAATCCATCGGGCAGGTCGTTGAAAATCACCCATCCGATCAGGGTCGCAACCGGGATTTCCAGGTATTGCATCGGGGCCAGAGTGGCAGACGGCGCATAGCGCAGCGACCACGTCATCAACAGATGCGCGACCGTACCCAACACCCCGATCGCAATCAGCAGCCAGTTCAGATCGCTGGATGGCAGGGTCATCGAGAGCTCCGGAATGTTCATTTGCGTGCCAATCAGAAGGACCGGAGCCAGAAGGACTGTCGCAAATACGCCGGACACAGCCTGCAACGACACCGGGTCGGTCTCTTTCGCGACTTGCCGGGTGACCAGCATGAACAAGGCAAAGACTACGGCAACGATCAGTGGCAGCAACGCAGGTGCACCTACCTCGGCAAAGCTGGGTTGAATGACCAGTAACGTGCCAATGAACCCGACGATGCAGGCGGCAAGACGGCGGGAACCGACCTCTTCCTCCAGAACATATTTGCCCAGCAGCAGCATGATGAATGGCATGACGAAGGCAATAGCAACGGCATCCGCCAATGGCAGGAATTGCAGCGCGCTGAACATGGCTGAAATGCCGATGATATGCAGCAGCGTCCGTAGCAGGGTCAGCCGCAGGATGCGTCCGCGCATCCGCCAGGGTCGCCCGGTCACCGCAACCAGCGGGATCAGGATCACCGCTTGCACCGCGAAACGGACCATGACCAGCAGACCCAGCGGTGTGGTCTCGCCCAACAGCTTCGCCATCGCATCCCCCAAGGGCGCGAGCACGCAAAAACCAAGCATCAAGAAGATGCCAAAGACGGGTCTGTCCTGAGTCATGAGCGCGACGCTAACTGTTTCGCGACGCAGAGGGAAGCGCTGTTGTCAGCGGTTGGGCAGGGGCTGAACCTTGGTGTAATCCGGCCCGTTGCAGGTAGGCAAACCATCCTCCAATTTCAGCCATTTCAGCTTTTCTTCATGCGCGACATGCAACGTTGGTTCCAGCGCTTCAGGAGCGCCCAGCGTCGCGACATATAGGTGCACCACATCCGACATGGCGGTTGACCGGAAGGACATCGGCGTGCCGCAATGCGGGCAGAAGCTGCGCTCGACACCAGGAGAGGAGTTAAAGCGCTTGGGCTCTTCACCGATCCACCGCCAATGACCATCGCGAACTCCGAAATACGTTGTCATCGGCGCTGCGCATTGGCGGCGGCAACTGTCGCAATGGCAGGTGACGCATGAAAGTACCGGAGGGTCGACCTCGAACCGGATCTTGCCGCACAGACAATGCCCACGCATGTCGCCCCTCGCTTTCTGTTTCAACAGTTCGGTACGTTCACAGCCAGACCACCCAGCGACGTTTCCTTGTATTTCTCATGCATATCATGGCCGGTTTGGCGCATCGTCTCGATCACCGCGTCCAGCGGCACGAAATGCTGACCGTCCCCGCGCAAGGCCAGTGAGGCGGCTGAAACTGCTTTGATAGCGCCTAACCCGTTTCGTTCGATACAAGGAACCTGAACCAGCCCGGCAACAGGGTCGCAGGTCATGCCCAGATGATGCTCCAGCGCGATCTCGGCGGCATTTTCCACCTGTTCGGGGGTTCCGCCCATCACGGCGCAAAGCCCGGCTGCCGCCATGGCGGCGGCGCTGCCAACTTCGGCCTGACATCCCGCTTCGGCACCCGAGATTGAGGCGTTGTACTTCACCAACCCGCCAATGGCCGCTGCGGTCAGCAGGAAATCCTCGATATGGCTTTCGGACGCGCCCGGTACGTGGTCCAGATAGTAGCGCAGAACAGCGGGCAGAACACCTGCGGCGCCGTTGGTTGGCGCAGTGACAACTTGCCCGCCTGCCGCGTTTTCCTCGTTGACCGCCATGGCATAGACGCTCATCCAGTCGTTGATCGTGTGCGGCGCGGTCAGGTTCATGCCGCGCTCGGCCATCAGCGCATCATAGATGCCTTTCGCGCGGCGGCGCACTTTCAAACCACCCGGAAGGATGCCGTCGGTGGTCAAGCCGCGTTCGATACAGGCATTCATGACGTCCCACAGGCGAGCCGAGCCTTTGGCAAAACTGTCAGCGCAGCCCCGCGCGATCTCGTTCGCGCGCTTCATCCCGGCTATGGTCTTGCCACTGGATTTGGCCATCTCAAGCATTTCTGCGGCGGATTTGAACGGGAACGGGACCGGGTCGCCTTCATCGGTGTCTTTCCCTTCGGCCAGTTCTTCCTCGGTCAGGACAAAGCCGCCGCCGATCGAATAAAACACCTGCCGCAGGATGACATCGCCCTGTGCGTCGGTAGCCATCAGGATCATCCCGTTGGCGTGCCCGGGCAAATTGTTGTCGTAGTCAAAAATCAGATCCGCCTTGGGATCGAAATGAAGCGTCGGCAGGCCTTCGGGCGTTACGGTGTGCGTGCGTGCGATATCGGCCAGCGCGGCCTCGGCCTTTTCGTTGTCATAGGTGTCGGGAACAAAGCCCGCCAGACCCAGAATGGTCGCCCGATCGGTCGCGTGGCCGACGCCGGTGAAGGCCAGCGAGCCGTGCAGCGAACCTTTCAGGCCCGTAAATTCAAAGGGGGACGCGCGCATCATGTCCAGAAAGCGCGCCGCGGCCACCATCGGGCCCATTGTGTGTGATGAAGACGGGCCAATGCCCACTTTGAACATATCGAAGACAGATAGGAACATATCAGATAGCCGAGCCTTCCGGGGGATTAGCGTAAGTAGGGGATGTGAAGGGTGTAACGCCCAAACCTTCCGCAGCGATTGCCGAACGGGTGGCGGGGCATGTCTCAAGGTGCAGAAGCACTTTCTGCAGATGCGGCGTGTCGGCCAGTTGATACCAGCTGCGGTCAGTACTTACAGGGTACAGGGCCATCCAGCGCATCATGCAGGCGACATAATAGGTCAGAACCGATGGGACACCTGCGCGAAACCACTCAGGCCCGCGTTGCGCCAGCGCATCCAGCAACCGCAGGTGCTGCAGCAACCGGGGTCGGATGCCCGCGCGCAGCGTGTCGGCCTGTGAGGCGTCTATGTATTTTTCAGCGTAGAACAGGATGCGCAGATCCGCATGCAACGTGTTGGACGCGAAGAACAGCCATTTCAGAAATCCGGCGCGTTCAGGATCATCCACCGCCGGGGCCAGTTGACCATGGCGCTCTGTCAGCCAAAGCAGGATCGCCGCAGTTTCAAAGATCGGGCCCTGCGGCGTTTCCAGAACCGGGATCAGCCCGTTGGGATTAAGCGACCGATACGCGTCGCTGTCCTGCTCGTTCTGGCGGCGGTCCACCAGCACGGTTTCATAAGCCACGCCCATCTCGTCCAGCGCCAGCCGGATCACCAGCGAGGCGTTGTCAGGGGCATAATGCAGGCGGTACGGGGTCAACATGCGCGCAACTTACAGCGCAAAGATGTGGGTGTAAGACATGATTGCGACTTTTCCGACAGGAAACGCGTAGTCCTGAGACATCTTAACACCTGTCGGATCGCAAAATGGGGTCGCAGTCGTCTGACGCATTCCCTATAACTCCGTCAGAATAAACTGGGAAAGCTGCCATGACCAGAGATCTGTCGCCAATCGACACCGCGAAATATGTTGCCGCGTACCGTGCCGCCGACATGGTTGAAGACGGGATGCGCGTGGGCCTTGGCACAGGATCGACAGCCGCCTGGCTGGTGCGCCGTCTGGGTGAACGGGTGCGCGAAGACGGACTGCGGATCAAGGGTGTTCCAACCTCGACCCGCACGGCGCAGCTTGCCCGCGAGGTTGGTATCGACGTCATTTCACTGGATCAGGCCGGTTGGCTGGACATGACCATCGATGGCGCGGATGAGTTCGATCAGGACCTGAACCTGATCAAGGGCGGTGGCGGTGCGCATCTGCAGGAAAAGATTGTGGCCACGGCCAGCGACCAGATGATCGTCATCGCCGATGCAGGCAAAGAAGTTGAAACTCTGGGGGCCTTTCCGCTGCCTGTCGAGGTCATTCCCTTTGGCTGGCAGACAACGCGCACATTGATCGAGGAAGCCCTGGATACGATGGATGTGCTTGGGACATCCTCGGCGCTGCGCATGAATGGCGAGGCGCCGTTTGTGACGGATGAGGGCAACCACATCCTTGACCTGCACCTCAAGCGCATCGGCAACCCGCGCCAGATGGCGCTGATCCTGAACCAGGTGCCCGGTGTTGTGGAAAATGGCCTGTTCATCGACATCTGCGACAAGGTCGTGATCGGCCATGGCGATGGCCGGGTCGAGCTGCGTGATATCAACGCGGGCACGGTCGAACTGGATCAGCTGCTCAGCGGGTCGCGCGATAACCTGTTTTCCGATTTTTCGGACTGAGTATCGTGCAGGTCCCTTCGGCAAGTGGCTATGAAAGTTCGAATTTTCCGCGCCGGGGGTTGGCACAGGGTTTTTTACGCCCAGATATCCAGAGAATTTTGCAAGTTGAATGAAGGAACCCGGCATGAGCTTTGACTATGATCTTTTTGTCATCGGCGGAGGTTCGGGCGGGGTCCGCGCGGCGCGTGTTGCGGCGGGCGAAACCGGTGCCAAGGTCGCGCTGGCCGAAGAAGACCGGTATGGCGGCACCTGTGTGATCCGGGGCTGCGTGCCAAAGAAGCTGATGGTCTTTGCCAGCGAATACTCGGGCATGGTCGGGGATGCGCAGGCCTATGGCTGGGACATTCAGCCCGGCGCGTTCAACTGGAACACTTTCCACGGCAAGCTGGTGGCCGAGCTTGATCGGTTGGAAGGGATATATCGCAATATCCTGAAGAACAACGGCGTCGAAAGCTTTGACCAGCGTGCGCGCCTTGTGGATGCCCACACGGTCGAGCTGGCCGACGGAACCCGCAAAACGGCCAAACACATTCTGGTCGCCACCGGCGGTCGCCCGGTTGTTCCGGATTTCCCGGGCTCGGAACTGGCGATTACGTCGAACGAGATATTCCACCTGGACAAGCTGCCTGAAAGCATCCTGATCGTAGGGGGCGGTTATATCGCCTGTGAATTTGCCGGGATCATGAACGGGCTGGGGGTCAGGACGACTCAGTTCTATCGCGGCGCACAGATCCTTCGGGGGTTTGATGACGAGGCGCGTGGACTGATCAGCGAAGAAATGTGTCAGAACGGCATCGACCTGCATCTGGGCACCAATGTGCTCGAGATGAAAAAGCAGGGCGACAAGATCTGGGTCAAGGCCACCAACGGCTCCGAGCAGAGTTTTGATGTGGTAATGTATGCCACGGGCCGTGCGCCGAATGCCGATAACCTTGGGCTGGAGGCTTTGGGCGTTGAACGCGGCCGTAAGGGCGAGATCATCGTGGATGAATACAGCCAGACCGCTGTGCCTTCGATCTTTGCCATTGGCGATGTGACGGACCGGGTGAACCTGACACCGGTTGCGATCCGCGAGGGGATGGCCTTTGTGGAAACCGTGTTCAAGGGCAATCCGACACCGGTGGATCACGACTTGATTCCGACCGCGATCTTCACTCAGCCTGAGATGGGAACTGTCGGCCTCAGCGAAGAAGAGGCAGCAGAACAGGAACCGATTGAGGTTTATGCCACATCTTTCAAGCCGATGCAGAAATCCTTTGCTGGCGGCACGCAGCGGGTACTGATGAAACTCATCGTCTCTCAGGCCACGCGCAAGGTGCTGGGTTGCCATATTGTCGCCCCCGGTGCCGGCGAGATGATCCAGCTGGCGGGAATCGCCGTAAAGATGGGCGCGACCAAGGAAGATTTTGACCGCACGGTTGCAGTTCACCCGGTCATGGCCGAAGAACTGGTGACAATGCGGCAACCTGTGCGCACGGCTTGATTTGCAAGCGCGCGCACACAGGTTACAAGGGAACCCGTGATCACACGGTCCAAAACGAAGGAAAAGATACATATGGCGGGCAACAGCGGCGGCCCCTGGGGGGGCGGAGGCTCATCCGGTGGCGGAGGAAATCAGGGTAACAACGGGAACGGGCGCAAGCCTCCCGAAAGCGATGGCCCGCATATTCCCGAGATCGATGAACTGATGAAAAAAGGCCAGGAGCAGCTGCGCGTCCTCATGGGCGGCCGTGGCGGCGGTGGCCGTGGCGGTAGCGGTGATCAGGGCGGTGGCGGTCCGGCCTTTACCAAGGGCACCCTGCTGCTGGGTGGCGTCGCCGCTCTGGTGATGTGGGGCGTGGCCAGCGCCTATACGGTCAAACCCGAAGAGCAATCAGTTGAACTGCTGTTTGGCCGCTTCTCGGGGATCGGTACAGAAGGTCTCAACTTTGCCCCATGGCCGGTTGTGACGGCCGAAGTTATTCCGGTGAAGGTCGAACAGACGGAAACCATCGGCTCGGGTGGTCGTGGAAGCGATGCGGGTCTGATGCTGACGGGTGATGAAAACATCGTCGATATCGATTTTCAGGTGGTCTGGAACATCTCCAATCCGGCAGATTTCCTCTTCAACCTGCGCGATCCCAGACAAACGATTCAGGCGGTTTCGGAATCCGCGATGCGCGAAATTATCGCGCAATCTTCGCTTGCGCCGATCCTGAACCGCGACCGTGCGGTTATCGCGGAACGGCTTGAGGAGCTGATTCAATCCACGCTCGACAGCTATGGTTCAGGCATCAATATCGTTCGTGTGAACTTTGATGGTGCCGACCCGCCAGAACCGGTCAAGGACGCATTCCGCGAGGTTCAGTCAGCGGGTCAGGAACGTGACCGGCTTGAAAAACAGGCTGATGCCTATGCCAACCGGGTTCTCGCCGGTGCGCGTGGTGAAGCGGCACAGGTTCTGGAAGAAGCCGAAGCCTATCGCGCCCAGGTCGTGAACGAAGCACAGGGTGAGGCCAGCCGCTTCAGCGCGGTTTTGGCGGAATACGCCAAAGCGCCGGACGTGACGCGCAAGCGTCTCTATCTTGAGCGGATGGAGCAGGTTCTTGGCGACGTAAACAAGATCATTCTGGATGAGAATGCCGGTGGGCAGGGGCAGGGCGTTGTCCCGTATCTGCCGCTGAACGAATTGCGCCGCAACTCGGGCGAGGGGAACTAAAAGATGCGTAAATCAACTTTTGTTCTGCCTGTCATTTTTGTTCTTGTGGTGGCTGCGCTATCGTCGATCTTCATCGTCGACGAACGTGAAAAAGCACTGGTTCTGCGATTTGGTCGCGTTGTGAGCGTCAAGGAAGATCCCGGTTTAGCGTTCAAACTGCCAATCTTCGACGATGTGGTTCGTTACGACGACCGTATTCTGAGCCGCGAGGTCGGACCACTGGAGGTGACACCTCTGGATGACCGTCGTCTGGTGGTTGACGCGTTTGCACGCTATCGGATTACCGATGTGCGCCAGTTCCGCGAAGCGGTGGGTGCGGGCGGCATCGATACCGCAGAACAGCGGCTGGATTCCATTTTGCGGGCGAAAACGCGCGAAGTTCTGGGTTCTGTCAGCTCGAACGATATCCTCAGCTCGGACCGGGCGGCGCTGATGCTGCGCATCCGCAATGGGGCCATTACCGAAGCGCGCGACCTGGGTCTTGAAGTGATCGACGTCCGGCTCAAACGCACTGACCTGCCGCAAGCCAACCTCGAAGCCACCTTTGCGCGTATGCGTGCCGAACGCGAGCGTGAAGCGGCAGATGAAGTGGCCCGTGGTGAGGAAGCTGCACAGCGTATCCGCGCGCAAGCCGATCGTACAGTGGTGGAACTGGTGTCGGATGCCCGCCGCGAATCTGAAATTGTTCGTGGTGAGGCCGACGCCGAACGCAACGCGATCTTTGCGGATGCCTACGGAGCAGACCCCGAGTTCTTTGAATTCTACCGCTCTCTGTCTGCCTATGAAAATGCGCTTCAGGGCGGAAACAGCTCGTTGGTGCTAAGCCCGGATTCGGACTTCTTCAACTACCTCAGCTCGCCAACAGGTCGGCGGGCACCGGTGGCGGTGCCGTCCGAATGATGGGTATGATCCTTCTGGCCTTCGGGCTGGTACTGATTGTCGAGGGGCTGGCCTATGCGCTGGCCCCTTCGCTTATCGAGCGGATGCTGGAGGCGTTGCGCGCCATGCCCGAACAGGCCCGGCGTCTGGCCGGGTTGCTTTGTGTTGTCAGCGGTTTGATCCTGCTCTGGGGGGCATATCAACTGGGCTTTTGACGGGGCGGTTTCACGTGCGGGTGATTTCCCTGCGATCCCGAGTTGCTCACCGGGTTAAACTGACTACATTGGAAACTAAGAAAGGCCGAAACAGGCCTTGGCAAGATTGTCGACAAGGAGAGCTCAAGTGCAGGCGAAAGCGCGCAGTTTATCCGTCCGGTGGGACGACGTGAGTGTTTGGATGCGGCTGTTGTGGCTGGCCTTTGCCGGTACGCTGCTTGTGCTGGCGCAGTCGGTTTCCGCTCAGGCCAGAGGCGAAAGCCTGGCGCCCTTGGCCGAAAAGATCAGCCCGGCCGTGGTGAACATCACCACAAGCACCCTGATCGAAGGTCAGACAGGTCCGCAGGGCATCGTGCCCGAGGGGTCTCCGTTCGAGGATTTCTTTCGCGAGTTTCAGGATCGCAACGGCGGCAATGACAACGGCCCGCCCCGACGCAGCAACGCCCTTGGGTCGGGTTTTGTGATCTCTGAAGATGGCTACATTGTCACCAACAATCACGTCATTGCGGAAGCTGATGAAATCCTTGTGGAGTTCTTCCCCGGCGACGGGCAGCCCAAAAAAGAACTGGTGGCCAAGGTCATCGGAACCGATGAGAAAACCGACATTGCACTGCTCAAGGTCGAGGCATCCGGCCCCTTGAAATACGTGCAATTTGGCGACAGCGACGTGGCGCGTGTGGGTGACTGGGTTATTGCCATGGGCAACCCGCTGGGCCAGGGCTTTTCTGTATCCGCTGGTATCGTATCGGCCCGCAACCGGGCGCTCAGCGGATCTTATGACGATTACATCCAGACAGATGCGGCGATCAACCGGGGCAACTCGGGTGGTCCGTTGTTCAACATGGACGGCGAAGTGATCGGCGTGAACACCGCGATCCTGTCGCCCAACGGTGGTTCGATCGGCATCGGCTTTTCGATGGCGTCGAACGTGGTGGTAAAGGTCGTCGATCAGCTGCGCGAATTTGGCGAAACCCGGCGCGGCTGGCTGGGTGTCCGCATTCAGGACGTGACCGAGGATATGGCCGAGGCGATGGGGCTGGAAAAACCCGGCGGCGCGCTGATCAGCGATGTCCCGGAAGGCCCCGCCCAGGAGGCCGGTCTGAAAGCAGGCGACGTGATCATCAGCTTTGACGGCGTCGAAGTCGAAGACACCCGAGGTCTGGTCCGTCAGGTCGGCGAAACAGAAGTCGGCAAAGCCGTCCGGGTCATTGTACACCGTGATGGCGGCACGCAAACAATTCTGGTCACGCTGGGACGCCGTGAGGACGCAGAAAGCAAAGACGATGACGAAGAAGAAACGCAGGATGCTCCGGTCGAAGAAAACGCCGATATTCTCGGGCTGACCATCTCCCCGCTCACAGATACGCTGCGCGCGGATATGGGATTGGACGCAGATGCCCAGGGTCTGGTGATTTCGAATGTTGACGAAGCGTCTGAGGCTTACGCGAAAGGGTTGCGCGCGGGTGACCTGATCACCGAAGCGGGTCAGCAAAAGGTGGAAAGCATCGCGGATCTGGAAGCCAGAATGGACCAATCGCGAGAGGCTGGGCGGAAATCCCTGCTGCTTTTGGTCCGCAGGGGGGGCGAGCCGCGATTTGTGGCGCTGAGCCTGGAAGAATGATTGGAAAAGGCCGGGACAAGCGCCCGGCCTTTTTCATTGCCTGAACACCTGAAGAGGCATGCAGAAAGAAAATGAGCCATACGCTGAAATTGCGTATGGCTCAGATACAGGGAGAGATCAGTGGACAGATATCGGGGATGATTCTCTGACCTCCTACGGTAACAACTTCACCTTAGGTCAACACCGGCCCCTTCGTATGTGAACCAGATCACACTGGTTCAGATAAGTTCGGAATCGGCCAGTTCCCGCAATGCGTCGAAATCCTGAATCAACAAGCCGCCGCGCGAGGATTCGACAATATTGTCGCGTTTCCAGATCGAGATTGTCTTGGAAACGGCCTCGCGCGTAGCCCCGACAAATTCGGCAAGCTCGCTCTGCGACAGGGTGATGCGCTGCGTTGGGTCGTCCTGCAATTCCGACAGATGCAGCAGCTTTCGGGCCAGTCGAATGGGCATGGGCAAAAAGACCTGCTCGTTCAGCTGCAACCCCATCCATCGCATCCGCAGCCCGGCCAACCGGATCAGATCCACGGCAAGGTCAGGCTGTTTTCTGATCTGGTTCATGACGTCATTGCGACGCACACGCAGGACGCGCGATGGCTCGGCCGCGGCAATAGTCGCCGTACGCGGGCCGTTGTCAAACAGAGCGATCTCGCCAAAAACTTCACCTGGGCGCATCAGCGTCAATGTCAGTTTCCGGCCGCTCATCGCCAGAAAGGACACTTCAAGCGTGCCTTCCAGAATGGCATAGAGCGAATCCCCTTCATCGCCTTGTTCGAAAAGGGTTTCTCCTTGAGCCAGCGAGATGTCGGTCGCTTGCGCCGAAAGCATCTCTCTAAGCCCGTCGGAGGCCTCCGAAAGGAAGCCGCTGGTGGGAAAGGCCGTCATGTATACACCGATCTTGGGTAAGGTGTGAGTGTGGGTGGTGACACAACTTCCCATAGCTCGGCGGCTAAGCCAAGAATTTTGTTTGTTTTGCAGGTATTGCGACGTCAGGGCAGCTATTTCTGTTCCGGGTCGTCCATATAGCGTTGCAGGATGCTGAATTGCAGCATCAGGAAGGCCATCAGCGCGATGGGAAATCCGAAGGTTTCGATTTTGACCCAAAGGTCGGTCGACATGGTGCGCCAGACAAACTCGTTTGCGGCGGCCAGAACGGCGAAACAGGCGCAAAGGCGGCGCGTCAGAATCATCCACCCTTCGTGCTTCATCGGCAGCAATTCATCCAGTACGTAGGCCAGATAAGATTTCTTTTGCAGCAACCCGATGCCAAGGATCAGGGCGAACAGGCCATAGACAAGCGTGGTTTTCATCTTGAAAAACCGCTCGTCATTGAACCATGCGGTCAGGCCACCAAAGAAAATGACCATGAAGGCCGTGAAAATCTGCATCCGGCTAAGCTGGCCGGTCAGATACCACAGGATACCCATTGCCCCCAGCATCAGGGGGACGAAGATAATCGTGGCGATGATAAAGCCGGAATACTCGGTGCCACCGATCAGAAAGCTGTCATCACGCAAGCGCAGGTAGATGAAGAAGAAGGCCAGCGGCGGGCCAAGCTCCAGCACCTGTTTCAGAAATGGGTTGATATCTTTTTTGCCTGTCATCGGTATGTCCTGCTGCTTACCCGCCCATTTCAACTATTACTGCGCCGAGTGCAATCAATGCCATCAATGCAATGCGTCTTGGGCCAACGGTCTCCTTCAGGACAAGCCAGCCGATCAGCGCCGCAAAGACGGTTGAGGTTTCGCGCAGCACGGCGGCTTCGCCGACTTTGTCCAGCCGCGTGGCCAGCATGATCGACCCGAAGGACAAAGGCGCGATGATGCCGCCAGCCAGACCCCGCAGCATCAGCAGGCCGGGCGCAGGGCGATGTGTCATCGCGCGCCATCTGAGGAAGGCGTAGACCGGCATCGCCGCGCCGTCGATCATGAAGAACCAGGCCAGAAATGTGAACGGGTCGGCGGTGGCGCGTATGCCATAGGCGTCATAGGTGGTGTAAAGGGCGACAAACAGCCCCGTGATGATCGCCAGGACCAGCGCAATTCCCAGCGTGTCCCGGTTGGTTTCAAGAAACCGGAAATTATAGGCGGCCAGGCCGAATATCCCGGCCAGCAGGGTTGCGACGCCCAGCCACTGCACGGTCGAGAATGTTTCACCGAACAGAAGATAGGCACCAATGACCGTAAACAGCGGGCCTGTCCCGCGCACGACGGGATAGACGACCGTGTAGGACCCTTTGGTGTACGCCGCGGCCTGCAGCGTCTTGTAGGCAATGTGGATCAGCCAGACGAGGGCGAAGATCGGCCACATATGAGGTTCAGGCCAGGGCACCACGAAAAAGGCAAACGGGGCGGCCATCAGACCATAGCTGGCGTCAATGGCACCGCGGGACAGCCATGGATCATGACGGCCTTTCTGCAGCGCCCCGAACGCGGCGTGCAGGAAGGCGGCCATCAACGCCAGTGCCAGCGCCAGTTGGTGACCGGCTTCGGTGCCTTCAAGTGAGATCAGCCAGTCGCTCAAATACGCAGACCTTTTGTAGGGCGGAGAGGGGTGGGGGCTGTCTGCCCCCACACCCCCGAGGATATTTGGGGCCAGATGAAGTGGCGGATCAGCCCTTGTCGAGCCCGGTCAGGGCGGCGGCGAATTCTTCGGGATCGAAGGGGGCAAGGTCATCGATCTGTTCTCCCACCCCGATAGCGTGGATCGGCAGGCCGAACTTGTCGGCCAGCGCGACCAGCACACCGCCCTTGGCGGTTCCGTCCAGCTTGGTCATGATCAGGCCCGAGACATCGGCCAGCTTGCGAAAGGTTTCCACCTGGCTCAGCGCGTTCTGACCTGTGGTGGCGTCAAGGACCAGCAAGGTGTTGTGCGGTGCGGTCTCGTCAACCTTGCGGATGACGCGGACGATCTTGGCAAGTTCCTCCATCAGGTCGGTGCGGTTTTGCAGGCGTCCGGCGGTATCGATCATCAGCAGATCCGCGCCTTCGGCCTGAGCCCGGGTCAGCGCGTCAAAGGCGAGGCTGGCGGGGTCCGAGCCCTCGGGCGCGGTCAGAACCGGAACCCCGGCGCGATCGCCCCAGACTTGCAATTGTTCGACGGCCGCCGCGCGAAAGGTGTCACCGGCGGCGATGACGACTTTTTTGCCAGCCTGCTTGAACTGGCTGGCCAGTTTGCCGATGGTCGTGGTCTTGCCCGAGCCGTTGACGCCGACGACCAGCACCACTTGCGGGCGTTTGGGATAGATCGGCAGGGGCCTGGCCACGGGCTCCATCACGCGGGCCACTTCCTGCGCCAGCAACTGTTTGATTTCCCGGGTCGAGAGTTTTCGCCCAAAGCGCCCCTCGGCCATGTTCGAGGTGACACGCAGGGCGGTGTCGACGCCCATGTCAGAAGCGATCAGCAGCTCTTCGAGTTGCTCGAGCATGTCGTCATCCAGCGTGCGGCGTATTTCTGTGGCAGCGCTGCCACGGCTGAACAAGCGGTTCAGGATGCCTTTGGATTCAGGGACTTCTGGTGGCGGGGCAGCTGGTGTGGGATCCGCCGGGGCGGGGGCAGGTTGTTCAGCCGGTTCCTGCGCCGGTTCAGGGGTCGGGATTTCGGGAACCGGTTGCGGTTCGGGCTCAGGTTCGGGGAGGACAGGGTCGGGAACGGCGGTTTCCTCGCCACCATCCTCGACGATGGCGTCCAGCCCCTGTTCGAGGCGGGATGAGGATTTGAACAGCTTGTCCTTTAGCTTTGAGAAAAACGCCATATTTGGTCTCCGCAGGTGTTCCTTTCACCTAATGCGGATTTGCGGCAGTTGCAAAGGGTCACGCAAAAGCAAAGACGAAACCAAATTGCGCGCCCCAGTAGAGCGGCCAGATCAGATAGGGCGTCAGCTTGTGGGCGGGGTGGTTCGCAGGCAGCAGGAACTTTTCCGTAGCAAGGATCAGATCGGACGCGATGAAGGCGATTGCAGCCGGGAATGCCCATCGCAAGGCACCTGTCTGGGGCAGCGCCAGCACGGTGATCCCCATGCCAAGGATGATCGGGATATAGGCCAGAACAGGGCCTTTCAGGTCTCCGGCGCGGGGGGCAAGCAGTGTGGCCATGACAATGCCCAGAATGACCAGAGACCACACGATCGCGGGGGCATCCCAGATCAGGCTGGCGGAGCTGGCAGGATGCGACAGGAACAGGGCGATATAGGCCAGATGCCCGGCGGCAAAAGCGGCAATGCCGGCCATGAACGTGGCATCCGTTTCACGCGACAACAGCGCGTCCCCGGTTGCGCACAGGGCAAGCGCAGCGGCAAGCATCCATGGGCTGCCCTGCAGAACCGCAATGACTGCCAGCGCGGCGACCGAGGAGGTTTTCAGCACAGTGCGCAAGGAACTGGCTGGTCGGGCCGTCAGGGGCAGGTATCCCAATGCGCAGCCAAGGGCGATCCAGAAGAGAAAGGTTGTCATGTCACCTCACCGCGGTTTTCGAATACCTTCATCCCGAGCGCGGCATATAATCAAGCGCTTACGTTGAGTTAAGCGTGTTTCCCCAAGCCCTGGCCAAAGGGTGAATGGCATAGCGGGATCGCATCTGACACAATGGGCGTATGTTCCGAGCGCTGATGATTCTCGCCTGCTTTGCCGCACCGCCCGCTGCGGCCCAGACCCCTTTGTCCGGCCCCGAATTCGACACCTATACGCAGGGCAAGACCCTGTTTTACGGGTTCGAAGGGCAGGTTTACGGGGTCGAACGCTATTTGCCCAACCGCCGCGTGATCTGGTCATTTCTGGATGGCGATTGCAAGGAAGGTGTATGGTATCAGCAGGAAGAGCAGATTTGTTTCATCTACGAAGACCGGTTTGATCCGCAATGCTGGGTCTTTACGCGATCCGGCGGTGGCCTTGTCGCGCAGTTTGAAGGCGACCCGCAGGCGACCGAACTGTACGAGGCGGAAGATATCGGGGAAGAAATGGTGTGTTATGGCCCCGACGTCGGTGTCTGACTAGGTCACCCGAAGCTCATCATAGCTGAGCATGACATGCTGCTGATATGCAGGTCTTTCTGTCAGCTTATCGTAATAGCGCCGCAGGTTGGGCAGGACCGCGCGGGATATCGCGATGTTGTAATAGCGATAAAGGATATGTCCCAGCTGAATATCGGCCAGCGTCAGATCGGGCCCGCACAGGTAGGTGTTTTCTGACAGCCGGGTATCGGCAAGTACCAGTTTGCTATCCAGCGCGGCAACGGCCTGCTCAATCGCGTTTTGGTCCTGCTCTGCCGGGGCGGTCCGGACAACCTGCCAGAACACGGGCACCGTGAAATCCATCGCAACGTTGATCTTGGCCCATTCCGCCCATTTGTCGATTTCAGCCCGTTGGACCGGGTCGCGTGGCCAGAACGCATTCCCGCCATAGGCATTCGCCAGGTAGCGCAGGATTGCGCCGGTTTCCCACAGCGGTGGGTGATCGCCATCCTGTAGCACTGGGATGGTGCCGTTCGGGTTCAGCTTGCGAAAGGCATCGGTGTCCAGCCCGCCGAATCTGTGCCCTGCATCGTGGCGGTGAAAGCGCAGATCCATCTCTCCGACGCACCACATCAGGGCCTGAACATTCGATGACGTTTTGCGGCCCCAGATTGTCAGCATGGCTTAGAACAACGATCCTTGATCTGGTGTATCCGGTTTGGATTTCCGGTTGGTCTGCTTTGCGGCTGTCCCGGTGCCAAGAATGCCATCGGCGAATTCGATGTCCAGCACCGTGTGTTTTGCGGCCTCGGCCTTGGTCGTGATGACATTCCCATCTGCGCGAACCACGGCATATCCGCGTTCCAGCGTCGCCTTGTAGCTGAGCGTTTCGCGCAGGCGGTCTGTGGCCTCAAGCTGATGTTTCAGACGATCCAGCCGCGTGGTCTGCGCCGCGTTCATCCGGTCACCAAGCCGGGCAAGGTTTTGCGCGTGCTGGCCGATCTCGCGTTGAATTGGGCGCAGGGACAGGCGCGACGACAGGTTGCGCAGTGATTCCTGCCGGGCCGAGACCAGACCGCGCAGAGTTGACGGGCGCAGATGGGCTGACAGTTCCACAACTTGCAGGCGGCGGTTTTGCACTCCTCGCGTCAAAGCCGGGGTCAGGCGATCCGCAATCAAATCAAGGCGTTGCCGGGGGGAGTTCAACAGGCTGTCCGGGCGCGGCAGGGCGCGGGACAAATCGCGCAGCCTTTGCGAACGGCGCTGCACCGCGTCCGTTGCCGCGCGCGACAAGCGGGCGCCTTGCTCGCCGGTCCAGGCGAGCAGTTCGATGCGGACCGGCACGGCCAGCTCTGCCGCAGCTGTGGGTGTTGGCGCGCGGCGGTCCGAGACAAAATCGATCAGGGTCGTGTCGGTTTCATGCCCGACGGCCGAAATCAGCGGTATGTCCGATGCGGCGGCGGCGCGCGCGACACTCTCTTCGTTGAAGCCCCAAAGATCTTCGATCGACCCACCGCCACGGGCCACGATGATCAGGTCAGGACGGGGCAGTGCGCCGCCGGGTGTCAACTGGTTGAACCCTTCGATGGCGCGGGCAACCTCGGGGGCGCAGTTTGCGCCCTGCACGGCCACGGGCCAGATCAGCACCTTTCGCGGGAACCTGTCCCGAAGCCGGTGCAGAATGTCACGGATCACCGCGCCCGAAGGCGATGTCACGACGCCGATGATCTGCGGCAGATACGGCAGGGGCTTCTTGCGCTCGGGCGCAAACAAACCTTCGGCCTCAAGCTGTTTCTTGCGCTTTTCCAGCAAGGCCATAAGTGCGCCCTGACCGGCAACGGCAACTTCATCGACATTCAGGTTGTATTTGGATTGCGCGCCAAAAGCGGTCAGGCGACCAGTGACGACAACCTCCAGCCCTTCCTCTGGCACGACCGAGAGGCTGGAAACTTGACCTTTCCATGTCGTGCAGGCCAAAACGTTACGGTCGTCCTTGATGTCGTAGTACAGGTGCCCGGACCGGGCCTTGAACACGCGGCCAACTTCGCCGCGCACGCGGATTCGCCCGAACGCGCCTTCCAGCGTGCGCTTCACCTCGCCCGATACCTCGGAAACCGTGTATTCAGGGGTGTTTTGGCCCGGAATCGGGTCATCAAGCAGGTCGGACATTTCAGCGCCTTGTTTCAATTGCTCACCCAGCTTAGAACGCCGCGCAGGCGAGGCCAAGCAGATCGGAGACGACCCCATGAACATCCTTATTCTCGGCAGCGGCGGGCGCGAACACAGCCTGGCCTGGGCGGTGATGCAAAACCCAAAATGCGACCGTCTGATCGTGGCGCCGGGCAATGCCGGGATCGCTCAGATCGCGGAGTGTGCCGCTCTGGATATCGAAAACGGCGGGGCCGTCGTCAGCTTTGCCGAGGAAAACGCGATTGATTTCGTGATTGTCGGTCCCGAGGCCCCCTTGGCCGCCGGAGTGGCGGATCGCCTGCGCGAAGCCGGGGTGCTGGTTTTCGGACCGTCTGCCGAAGCGGCCCGGCTGGAGGCCTCGAAAAGCTTTACCAAGGAAATCTGCGACGCGGCACATGCGCCCACCGCCGCTTATGCGCGGTTCACCGCGCCCGAGCCCGCCAAGGCCTATATCCGCGAACAGGGCGCGCCCATCGTGGTCAAGGCCGATGGTCTGGCCGCCGGCAAGGGCGTGATCGTGGCCATGGACGAAGACACGGCGCTTGACGCCATTGACGACATGTTCGGCGGTGCCTTTGGTGGCGCGGGGGCCGAGGTCGTGATCGAAGAGTTTATGGACGGCGAAGAAGCGTCTTTGTTTGTTCTGTGCGACGGCCAAGACATCCTGTCCATCGGCACGGCACAAGACCACAAGCGGGTGGGTGATGGTGACACGGGCCTGAACACCGGGGGGATGGGTGCCTATTCTCCGGCGCCGGTTCTGAGCGCGGAAGTTGAAGCGCGTGCGATGGAAGAGATCGTGCGCCCCACCATTGCCGAGATGAAGCGCCGGGGCACGCCGTTTCAGGGAATTCTCTATGCAGGGCTGATGATCAAGGACGGCCAGCCGCGCCTTGTGGAATATAACGTCCGTTTTGGGGATCCGGAATGTCAGGTCCTGATGATGCGTCTGGGCGCGCAGGCGATGGACCTGTTGCATGCCACCGCCGAAGGGCGGCTGGGCGAAATGCGGGTCAACTGGGCCGATGATCACGCGATAACGGTCGTGATGGCGGCCAAAGGTTATCCGGGAACCTACGAGAAGGGCACGGTCATCAAAGGGTTGGACGGCTTGCCCGAGGACAGCAGCAATATGGTGTTTCATGCGGGCACAAGCGAGGCTGCGGGGCAGGTGCAGGCCGTCGGCGGGCGCGTTCTGAACGTGACCGCGCGCGGAAAAACGCTGCAAGAGGCGCGCGACCGGGCGTACCAGATGGTTGATGCCGTGGATTGGCCTGAAGGGTTCTATCGCAGCGATATCGGCTGGCGCGCTTTGGAGGGATGATCGGGCAGGGGGCTTTGCCCCCTCGGCCTTGCGGCCTCCCGGCACTGCGCGGGTTCGCGGTCGAAATCGTCCGCTGGACGATTTCTTTTCAACCACTCACCCTCCAGGATATTTTTGGCCAGATGAAGAGGCTGATCAGCACTTCAGGGCTGATGTGAGATTGTCGCGCTGTTTGAGCGGGCGCAAGTCCGTCAGGTGCCAGCCATCCTGATAGGAAACACGGATGATCCGCGACCAGTCGGCGCTGGCGAGGATCATTTCGGGATGGTCGCCACAGCTCCTCAGGCCGCCGGAAATGAAATCCTCACCGATCTTGTGGTTGGTCAGGCCGGGCAGAGCAGCGATTTCGGTCAGTCCACCATCTTTGAAGCGCCAGATTCGCAGGGTTTTGGCCAGGTGGGGGCGGTCGATATAGGCGATCTCGATATTGCCGTCACCATCCAGATCAGCAGCACCGACCGGGGCGAGCCAGCGGAAACGTGCGCCGATATGAGGAGTGGCCGCTATTTTTTCGCCAGCGGCGTTGTAGATCGCAAGCTGAGCGCCTGTTGTGTCCTGCGTTTCGACGACAACTGCTTCAACCGCGCCGTCCCTGTCGATGTCTGCCAGACGCGGCGCGAGGTCTTCGAATACACGGTCCTGTGGCAGGCGAACCGTTACGACTGTGTCATTGACCACAAGTTCCAGCGCGCCGTATTCGATATTGTCACCCAAAACGCCATGCGCGTATCGCGTGGTTGGTTCCGCGAAGCGGGCGTCGGTGATGGTATCCGCCGCGACGGCGATTGGCAGCGCGCACCACAGGCCAAAAGGGAGCAAAGCGCTGCGCACCCGACATTGCCACAGGCGGGCGGGCTGACGCGGCGCTTTGTTGGGCATCAGATCTGCTTTTCAGGCATCTGGACAATCAGGCCGTCCAGCGCGTCGGTCACCTTGATCTGACAGGTCAGGCGCGAGCGGGCCGGGTCGGGCTCATAGGCGAAATCCAGCATGTCCTCTTCCATGTCGTCCTTGGCCGGGATTTTCTCGACCCAGTCGGGGTGAACATAGACATGGCAGGTCGAGCAGGCGCAGGCACCGCCGCAATCGGCCTCGATGCCGGGAATGTTGTTGTCACGGGCCCCTTCCATGACGGTCAGTCCGTTGGCGACCTCGACAGTGTGCTCGGTACCGCCATGCTCGACATAGGTGATCTTTGCCATTGCGTGCGTCTTCCTTTTGCGATGTTCGAAACCTTCCTTAGTGAAGGGAGTTAGGTGTTTCCAGCCTCATTTGCGACTCCTTACGCCGTGTCTGGACTTTCCTGTATTTTGTTCTATTTTTGTTCTCATGCTTGTTGCCCCTTTTCACCACGCGGTTTCAAACCGGAACTGGCCGCGACCGCCGTCCTGTCTGCCCTCCGCCCAGCTGGAGGCCCCGCCCGAAGGGGCGCGTGTGGCCGTGGCCGGGCTGGTGATCCTGCGGCAGCGGCCGGGGACGGCCAAAGGCGTGATCTTTCTGACGCTTGAGGATGAGACCGGGATCGTCAACGTGGTGGTCTGGCGCAAAATCTACGAACGCTTCCGCCGTGCGGTGATCTCGGGGCGGTTGCTGAAGGTGACAGGCCGGATGCAGCGGGCGCATTCGGTGACCCATGTGATCGCGGAAGAGATCGAGGATATCTCGGACATGCTGGACCTGCTGGTGCAGGGGCAGGGTTAGGTCTGTCGTGCGGATCAATCCAACATTGTTCGTCACAGTGCCACAAACCCGCGCCTGGAGAGCGGGGCGATATGTTTTCTTTGCCTCAAATGTGTGTTTAAGGCGCTTTTCCGCCACTTGAACGCGGGATGGTCGACTCTCCGGCGCCGGGCGCGTAGTGACACGCATCTTTGCGCATCGGCTTGCGTCAAAGCTCGGGCCGGATTGCGCATCACTCAACGTCTTTTCAGAGTCAGTTCGGATGCCCAACGCAACACACCAAGGATCGCTCGAAAAAACCGTCTCACGGGACGAAAGCCGGATTTCCGACCGTCTGGCAGAGCTCTCGGAACTCACACGTTCTGCGGGGTATGTTCACACCGCCCGAATGATTGATGAGGCGTTAAGCGCTTATTCCTTTGAACGCAGGCAGGTTGAGACTGCAAAAAAGCTTCGGTCGGAGTTGCAGCAACTCAAGCGGATTGAAGTGTCGCGCTCGTCTGACGAAACGGATCGAAAGCCGCATTTGGTTCCGAACTTTCGGTCCCGGCGGTCGGCAAAACCCGATGGTATGCTTTTCGACGGGGCCGAGCGTTCTGACGGCGCAGCCCAGAAAGCCGGAGCGAACAAAGGGCAGGCCGCATTTGTCCTGACAACCCGGATGCGTGTTGACGGGCGGAACGTTGCAAGGCTGCGCAATGGGCACTGGACAGGTATTTCCATGTCTTTCCCCGCGGAACCTGAATTCCAGTTTCGCTGACAGGTCGCCCCACGCCAAGGATTCTCCGCCGGGGGCGTTGCAGGGCCGGATGCAGAGGGCGCATTTGGTAACCCATGCGATCGCGGCAAGGATCGAGGATATGCCGGGGATACAGGATGTGTTGGTGTGGGGGAGAGGGTTAGTCCGCTTAGCGGGACCTTACTGCCATTCGTCCCAATGATTTGAATGACCGCTCATGGTTCCAATGTAGTCAGGCATCTTCGGCTGAGCGCGCCGTTAGCCATGTCACGACATTGACGACCGATTCATTGGTTTTGGCGGTTCGTGGCATGAGGACATAGAAATCATTTCCGCTCGCGTCCCAAGCTGCACCAACCTCGATCAAACGTCGGGCTTCAAGGTCATTAGCCACCAGAAACCGGCTTACCAACGCCAAACCTTGCCCGGCGATTGCTGCATCGACCGCAAGGGAGGTTTGGCTCAGACGAAGGTGACGAGGAGACTGGTCCCGTACGCCTAAATGCGCAAGATAGCTGGGCCATAGGTCATGGGTATCATGGACCTTCGGCTGGTTGGCGAGGTTTTCTGGGTCAAGATGAGCCTCACCTTTGGCCGCAAACTTTGGCGCGGCGACAGCGATTAGCGACTGCTTGAACAAGAGCGTTACGTCCAGCGATGCGCCAAATGGCGGCGATCCCTGGCGCACTGCAAGGTCTATCCCGTCGCTGTGGAAGCTGGAAACTCTTTCGGTCGCCATAATCCGCAAATCGATATCCGGGTGCGCTGCGGTGAAGTCCGGTAGGTTGGGGATCAGCCATTTCGCAGCAAAGGTCGGTGTGACACTGATAAGAACTTTATTCGGCTCTGGTTTCAGTTCGGCAGTTGCGGCTCGAAGGTCTACGAACACTCCGGCAATGCGGTTGTGATAGCTGCGCCCGACTGGCGTAAAAGCCAAGCCTTTCGGCACCCTTTCAAACAAGACCACATCAAGATGCGCTTCGAGCTGGCGTACCTGTTGTGCAACGGCCCCTTGCGTAACGCCCAATTCATCGGCGGCTGAGCGGAAGCTGAGGCGGCGACCGGCTGCATCGAACGCACGCAAACTGTTGAGCGGGGGAAGTTCGGTCATTTTTCAATAGTAATTCTACTGTCATGCAACATCAATTCTGAATCGAATTTCACCAAAAAAATAACCATGTATGGTTCAATCAAGAAAGGATACTCGACATGACAGTAGAAAAAGTAGCTTTGATCACGGCTGGCGGCAGCGGCATGGGCGCGGATGCAGCCCGCAAATTGGCAGAAGATGGGTTCAAAGTCGGCATCCTGTCCTCGTCCGGCAAGGGTGAGGCGCTCGGCGGAGAACTCGGCGGCTTTGGCGTGACTGGCTCTAACCTTGATGGAGAAGCGCTGAACGCTCTGGTCGAGGGTGCGAAGGATCGTTGGGGCCGTATCGATGTCTTGGTGAACTCTGCTGGCCACGGACCGAAAGGACCGGTTCTCGAAATCAGCGACGACGATTGGCATCAAGGGATGGAAGTCTACCTGATGAACGTGATCCGTCCGACAAGGCTTGTCACACCCACAATGCAGGCGCAGCGCGGCGGGGCGATCATCAACATCTCAACCTTTGCGGCATTTGAACCTGACCCTCTTTTCCCAACGTCGGGGGTCTTCCGGGCCGGGCTTGCTGCATTCACGAAACTCTATTCGGATAAATATGCGTCCGAGAACATTCGCATGAACAACGTCCTTCCGGGATTCATAGACAGTCTGCCCGAAACCGATGACCGCAAAGCGCGTATTCCCATGGGGCGCTACGGTTTCGCTTCGGAGGTGTCTTCTCTCATTTCGTGGCTCGCCTCGAATCATGGTGGCTACATGACAGGACAAAACTTGCGTCTCGACGGAGGATTGACACGTGCAGTCTGATACCTTGGCGCTCGCGTCATCGCGCGAGCGCCTTGTCTTCGCGGTCAAGTGGGGCGCATCCGCAGTTCAGATCATGGGATACACCGCGACCGGGTTTGGCTGGACACCATGGAACCTCTACCTGTTTCTTGTCGGAGTCGTGGGTTGGTTCGCCGTCGGCGCTCTATGGAATGACAAGGCGCTCATGCTGGTCCACCTTGTCGCGCTAGGCGCAATGATTGCAGGTATGGCAAGCGGCTGACACAAAAGAGCGGTCATTAGTGCGTCTTGCAGCATCGGTCAAAGAGGGCTCAAAGCAGCCCATAAGTCTTACCGCTTGAACAAAACGCTCTGCGCCTGCTTGTCCCGGTGATCCCCTCGCAACTCGGCATACAACGCGCGTCCGGCCTGAACGGCTGGGCGGGCGCTGACGGTCTCCAGCCAGCGGGCAAAGTGCGGCTTGTCCTCCAGCACCTGCTGCTGGCCTTCCCACAGGCTGGCCCAGCCCCAGATCGACATGTCGGCGATGGAATAGAAATCGCCCGCGACATACTCGTTTTCGGCCAGCCGCCGGTCCAGTACGCCGTAAAGGCGCGCGACCTCGGCGCGGTAGCGGTCCTTGGCATAGGGCAGGTCCTGTGGCGGGTCCAGTTGCGGGGCGTATTTCAGGAAGTGATGCGCCTGACCCGCCATCGGGCCAACGCCTCCCATCTGCCACATCAGCCATTCCTCGACCGCGATCCGGTCGCGCTCGGTCCTGCCATAGAACCGCCCGGTCTTGCGGGCCAGATACATCAGGATCGCGCCGCTTTCGAAAACCGAAATAGGTGCGCCGTCCGGCCCGTCGGGATCGACGATGGCGGGCATCCGGTTGTTGGGCGCGATCTTCAGGAACCCGGGGTCGAACTGGTCACCCTTGCCGATATTGATCAGATGGGTGGTGTAGGGCAGCTCCATCTCTTCCAAGGCGATGGAAACTTTCCAGCCATTCGGCGTCGGCCAGAAATACAGATCAATCGGGTCAGCCATGTGTTCTCCTGATGTTGACGGGGATCATGCGGGTTTCTGCCGGTTCGGCAAGTACCGCTTACGAAAGCGTGACCGAACCGCAGGCCGGGCTTGACCGAGAACCGCCCGAGGCGTATTGCGATCCTGAAGCTACGTGGCGATTTGTTACCGGATTGCGGGCCACGCTAAACAACACCGCTAAAAGGTCAGGATGAAAGACCCCTTTCGCTTGGCCGCGTCTGGGGTTTTTTGTTTGCCTCCACCCGAGGCTGAAAGGATTGAGATGAGCGAGAACTGGAACAAACGCACCCAAGCCGTCCATGGCGGCATCCGTCGCAGCCAGTATAACGAGGTGAGCGAGGCGATTTTTCTGACGCAGGGTTTCGTCTACGAAAACGCTGAACAGGCCGAGGCCCGGTTTCTGGAATGTGGCCCGGACGAGTTCATCTATGCCCGTTACGGCAACCCGACCGTGTCCATGTTCGAGCAGCGCATCGCGGCGCTGGAAGGCGGCGAAGATGCGTTTGCGACGGCCTCGGGTATGGCCGCCGTCAACGGCGCGCTGACCTCGATGCTGAAGGCCGGGGACCATGTCGTTTCGGCCAAGGCGCTGTTCGGCTCGTGCCTCTATATCCTTGAAAACATCCTGAGCCGCTATGGCGTGGACGTGACCTTTGTTGACGGCACCGATCTGGAACAGTGGAAGGCTGCGATCCGCCCGGACACCAAGGCCGTTTTCTTTGAATCCATGTCGAACCCCACGCTTGAGGTGATCGATATCGCCGCCGTGGCCGATCTGGCCCATGCGGTCGGAGCCGTTGTCGTGGTGGACAACGTGTTCTCGACCCCGGTGTTCTCGCGCGCGATCCAGCAGGGTGCGGATGTGGTCGTCTATTCAGCGACCAAGCATATCGATGGGCAGGGCCGTGCGCTGGGCGGTGTGATCATCGGAACCAAGGACTTCATCCGAGGAACCGTTGAACCCTATCTTAAGCATACCGGCGGCGCGCTGAGCCCGTTCAATGCGTGGATCATGCTCAAGGGTCTTGAGACGATGGCGCTGCGGGTCAATGCTCAAGCCGAAAGCGCGCAAAAGATTGCCGAGGCGCTGGAAGGGCACCCGGCGCTGGAACGTACACTTTACCCCGGTTTGAAAACCCATGCCCAGAACGCACTGGTTCAGACCCAACTGGGCGGCAAGGGCGGAACCGTGTTGTCGCTGGACATCAAGGGCGGCAAGGATGCGGCTTTCGCCTTCCTGAATGCGATGACCATCCCGGTGATTTCGAACAATCTGGGCGATGCCAAATCCATCGCGACACACCCGGCGACAACAACGCACCAGCGTCTCAGCGACGCGCAGAAGGACCAGCTGGGCATTACACCGGGCCTGATCCGCTTTTCCGTCGGGCTTGAGGATGCCGGTGACTTGCTGGCCGACCTTCGGCAAGCGCTGGAAGCCTCGCAGAAATAAACCAAAGCCCCCCGCGTCCTTTTTGTACTGGGGGGCAGGCTGCGTGCCTAAGCGGCCACTTTGTTTCGGGCGGCAGCCAGGCGTGCCGCCCGCTGTTCCCACCTTCAAAAGGCGCTAACTGTTGCAAGATGACGGTTTTGCGCCGGATTTTTCAATCCGGGCTGCTATTGCCGACGTATCGGGTTAGACTGGTATTAGACCATCAGTCATATATAGTCCGACGACCAACCAAGGAACCGCCGCTGATGAACGTTCACCCGCGTGACATTGATGAAAAACCGGATCGGGACAAGGCTGCCGAGGCTTTGAACGTTCTGCGGCAATGGGCCAAATCTGCTTCGGAAGCCGAGATAAACCAGCTTGACCCGGCTGTGGCCCGGCTGCTGCCCGGTTTGGCAGCGGGCAACTATCCGCCTTTTTCGCGCGCCTACCCCGATGACTTTACCGTCGATGCGGCGTACCGCGCATCCTTGCCGGATTTGCAGAACGGCCCGTCCAGCCTGATCCGTGGGGCCAAACAGCAGATCCAACATGTGGGTATTTCGAACTTCCGCCTGCCGATCCGGTTCCACCGGAAAGAGGGCGAAGACCTGACGCTGGAAACCTCGATCACCGGCACGGTCAGCCTTGAGGCCGAGAAAAAGGGCATCAACATGTCCCGGATCATGCGGTCTTTCTACAAACATGCGGAACGGACGTTCAGCTTTGAGGTTATGGAATCCGCTCTGGACGATTACATGTCCGATCTGGACAGCTTCGACGCCCGTATCCAGATGCGCTTTTCCTACCCGGACAGGATCAAAAGCCTGCGCTCGGGCCTTGAAGGCTACCAGTATTACGACATCGCGCTGGAACTGGTCGAACAGAACGGTGTGCGTCAGAAGATCATGCACCTTGACTATGTCTATTCCTCGACCTGCCCCTGTTCGCTGGAACTCAGCGAACATGCCCGGTCGATGCGTGGTCAGCTGGCGACGCCGCATTCGCAGCGCTCCGTCGCGCGGATTTCGGTTGTCGTGGATTGCGATGCGGATTGCCTGTGGTTTGAAGACCTGATTGCGCTGTGCCGCCGTGCGGTTCCGACGGAAACGCAGGTCATGGTGAAGCGCGAAGATGAACAGGCTTTTGCCGAATTGAACGCAGCTAATCCGATCTTCGTCGAAGATGCCGCGCGCCTGTTTTGTGCCGAGTTGCTGGCAGATCATCACGTCGGTGATTTTCGCGTTGTCGCAAGCCATCAGGAAAGCCTGCACAGCCATGACGCCGTGTCGATTCTGACCGAAGGCCCAACCTTCGCCGCGTCCAGCCTTGACCCGAAACTGTTCACGACCCTGTTTCACGTTGGCTGAACGTCTCGGGTAAGTGGCTAGAATTTAATCAGAGATTTACCTGATCGGCGCTCATTCGCCGCAGCGCAGCAAAAATGCTGCAATTGCGTGAAGAACTCCTGTATCCTGACGGGGAATGCAGCTTCGGCACACCGGCGCGCTCAATGGTGTGTCACCCGAAAGGAAGCCGAGACGTGAGACGCCTTGGACTGCAAGACCCCAACCTCCGCCCGGACCCCCCGAGCGGGCAGGGCGCTTTACCCTTACTTTTCTGGCTGCATCGTTTTCACAGGAGATCTATGGAATGAATCCGATTACCCAACCGCTGGAGCTTCAGGCCGCGGCTATACGCATGGCTGGCTATGCGATCGTCAACCAGATCAAGATTGCACAGATCATGACCCGTTCGGCGCTTGAACTGCCGATGGTGCCGGTCCACGCCCTGCATCTGGCAGCATCAGCACCGGGTCCAGTGGTGGAAGCTCCGGCGGAAAAACCGGCGGCCAAACCCAAACCTGCCGTGGCGCGTGCGAAACGCTTGCCGGTGAAATCATCAACGGCCAAGAAAAAGCTGGCCCGCAAACCTGCGCCGGCCAAGCCGGTAGCCAAACCTGTTGAGTTTTCAGCCAGTCCGCGGCCCACGGCGGCACCCCCGGCGGCAGCCAAACCGACACCAGCGGTTAGTGATGAAAAAGCAGTGAAGCCTGTTGAATCCGCGGCGACACCTGCGACCGAAAGCGTGTCGCCCGTAACGCCCAAGCCCACCCCTGCGACACCGGCGGCTGTTCAGGCAGCGCAGGTCAAGCCGACACAGGCCGATCCTGCCCCGGCCAAGGTGCAGGCGAAACCAGCCCCGGAGACGGAACCGCGCAAACCGCAGGCGCGAAAATCACGCGCCCCGTCAAAACCGCCTGTGATGCCCGGAACAGATGTCAAAAACTGACGGGTAAACCGGGATCATCTGCTTGACACGGTCGAGTTGGCACGCCAACCCTGCGCGTCATGATGGATCTTCGCCCGGTCGGATATGTGATTGGCTTGCTGGTCGCCATTCTTGGGGCGACCATGCTGCTGCCTATGCTCGCGGACCTGATCGAGGGGCGCGGCGAATGGCCGGTATTTCTGGAAAGCGCCATTATCACGACGCTGACCGGGACCGTTCTGGCGATGAGCTGCTCGAACGGTGTGGGCGAAGGGCTGACCATCCGCCAGACCTTCCTGTTGACAACCGGTGTTTGGGCGGCGTTGCCCCTGTTTGGGGCAATTCCGTTTCTGTTCGGTGAAACCGAGCTGCGCTTTGTCGATGCGTATTTCGAGGCGATGTCCGGCCTGACAACAACAGGTTCAACGGTGATTTCCGGGTTGGATACCCTGCCGCAGGGGCTATTGCTGTGGCGTGGTATCCTGCAATGGCTGGGGGGTATCGGGATCATCGTTGTCGCCATGGTGTTCCTGCCCGAACTGCGTGTCGGCGGCATGCAGATCTTCCGCTCGGAAGGCTTTGAAACAATGGGTAAAATCCTGCCTCGCGCGCAAGAGATCGCGGGTCAGATTTCGCTCATCTATGTTTTCCTGACACTGGTTTGCGCGCTGGTTTACGCCGGTCTGGGAATGAACTTTTTCGATGCGCTGGTACATGCGTTGACAACGCTTTCGACCGGTGGGTTCTCGAACTATGACGCTTCGTTCGGAACCTTCTCAGGCCCCGCTGAATATGCGGCGTCGGTGTTCATGATTTTGGCGGCGCTTCCTTTTGTGCGCTATGTCCAGCTGGCAAACGGCCATACAGCGTCCCTGTGGAAAGACAGTCAAATTCGCGCGTTTCTGGCGACCATTCTGGTTCTGGTCATCATCATGTCGATTTTCCTGACAACGGTCTTTCCGCATCACTGGGAACAGGCGTTTCGGGAATCTCTGTTCAACATCACCTCGATCATCTCGGGCACCGGCTATGCCAGTGTCGATTACATGGGCTGGGGCAGCTTTCCGATCATGATGTTCTTCCTGATCGGCCTGATTGGCGGCTGCGCAGGATCGACCGCATGTTCGATCAAGATATTCCGCTACCAGCTGCTGTTTGCCTCGATCAAAAGCCAGATCAAACGGATCAGGTCTCCGCATGGCGTGTTCGTGCCGCTCTACGATGGGCGGCCCGTGGGGCAGGGTGTTCTGACCTCGGTGATGAGCTTTTTCATGTTCTTTGTCCTGTCGATGGGCGTGCTGTCCTGGGCGCTGGCGCTGACAGGTCTGGACTTCATCACAGCCGTTTCCGGGGCGGCGACCGCGCTGGCCAATGTTGGTCCCGGTCTGGGCGATCAGATCGGACCAGCGGGCAATTTTGCAAATCTCAACGACACCGCCAAATGGTTGCTGACAATCGGGATGCTGGTCGGGCGGCTCGAGCTGTTGGCCGTTTACGCGATCTTCACCGTTCAATTCTGGAGAGGCTGATGAAAAGACCCCTTGGCGCGCAGATTTCGCATATGCTCAAGGATCGTGGCGTGGACGTGATTTTCGGCATACCCGGCGTTCACAATCAGGAAATGTACCGCGGCATCGAAGAGGCTGGCATTCAACATGTTCTGGCCCGGCACGAACAGGGGGCGGGGTTCATGGCCGATGGGTATGCCCGCGCAACCGGCAAGCCGGGGGTTGCCTATGTGATCACCGGACCCGGCCTGTGCAACATCATGACGCCAATCGGGCAGGCCTTCAGCGACTCGGTGCCAATGCTGGTGGTGTCGTCCTGCCTTGATGAAACACTGGCCCTGCGCGGCCAGTTGCACCAGATGAAGGACCAGTGTCTTGCGGCCGGAACCGTTGCCGACTGGTCGGCACAGGCCAACTCGGCCGAGGCCGCCTATGCGCTGGTCGAACGCGCCTTTGAAGAATTCGAGCTGTTGCGCCCGCGTCCCAAGCATATTCAGGTGACTATCGCGCAGTTGCAGGCCGAGGCTGACCCGGCACCTTTCCCCAACCAGCCCGCGTTGCGCACCAAGGCGTTGCCGCCTGACGTATCGCCTGTTGTCTCGATGCTGAACCTTGCGCACAGGCCGCTGTTCATTCTGGGGGGCGGTTGCAAATCCAGCGACTGGCGGCAGATTCTGACGCAGCTAGGGGCTGCCTGCTTTACCACTTATGCAGGGCGCGGGTTGCCGGGCGCAAACTATCCGCTGGACTTCGGCGCATCCCTGCCGCGCCCTGGCAGCGCCGAGGTTATCGCTTCGGCGGACCTGGTCATCGCGGTCGGCGCAGAACTGGGCGAGGTCGATCTGTGGCGCAGCGACCTTGGGCATTCGGCAACATTGATCCGGGTTGACCTTGATCCCGAAGTCCTGTCCGACCACCATCGCGCCGCGATCAAACTGCAAACTGACAGCGAAAGCTTTGCCCGCGCTTTGTGGCAGGCGACCGAAAACCTGAAACCGGCAACCGGCTGGTCGCCCGACGAAATATCCGAAACCCGCGCCCGGTGGCGGGCCGAGGTGGATGCCGAACGGCCCGGAATTGTAGCAGTGGCCGATGCGCTGCGCGCGGCGATGCCCGCTGATACCATGATCTATTCCGACATGACCCAATTCGCCTATGTCGCGAAAGAGGTGTGGGACATGGCCTATCCGCATCACTGGCACCATCCCACCGGGTTCGGAACGCTGGGCTATGGTTTGCCGGCCGGAATTGGCGGCGCGGTGGCGCGGCGCGGCAAACCAACGGCGGTTATCGCCGGGGATTACGGGTTCCACTATACGATGCAGGAACTGGGTGTTGCGGTCGAACTGGGTTTGTCGCTGCCGATCATCCTGTGGGACAATGGCAAGCTGAAAGAAATCGAAGACAGCATGGTCCGCAGCCAGATCGCGCCAAATGCGGTGGTGGCGCATAACCCGGATTTCTGCAAACTGGCCGAGGCTTTTGGCGCGCGCGCCTCAGCCCCTTCATCTCTGGCTGAGATGCAGAGCGCAGTTCGCGCGGCTTTCGATGCACCTGTCCCGACCTTGATCCACATGACCCCGGACATTCTGTAAAAAAAAGAAGCGCCGCAAGTTCATGCGGCGCTTTGGTGTTTCAATGTCTGGTTTCAATATCTGCGCGGGCTCAGTCCCAGCAGTGCACCAGAACCGTCATTCCGGTCGCGCGCCGGTTCAGCTCGTTGGGGGAAATCCGGGTGGTTTCCTCGCTCGACTGACCGGAAACACCGGCTTTCGTCAGGATTTCTGTCAACCGCTCGACCGTTGCCGCAAGGCTGACTGACGCGGGCAGGGTGCGCCCCTCGGACGGTGTGGGCAGCAGCATGCCAACCACGTTGCCGCTGTCGTTGAAGACCGGCCCGCCCGCATCGCCGGGCTGTGCGTTCAGCGCCAGCCGTTTGACACCCGTCTCGCCGTTCAGGCCACGGATATCCGCGATTTGGCCGTAGGTCAGCGTCGGTGCGCCCAAAGCCCCCTGGTAGGAAAAGCCGGATACGGCCACTTCGGACTGGATGCGCGGTTGGGTGGTGCTGAAAGCAGCCACACTCATAGGGGCAAGAGCTTTTGCAGGACGCAGAACCGAAACACCAAGCTCCGGGTCCGTCAGCGCCAGCTGAACCTCCTGATCCCCTTCCAGAGTGATCCGGGTGCAGCTTTCGGCGGCTTCGGACACCGTCAGAACCGTGCCGTCCGCACCAGCGAAAAAGCCCGACCGCGACAGCCGCGGCTTGCGGATCTGAAGACCCGAGACCAGATCGATGCGCTGTTCCGCATCCGCACCGGCGGCGGCATCCAGAACCGCGTCCGTTGTGCTCAGGCTGGTCGCCATCGCAGCCAGAACACGCAGGCGGCGCGCCTCGTCCCCTTCGGGCCAGACCAGCGTAAAGCCCTTGATCATTCCATCGGCCAACCGCGCCTGCGTGAATGAAACGATCCCATTGCCGCGCCCTTCAAGGGTAAACTGGTCGCGGCCAAGCTCACGCGGGCCGTTCAGCGGAACAATTTCAAGCGACTGCATCACCTGGTAAAGGGCGCGCAGCGTGTTCTTGTCACCCTCCTGACTGATCAAAAGGGCCTGGGCGTTCAGATCCGAGGCGCTTTTGAAATGTACGAACGGAGCTTCATAGCGGTCAAAGCTGACTGTACCCAACGGCATGTCCAGCGCAATTCCGGCCGCGTCGTCGGAATACCGGTCCATCCCGGCCGAGATCAGCGGCGCGTTGTATTCATCCATCAGGGCCTTGCGCTGCACCGTGGTCAGAACGCCCGTCGCCTCATAGCCGTTGAACCGCTGCCAATCGCCCATCGACCGGCGGGTTCCCTGGCCGAAAGCGCCATCGATGGTCGAATTATAGAAACCCGCCGCCTGAAGGGCCGTTTGCAGGTCTTTCCGTTCCTGCGCGGTCAAAAGGCGCTCGGATTGCAGCGCCTGTGCGCGGGTTTCATCCGCAACCTGTGGGGTCGTAACCGCCACGGGTTCTTCCGCCTGTGCTGCCGGTTCCGTTGGCGCGCTTACGACGTCGCGGTTTACCGCGTTTTCGCCGACGGGCCAGAATTGCTGCCCCAACGCGCTTGAAAACGCGACAAAGCTGTCACGCGGGATCTGCCCCTCGGCCCGGTATACGCGCAAAACCTGCTCGGCATCGCCGCGCGAATAGGGGCCAATGACGATGGCATACCAGCCACTGTTCAGCCGAAACCCGTTCACATCGGGCAGGGTGCTGGCATAGGCTTGCGCCCGGTCCTGCGCTTCGCGCAGCGAGGGCTGCGCCTCGACCTGAACCCAGACGCCGGGGTCTTGTTGTGCGGTCGCGGCGCGCAGGCCGACCAGAAGAAACAAAAGAATTGCTGAAAATACGCGTGTCATTGTCTGCCCGTGTTATGCGGTGTTTGTACTGAGGTGCAGAATACGCGATTTCATTTGCCAAATACCATGCTGAGAATGTGGGGAATTTGTGGTGTGGCCGCGCAGATACAGCCACAGCCCAAAGCCCCGTTGACGCCCCTCGGCCCCTTGCATAGGAAGGGCCAAACCGACCGGAACCGGGCGCACGGGGCGCCCAGAGGGAATGTCATGACCGAACCGACCAGCGCACCGCGTTCATTTCAGGAAATCATCCTCAGGCTTCAGTCCTACTGGGCCTCGAAAGGCTGTGCGATTCTGCAACCCTATGACATGGAGGTCGGGGCAGGGACGTTCCATCCCGCAACCACCTTGCGGGCGCTGGGATCCAAGGCATGGGCCGCAGCCTATGTTCAGCCGTCGCGCCGGCCCACGGATGGGCGTTATGGCGAAAACCCCAACCGGCTTCAGCATTACTACCAGTATCAGGTGCTGATCAAACCCAGCCCTCCGGATTTGCAGGAGCTGTATCTGGGCAGCCTTCAGGCCATCGGCATCGACATGGACCTGCACGACATCCGCTTTGTCGAAGACGATTGGGAAAGCCCCACACTGGGCGCATGGGGGCTTGGCTGGGAGGTTTGGTGTGACGGAATGGAAGTCAGCCAGTTCACCTATTTCCAGCAGGTCGGCGGCCATGACTGCACGCCTGTCTCGGGCGAGCTGACTTATGGTCTCGAGCGTCTGGCCATGTATGTGCTGGGCATCGACCACGTAATGGACATGCCGTTCAACGATCCGCAATCGCCCAGCCCACTGAAATACGGCGATATCTTCAAGCAGACGGAAGAGGAATACGCCCGCTGGAACTTTGACGTGGCCAATACCGAGGTTCTGTTGCGCCATTTCGAAGAGGCCGAGGCTGAATGCGCCACTATCCTGGCGCAGGCGCATGACGATCCGAAAACTGGCAAGCGCATCATCATGGCGCACCCGGCTTATGACCAATGCATCAAGGCGTCACACATCTTCAACCTGCTGGATGCGCGGGGCGTGATCTCGGTCACCGAACGACAGGCCTATATCGGACGCGTGCGGGCGCTGGCCAAGCAATGCGCGGATGCCTTTGTGCAGACCGAGGCCGCCGGGTTCAGCGCCGGATGAGGCGATCAGGCCAGCCCCGGCAACAGGGCTTTCAGGCCGTCCGCGATCATGCTGACGGCGATAGCCGCCAGAATCATCCCCATAAAGCGGCTCATGATCACGCGCGCGGTGTCGGACAGGCGTTGGGCCAGCCAGGCCGCGTTCCAGAACGTGATCAGAAGCAGGCCAACAACGGCAAGGAATACGCCTGCATAAACAATGGCTTCTATGGGCTTCTTGATCTGGTGTGCATACAGGATCAGCGTGGTGATGGTACCGGGGCCTACCAGAATTGGAAAGGCCAGCGGATAAAAGGCGACGGTGTCGGCTTCGGGGTAAGCGTCCTTCTCCCCCTTCGTCCCGTGATGAGAGGTGCTTTCGTGCCCGTTCAGCATGTTCAGACCGATCATCATGACAACCAGACCACCGGCGACGCGCAGATGATTGACGCTGATGCCAAAAAGGCCAAGCGCCTGACTGCCGACCAGGGCAAAGGCACCGCCAAGGATCAGGCAGTAGATCACGGTTTTGACCGCAATCTTGCGCTGTTCGGCGGCAGACAGGTCCTGAGTGACGCTCAGAAACACCGGCAGGTTGGTGACCGGGTTCATGATCGCAAACAATGCGCCGAAAAATCCGACGGCAAGGGTGGATTCCATCGTGTAGACCTCGTTTCTGCCTGTTCCCCGATGAAACCTGTCCCATTTTACAAGAACTTGAAAGAGGCGGCCTGAAAGATGACGGGAAAACTGCTGGCAATTCTTCTGCTGCTGTCGGCCATCGTGGCAGGCGTCGGCATGTATTATCTACAGGTCTACGGCTATTATTATGAGGTCGAACCGCAACCGGGGCAGGACGTTGCCCTGATGACGGATGCAGGCGGTGTGCCGGAACCCATCGCCTATTCCGGGTTTCAGGCAATCGACGCCGACAGTTCGCCTATCCGGTATCGCGCCTGTTTCGAGACCGAATTGTCGCCGGACCAGATGGCTGGATACGTGCCTGTCGAAAACTCCGAACCCCTGACCGCACCGGGATGGTTTGATTGCTACGATGCGGTGTCTTTGGCGGAAGCGCTTGAATCCGGGCAGGCGCGGGCGTTCATGGGGGTGAAGAACATCCATTTCGGTGTCGACCGGATTGTGGCGATCACCGCGGATGGCAAGGGCTATGTCTGGCATGCGTTGAACAATTGCGGTGAAAAAGCCTATGACGGTACCGTCGTGGGCGAGGAATGTCCACCGCGCCCGGAAAACTGAAGGAGCAGACCGTGGGCCATGTCATAGAAATCCCCGATTTCCTGACGGCCACTCTGGGGTTTGCGGTCTATCTGATCGGGGCCGAGATCAACGCACGTGTGACAACCCTGCGCAATTTCAACATCCCCGAACCCGTAACAGGGGGCCTGCTGGCCTCGCTGGTGGTTCTGACGCTCTATCTGGTCTTCGGGATCGAACTGTCCTTTGGCTTGACAGCCCGCGATTTCCTGCTGGTCCTGTTTTTTGCCGGGATCGGCCTGAACGCCCGTCTGTCTGACCTCATTGCGGGCGGTAAGCCGTTAATCTTGCTTTTGATTCTCACTCTGGCGACGATTATCTTTCAGAATGTGATTGGCGCGGCTGGGGCGGTGATCTTCGGCTATCCCGCACAGGCCGGTGTGTTGTTCGGATCGGCCGCTCTGATCGGTGGGCACGGTACGGCAATCGCATGGGCGCCGGACGTGGCGCAGGCAACGGGCCTTGACGGCGCGACCGAACTGGGTGTGGCCGTCGCCACCCTTGGATTGGTGCTTGCCGCGCTGGTTGGCGGCCCGATTGCGCGCCTGCTGGTCGAACGGCGCGGCCTGACGCCTGACCGCCCCGACGAAGAACACAGCATCGGATTGCCGGATGAGCATGACGGGCACACCGCAAACATCGATCATCTGACCGTCATGCGCGTCTTGCTGCACCTGAACCTGGCGATCATCTCGGGATATGCGCTGAATGAATCAATTGCCGCCGCCGGGCTGAAACTGCCGCTGTTCGTGCCCTGCCTGATCATGGGCATCGTGATCGCCAATCTGCGGGACGCGCTGTTTCCCGGCGCTCCGAAAGTGTCGCGCACACCATCGCTGGCGCTGATTTCGGAATTTGCGCTGGGCGCGTTTCTGGCAATGTCGCTGATGAGCCTGCAACTCTGGACCATTGCGCAGCTTGGCATGGCCATTGCCGTGATCATGACAGCGCAGACGGTGTTCGCGGTGCTGTTCGTCCTCTGGGTGCTGTTCCCGGTCATGGGGTCCAACTATCGCGCTGCTGTACTGGCCGCCGGGTTTGGCGGCTTTGCGTTGGGGGCCACACCCACCGCAATCGCAAATATGACAGCCGTGACCAAGCGATATGGCCCATCGCCTATTGCCTTTATCGTGCTGCCCCTTGTATCCGCCTTCTTTGTGGATATCGCCAATGCCATCGTCATTCAGACGATCGTCAATTTCTAAGGACCGACAATGCCCGACCTGCTGATCGAACTGTTCTCCGAAGAGATCCCCGCACGGATGCAAGCCCGTGCCGGCGAGGATCTGAAAAAGCGGATTACCGATGGTCTGGTCGAGGCCGGTTTGACCTATGCAAACGCAGCCGCTCTGACCACGCCCCGCCGCCTGACGCTGGCGGTCGAAGGGCTGCTGGCGAAAAGCCCCACCATCCGGGAAGAACGCAAGGGCCCAAAGGTCGGCGCGCCCGACAAGGCAATCGAAGGGTTCCTGCGCGGCGCGGGCCTGACCCGTGATCAGCTGGAAGAACGCGAAACGCCCAAGGGGGCCATCTATTTCGCCACCATCGAAAAGGCCGGTCGCCCCGCGGCCGAGATCATTGCCGAAGTGCTCGAAACCACCATCCGCAATTTCCCTTGGCCAAAATCCATGCGCTGGGGCAGTGGCAGCTTGCGCTGGGTGCGCCCGCTGCATTCGATCCTGTGCATTCTGACGGATGAGGCCGGGGCGCAGGTCGTGCCAATGGATGTCGATGGCATTTCGTCCGGCGACACCACAGCAGGCCACCGCTTTATGGCGCCCAACCGGTTTTCGGTCACGTCTTTTGACGATTACGCGGCCAAGCTGAAGCGGGCTTTTGTCGTCCTGTCCCCCGAGGAACGCGCCCGGCACATCTGGAACGACGCCCAGAACATGGCCTTTGCCGCCGGTCTTGAACTGGTCGAAGATCAGGGCCTGCTGGCCGAGGTCGCCGGTCTGGTCGAATGGCCGGTTGTCCTGATGGGGCGGATCGACGACGAATTCCTCGACCTGCCACCCGAGGTGCTGCAAACCTCGATGAAAGAACACCAAAAGTTCTTCTCGGTCCGCAATCCCAAAACGGGCCGGATTGAACGGTTCGTCACTGTTGCGAACCGCGAAACCGCTGACAATGGCGCGACCATTCTGGCGGGCAATCAGAAAGTGCTGTCGGCCCGTCTGGCCGATGCCAAGTTCTTTTGGGAAAATGACCTGCGCATTGCCAAATCGGACATTGCACAATGGACCCGCGCGCTGGAAAACGTCACCTTCCACAACAAACTGGGAACGCAGGCCGACCGGATCGGGCGCATCGCCGCCCTGGCCCGCGAACTGGCCCCAGTGACCGGAGCTGATGCCGATCAGGCTGAAAAATCCGCGCGCCTGGCCAAGGCCGACCTCAGCTCGGAAATGGTCTACGAATTCCCCGAACTTCAGGGCCTTATGGGGCGGTATTACATCAAAGCGGCAGGTGAAGATGCCGCCGTGGCTGCTGTCGCGCAAGAGCACTACTCGCCTTTGGGGCCGTCGGATGATGTGCCCACGGCTCCGCTGTCGGTGACCGTTGCATTGGCCGACAAGCTGGACACGCTGGCGGGGTTCTGGGCGATTGATGAAAAGCCTACCGGCTCGAAAGACCCGTTTGCCCTGCGCCGTGCGGCACTTGGGGTTATCCGGTTGGTGCTCGACAATGACCTGCGCCTGCATCTGGATCGGTTTTTCGACGGACAGCTGCTGCGTGCTGAAAGCGCTGCAAACGAGGCGCTGGCGGCGGAAAACGTTGACGAACTTTTAGAAGAAATCGCAGATCACGGCGTGTTTGGCGCAGCCTTCCAGACTGTCAAGGAAAGGCTGGGCGAAGTGTCGGGCGCCGATTTCCTGAGCCTTGAAAAGAAGATCCCCGACGCATCCGACGATCTCCTCTCCTTCTTCCACGACCGCCTCAAGGTCTTCCTCCGCGACGAAGGCATCCGTCACGACGTCATTGACGCCTGTATCGCGATGGACGGCAATGATGACCTCAATCTGCTGGTCAAACGCGCCCGCGCGCTGAACGCGGTGATCGCGACTGAAGATGGCGAAAACCTTGTGCAGGGTTTCAAGCGCGCAAACAACATCCTGACCCAGGCCGAGGAAAAGGATGGGGTGGAATATTCCTATGGTGCGGATGTGAAATTCGCCGAAACCGACAGCGAAAAGGCATTGTTTGCGGCCTTGAACGCAGCTCAGGCAAAAATCGAACCCGCGCTGAAATCCGAAGATTTCCCCACGGCCATGGCCGCCATGGCGGGGCTGCGCGGGCCGGTGGATGCGTTCTTTGAGGATGTGCAGGTCAACACCGATAATGACATTGTTCGCCGCAACCGGCTGAACCTGCTCAGCCAGATCCGTCAGATCTGCTCCAGCGTGGCCGATCTGACCCGGATCGAAGGGTAAACGACCGGGCGCGCTGGCACGCGCGCCCACAACGCTCTTGCGTGAAGGGCGCAAGCGCTTATGCTGCAGGCAAACCAAAAGGTGCTGCAGTGCAGAATAATCCGAATACGACGCTCATCACATCCGACGCGCCTGTCACCGCCCATACACATGGCGGGCGGGCCAAATGTCTGCAACGTCTGGTCCGGCTGGACCTGCCGGTGCCCCGAACCGTTGCGTTGTCATTTGATGCCGTTCACCAGATCGCAGAAGGGACAACCCCGGATATTGCGGCGATCCTCGAACAGTTCGATCCGACCTCGTTGCTATGCGTCCGGCCCAGTTCCGAAGACCCCGATTGGGGTGGTCCCGGCGCGGTTCTCAATATCGGAATGAACGATGCCCGTTATGTCGACCTGTCCGACACCATGGGGGCCGAGGCCGCCGCAGCCCTGTATCTGAGGTTCGTTCAAAGCTATGCGATCCACGTGGCGCGGCTGGATGCGGATGTGTTTGATGACATTGACGCTGATGGCCGCGAGGGGCTGCGCCATTCGCTGCGCGCCTACGAGGATGAAACCGACGAGGTCTTTCCGCAGGACAGGGGCGAACAGCTGATCGGCGTTCTGCGCTCGATGGCACGTGCATGGGACGGGACGTCCGCGCGCTTGCTGCGGCAGGCCAAGGGGGCACCCGCTGACGCCGGGCTTGGGTTGGTCATTCAAGAGATGATCCCCGGCGTCGGCAAAGGGGAATGCGGATCGGGCGTTCTGCAACTGGTTGATTCCACAACCGGAATGCCACAGATCACCGGTCGCTACCTCAGCCAGAGCCAGGGGCGCGATGCGTTGGGCAAAGATGTGGCCGCCCTGTTTCTGGAAAAAGACCCGCGCGGCCCCTCGCTGGAAGAGGTCGCGCCCAATGCTTTCGCCGATGTCAAAACGCATGCTGCCCTGATGCGCGAGAAACTGCGCGAAGAGATGCAGGTCGAATTCGTCATTCAGGACGGCACTGTGCATATTCTGGATGGCGTCCGGGTGCAGCGATCGGCTCGCGCGGCCATGCGCATTGCCGTACGTCTTGCCGAAGACGGTATCATACCGCCGCAAGAGGCGGTGATGCGTGTCGACCCGCACGCGCTGAACGAACTTCTGCACCGTCAGGTCCACCCTGATGCGCGCCGCGACGTGCTGACCACCGCCATTGGTGCCAGCCCCGGTGCCTCGACCGGCAAGATCGTGTTCACCTCGGCCGAAGCACAGGCCAGTGCCGCCCGTGGCGAGGCGTGTGTTCTGGTGCGCCGGGAAACCTCGCCCGAGGATGTGCGCGGGATGCACGCTGCTGTTGCGGTTCTGACGGAAAAGGGCGGCATGACCAGCCACGCGGCCGTGATCGGGCGCGGATTGGGCCTGCCCTGTATCGTCGGGGCCTCGGAAATGCGGTTTCAGACGAAAGACAAGATGCTGACCGCACCGGATGGGCGGGTATTTAAAACCGGCGATATTGTCACCATTGACGGCAGCTCGGGTCAGGTTCTGGCCGGTCAGCCCGCCATGCTCGAGGCCGCGTTGGATGACTGTTTCCAGACGCTGATGGGCTGGGCCGATGCCGAGCGTGACATCGACATCCGTGCCAATGCCGACACACCGGCTGATGCGCAGACGGCCCGGAACTTTCAGGCTCAGGGGATCGGTCTGTGCCGGACCGAACATATGTTCTTTGATCCCGGCCGTCTGATCGTGATGCGCGAAATGATCTTTGCGCAAACCTCGGCGGGCAGGGCGGCAGTGCTGGAACGCCTGCTTCCGATGCAGCGCGAGGATTTTGTTCAGCTGTTCAGGATCATGGAAGGTCAGCCTGTCTGCATCCGCCTGTTCGATCCACCCTTGCATGAATTTCTGCCGACAACGCGCACCGGGCAACGGGAGTTGGCCGAGGCGCTGGACCTGCCCGTGTCCGACGTCGAACGCCGGGTTGAGGCGATGACCGAATACAACCCCATGCTGGGCCTGCGCGGCGTTCGTCTGGGTGTCACCGTACCCGAGATCTACGACATGCAGGCGCGCGCGATTTTTGAAGCCACGCTTGACGCACGAAAAAACGGTGCTCCGGTGGTGCCCGAAGTGATGATCCCGCTGGTATCCGCCAAGCGCGAGGTTGAACTGGTCAAATCCCGCATCGACTCGGTCGCCGCCGCCGTTGAATCGGAACGCGGGCAGAAGTTCGAATATCGGCTGGGCGTCATGGTCGAAACGCCACGCGCCTGTCTGCGCGCGGAAGAGATCGCGCCGCAGACCGCGTTCATGAGTTTTGGAACGAACGACCTGACGCAGATGACCTACGGCCTGTCCCGCGACGATGCCGGTCGTTTCATGTCCGCTTACGTGCGGCAGGGGGTCTTTACCGAAGATCCGTTCCATGTCCTTGATCCGGACGGGGTGGGCGAGCTGCTGAAACTCGGGGCGGAACGCGGGCGTGCCGCGAAGCCGGATGTGACCCTTTCGGTCTGTGGCGAACACGGCGGGAACCCCGAATCAATCGCCATCTGTCGCGATCTTGGGTTCGACTATGTGTCATGCTCACCGTTCCGGGTTCCGGTCGCTCGGCTGGCTGCCGCTCAACTGGCGATTTCCTCCAGACTTGGGGGTTGACACCGCGCCGAACCCCAAGGAATAGTGGGTTATACGGTCACTCGTAGGCGAAAAATATTTTCGCTACGGGCGATTTTCCACTTGCTTTTTTCAAGATACTGGACCTTTGCGTCAGTCTGGGGTATCAGCCTCGTCGCGCCCGCCGGGGGAGGGTAAGGCGCGTGATGTGCCTGTGCGAGGTTATCTGATGCTACGTTACATATTGGCTGTTGCCGCAGTGGCGGCAACCGTTCTGCCGAGTGCATCCTTCGCTGAGAAGGAAGCGACTGATACTGCAAAACAAGAACTTGTCGCCCGCAGCGAGCTGCCAGCGCAAAGTTTTCGGGACTATTTCAAGCTGTTCCAGCCCCGCAAGGCGGCTGAACCTGTCGAAGTGTCCTTCTCCAAAGACTGGCTTGACCAGCAACCAAAGGCCTCCGGTGGTGAAAACTGGAAATGCCTGTCCGAAGCCCTGTACTTCGAGGCGCGCGGCGAAAGCGTGCGCGGCCAGTTCGCGGTTGCCGAAGTGATCCTGAACCGGGTCAAAAGCAGCCGTTTCCCGGATTCCCTGTGCGGGGTGATCCATCAGGGGACCGGCAAGAAATACCAGTGCCAGTTCACATACACCTGCGATGGCCGCAAAGAGGTCATCCACGAGAAAACGGCGTATGAGCGTGTGGCAAAAGTCGCGCGGGCAGCCATTGATGGCGTGGCGGATGAGTTGACCGAAGGGGCGACGCACTATCACACGACGTCGGTTCGCCCATCCTGGTCGCGGGTCTATAAACAGACGGCGAAAATCGGCGTGCACGTTTTTTACCGCCACAACTACCGGACAGCGAGCAACTGATTGACGCACCCGCGCTGGAAGCTTGCTGGCGCGGGGCAGGTTGCATCCTATATTGCGGGCCAGGAGGCCCGTAATGATTTTGAACCGCAGACACCTTTTGCAAACGGCTGCAGCAGCATTGCTGATGCCGCGTGTGGCCAGCGCGGGTTTTGCACCGCTTAATGCGCGTGTAACCAAACACCCGATCGCGCCTGCAAGTTATCCTGAAACGGAAGTCTGGACATATGACGGGTCTGTCCCCGGCGTTGAACTGCGCGTCAGGCAGGGCGACCGCATCCAGCGCACCCTGATGAACCAGCTTCCGCAAGCAACTTCGGTCCATTGGCACGGCATTCGCATTGAAAACGCCATGGACGGCGTGCCCGGCCTGACGCAGGACGCGGTCGAGACGGGCGCAAGCTTTGATTACTCCTTCGTCGTTCCCGACGCAGGGACCTATTGGTATCATGCGCATAACCAGTCGATGGAACAGGTTGCGCGCGGGCTTTACGGGCCGCTGATCGTCGAAGAAACCGCGGCCTCCGATGTGGATCAGGATCTGGTGCTGATGCTGGACGACTGGAGGCTTGATCCTGAAACCGCCCAGATCACGGATGATTTCGACAATGGCCATGATCTCAGCCACGCTGGCCGACTGGGGAATATCATCACTGTTAACGGATCCCTTGACCCGCGCGTTCAGGCGCGACGGAACGACCGTCTCCGGCTACGCCTGATCAACGCCTCCAACGCGCGGATTTTCGACCTGGATCTCGACGGGTTGTTTGGTTGGATCGTCGCCCTTGACGGTATGCCACTGGGAACGCCGATCCCATTGTCGGGGGCTTTCCCAATCGCCCCCGCACAACGTATCGATCTGGTTGTGGATGTCGTGGCTGCGGGCGATACGGCAAGTCTGGTGAGTGTTGAACGCGACGGTGCCTTTGGCATCGTTCGGTTCGATGTCGACGAACCTCTCTCACCCGCGCCACGACAAGGCGTGGCAGCGTTGCCGCCCAACCCTTTGCCAGTCATCGAGGATGTCTCATCCGCTCCATTGCACCGGATGTCCCTGCAAGGCGGGGCGATGCGCTGGCTGGACAACGCCCGGATCGGGGACACTGAATTGTCAGGCCAGGAATTGGCGCAGTTGGGCCGGTTCTGGGCCCTGAACGGTTATGCGGAACGCCCGTCCGACCCGTTTCTGGACGCCCGGACCGGCGGCCTTCACAGGATCGAGTTTGTCAATGAAACAGTCTTTCCACATGCCATGCATTTGCATGGCCACCACTTCCGACTGATCCAGCCGGACGGATCGCTTGGCCCGTGGCGCGACACTGTTTTGGTTGATCGCGGACAAACCCGCCAGGTCGCGCTGGTCGCGGATAATCCGGGGGACTGGCTGTTGCATTGCCATATGCTGGGACATGCCGCTTCGGGTATGATGAGCTGGTTTCGCGTCACCTGACGCCGCATTCGGCGGTTGGAATGGCGTTTGTTTGAATGTTATAGGCCCTTGCAACGCCTATAGTGGGCAAGCCCTGCAACAAGCCGAAAAGGCCGGACCCATGAGTTCTGAAATCCGACTGGCATTTGCGCACCCGTCCGAACGGTCCGAGGCGACCTCGCCCCGAGAGCCGCTGGACCGCATTTCCCTGCGCGACCATATTGTCGAGGTTGAAATCGGTGCGTTTCAGGCCGAGCGGGGAACAACCCAGCGGATCTGTTTCAATATCGTCGTCGAAGTCCGGCCTCTTACTGACCCCATTGACGACGATGTGGATCGCATCCTGTCTTATGACCGGGTGACGGAATCCATTGCCTATGAGCTCGCGGCCGAGCGTCTGAACCTGCTTGAAACCCTGGCCGAACGTGTGGCCGAACGTATCTTGCATGAACCTCAGGCTGTAAGGGTCTTTGTTCGCATCGAAAAACTGGATCGTGGTCCGGGCGCTCTTGGGGTCGAGATCGTGCGCGGGAAAGACTCGGTTCATCACGACGTGACCGAGGAAGACCGCCCGCATCCCCGTCTGGTCTATCTATCGAATGACGCCATCGCCTCGGACAATCTGACCGGGTGGATCGACCAGTTGCAGAACCGCCAGCGCCCGCTGATCCTGTGTGTGGGGGCGTCAGACCTGGCTGCGCCGCAAACCGGCCACGCAATGACACAGCGCCGGATTGACCTGCTTGCGATCGAGCAAAACGCGTGGGTTCTGGCCGCACGCGATCACCGCTGCAAGGTGGTTTCAACTCGGACGGAACTGGACTGGGCCATGAAGAACGGCCAGATCTGCGTCTGGGCCCCGTCCAAGATCGTTCTGGACGCGGTGGATGGCCCTTCTGCCGCGCCCTCCGACGCCGTGGCTCTGGCCGCATGGTTTGCCGCGACCTTTGAAGCCAGTGAAATGATGGTTATCGGCGGCGAATTGCCGAAAGCGCCCAAAACCCCGCTGCGGGCTGTGGCCGTGGATCAGGCCCAATTGTGAGCATCTATTTCAGACCGCTGGTTCAGCACGGCCAGACCCGGCCCGCTGGCGCGCACTCTCTGGCCGGTCAACCCCTGTGGTTTACCCATGTCGAAGCGCTTGGGCGCGATACCGCTCCGCAGATCATGGCGGCATCGGACATTCCCGGTGGGGCGTTGGAGCGCTTGACCGGCCCGCGCGCACCCATCGCCGGGCTGGATATGCAGGTGCCGCATATCATGGGCATTCTCAACACTACGCCTGACAGTTTCTCGGACGGGGGCGTTCACAGCTCGGTCGAGGCCGCCCGCGATGCCGCCGCCCGGATGGTGGCGCATGGGGCCACCATTCTGGATGTCGGCGGGGAATCAACGCGCCCGGGTGCGGATTTCATTCCGGCAGATCAGGAAATTGCCCGCACCCGCCCGGTGATCGAGGCGATTCGCGCGCAAACGGATGCCCTGATTTCAATCGACACCCGCAAAGCCAGCGTCGCTAAAGCGGCGTGTGCGGCGGGCGCTGGGCTGGTCAACGATGTCTCGGGGTTCACGTTCGATCCCGAACTGGCACCGTTTTGCGCCGCCAAGGGCACACCGGTCTGCGTTATGCATATGCAGGGTGATCCGGCCACGATGCAGGAAAACCCCAGCTACGACAACGTGTTGCTGGATGTTTACGACTTCCTCGAAACCCAGATCACTCTGCTGGAAAGCCTGGGGCTTCGGCGCGACCTGATCATCGTCGATCCGGGCATCGGTTTCGGCAAGACCGAAGACCATAACCTGACCTTGCTGCGCAATCTCAGCCTGTTTCACGGGCTTGGCTGCCCGATCCTGCTGGGCGTGTCCCGCAAGGGCTTTATCGGAACAATTGGACGGGAACCGGACAAGACTGCCCGCGCTCCGGGTTCAATTGCCGTGGCTTTGGCCGGATTGTCCCAGGGCGTGCAGATCATTCGCGTTCACGACGTCGCCGAGACCGCTCAGGCCTTGCGCCTATGGGCTGCTGTCCGGTAATCCGGTCTCACGGAAAATCACGGAGTGACACCAATGCGCAAGCTGTTCGGAACCGATGGGGTGCGGGGCACGGCCAACACGCATCCGATGACGGCGGAAATGGCGTTGCGCATCGGGGCTGCGGTGGGGCGCTATTTCCGGCGCGATGCGACCGGTGTGCACCGGGTCGTCATCGGCAAGGACACGCGCCTGTCCGGCTATATGCTGGAAAACGCGCTGACCGCCGGTTTGACCTCAACAGGAATGAATGTGCTGTTGCTGGGGCCGGTCCCCACGCCTGCGGTGGGTCTGATGACGCGCTCGATGCGGGCCGATCTGGGTGTCATGATCTCGGCCAGCCACAACCCGGCAGAGGACAACGGTATCAAGTTCTTTGGCCCCGACGGCTATAAACTGTCCGATCAGGCCGAGATAGACATCGAAAAGCTGATCGACGAAGGTGTCCGGCCTGCTCAGGCCCAGAACATCGGACGGGCGCGTCGTGTTGATGACGCCCGGTTCAGATACGGCGAGCGTGTGAAATCCTCGCTGCCGCGCGATGTGCGTCTGGATGGCCTCAAGGTGGTGATCGACTGTGCCAATGGCGCCGCCCACCGCACCGCGCCCGAGGTTCTTTGGGAACTGGGCGCAGACGTGATCCCGGTTGGCATTGCGCCCAACGGAAAGAACATCAACCTCAACTGCGGATCGACCAAGCCGCAACTGGCCGCCGAAACCGTCGTGGCGCATGGCGCTGACGTTGGTGTCTGTCTGGACGGCGACGCGGATCGGGTCGTTATCGTCGACGAAACCGGTCAGGTCGCCGATGGCGATCAGCTTATGGCATTGCTGGCGACGGCCTGGAAAAAATCCGGGCAGTTGAAAGGCAATGCCCTTGTGGCCACTGTGATGTCCAATCTCGGGCTCGAACGGCACCTGTCGTCACACGGTATGCGACTGGAACGCACGGCGGTCGGCGACCGCTATGTGGTCGAACGTATGCGCGAAGGTGGCTTCAACCTGGGCGGTGAACAATCCGGTCATATCGTGATGAGCGATTATGCCACCACCGGCGATGGCCTGATGGCCGGTCTGCATTTCCTGGCCGAGATGGTTCTGTCTGGTCGCAAAGCCTCGGACCTGTCCAAGCAGTTCGAAACCGTGCCGCAGCTGTTGAAGAACGTCCGCTATGCCAACGGTCAAACTCCGCTTGAAGTTCAAAGCGTTAAAGCGGCCATTGCCGATGCCGAGGCGCGGCTGAACGGGCAGGGACGGTTGCTGATCCGTAAATCCGGCACCGAGCCGCTGATCCGCGTTATGGCCGAATGCGAGGATGACGCGCTGCTGGTCCAGGTCGTCGACAGCATCGTGGCCGAGGTCGAAGCCGCCGCAGGCTAGCGCCCGAACAGAACTCTGCGCAGGCTGAACCACTGGCTGATGGCCATGCCCGTCAGGATCAGGGCCAGGGCGACGTAGAATCGCAGGGGCAGGGCCTCGGACAGGATCCAGGCCCCGAACACCATCGACCAGATCGGCACCTGATAATTCACCAGTGTCAAAAACACCGATCCGGCGCTGCGGGTGATCGAAACCCGCAGCAAATTGGCGAATGCTGTGGGGATCAGGCCAAGCACGATCAGGGCCAGCGATGGGCGGTTGCCCTGCCATGTGGGGATGCCTTCGACCAGCAGCATGATGGGCACCAGCAGAACAGCGCCGACCAGCAGGGTCAGCGCGGCCAGCGCCAGCGGCTCGACCGGCGGGCAACGCCGCGTCAGGATCGATGTCGAGGCATAGCAGAGGGCAGCCGAGACACAGGCCAGCTGCGCCAGCGGCTCGGTCCCCTGGCCCAGCTTTGCCAGACCGGGTCCGATCAGGACCAATGCGCCGGAAAACCCAAGGCACACGCCCAGAAACCGTCGCAGGTTCAGCGGCTCGTCAGAAAAGAAATGCGCCAGCGGCAGCACCATCAGCGGAATTGCAGCCATGGACAACCCTGCAAAAGCCGAGGGCACATATTGCTGCCCCCAGCTAAGCAGCATGAAAGGCACCGCAGTCGACAGCACGCCAATCAGCAGGATTGATGTAGTCAGCGCGGGTGTCAAAACCGGCATGCGGCGCCCGGTGATCCGCATCAGGACAAGCAACGTCACCGCCCCTAATGTGGTGCGCGATGTCGCCACGGTAATCGGGCCATAGCCTTCCAAAGCCATCGCGACGACCATGAATGTGCCGCCCCAAATAAGCCCCAGCGTGAAAACGCCGCTCCAGTCCTGTTTCGTGGGTTGTTCAACCATTCCATCCCCTTATCCCGCGTGCGCGCCGGTGTCACGGGCTGATCTTGACTTAACGTTAGTTTGTACTTACCGTAAGCAATGACTTACGATTTGACATTTTCAGCTTTGGGCGATGCAACCCGCAGGCAGGTGTTCGAAGCCGTCGCCAGCCAGCCTCAGGCAGTGGGCGAACTTGCGTCAAAGCTGCCGGTAAGCCGACCGGCCGTCTCGCAACATCTCAAGGTGCTGTCGGATGCCGGGCTGGTGACATGCCACGCGAAAGGGACGCGCCGGATCTATGCGGTGCGCCCCGAGGGGCTGGCAGAGCTGCGCAGATGGCTCGACCGGTACTGGACCGACGTGATGAACAGCTTTGCAGATGAGGTGACCAGAGCCGGAGAGAGGCCATGACAGACCCGATTGTCAAAACAATTGCCGTAGGTGCCTCAGCTGCGCGTGCTTTCGACATCTTCGTCAACCGCATCGGTACATGGTGGCCGCTGGACAGCCACGCGGTGTCCGCATCGCAGGGACAACCGGCAAGGGACGTGGTTATTGAACCCCGGATCGGTGGCGCGGTCTATGAGGTCATGTTCGACGGAACCCGTGCCGACTGGGGTCAGGTGCTGGCGATCGATCCCGGCCGATCCGTGGCATTCACCTGGCATCCGGGCACCAACAAGGGGTCTCCTACGCGCGTCGATGTGCGTTTTGAGGATTGCGGTTCGGGGCAGGCAAAAGTCACCCTGACGCATTCCGGCTGGGATGTCTGGGCAGATGAAGCGCCCCAAAAGCGCGGCGGCTACGATACGGGATGGGATATCGTTCTGGGTGAATGCTTTGCCAAAGCGGTCTTAAAATGAAAAAGGGCGACCGCCTGGGCCGCCCTTTGCCTGACATCGGTCAGGTTTAGTTCTTTTCTTTGTCGACCATCTTGCCGGCCGAGATCCACGGCATCATGCCGCGCAGCTTGGCGCCGGTCTCTTCGATCATATGCTCGTCATTGGCGCGGCGCGACGCTTTGATGGTCGGCTGGCCAACGGCGTTTTCCAGCATGAAGTCACGGACGAATTTGCCCTGCTGGATGTCGTCCAGAACCGCTTTCATGCGGGCTTTGGTCTCGTCGTATTTCAGGATGCGCGGACCGGTGACATACTGGCCATACTCAGCCGTGTTCGAGATCGAGTAATCCATGTTGGCAATACCGCCTTCATAGATCAGGTCAACGATCAGCTTCACTTCGTGCAGACACTCGAAATAGGCCATCTCGGGTGCGTAACCGGCCTCGACCAGAGTTTCAAAGCCGCAGCGGATCAGTTCGACCAGTCCACCGCACAGAACGGCCTGTTCGCCGAACAGGTCGGTTTCGCATTCTTCGCGGAAGTTGGTCTCGATGATGCCCGAACGGCCGCCACCGATGGCCGAGCAGTAGGACAAGCCGATTTCCAGCGCCTTGCCGGTTGCATCGTTGTGAACCGCGACCAGGCAGGGCACACCGCCGCCTTTGGTGTATTCGCCGCGCACGGTGTGGCCAGGGCCTTTGGGGGCCATCATGATGACGTCAACACCGTCTTTTGGCTCGATCAGGCCGAAGTGGACGTTCAGGCCGTGGGCAAAGGCGATGGCGGCACCAGGCTTGATGTTGTCATGGACGTATTTCTTGTAGGTTTCGGCCTGCAACTCGTCGGGCATGGTGAACATGATGACGTCGCACCAGGCAGCCGCTTCGGCGATGCCCATCACTTGTAGACCTTCCGCTTCGGCTTTCTTGGCCGAGGGCGAGCCTTCGCGCAGGGCGATGACCAGGTTCTTGGCACCCGAGTCGCGCAGGTTCAGCGCGTGGGCGTGACCCTGGCTGCCATAGCCCAGGATAGCCACTTTCTTGTCTTTGATCAGGTTGATGTCGCAATCGCGATCGTAATAGACGCGCATTTTGCCGGTCCTTTCTGGTTTGGTTGGGGCGGTTCTACCTGCCGTGCGTCGGATTGGCGATAGGGTTGGGCTTGAGTATTTGTAAAAAAGATGAAGAATAATTCTTGAAAACGGAAAATACTGAAAAAATCATGCTTGACGATATCGACCGGCGCATTTTGCGTCACTTTCAGGCGAACCCCAGCCTGACCACCGCGGAACTTGCCGATCTGTGCCGGATCAGCGCAGGTGTCTGTTGGCGCAGGCTGGAAAAGATGCAGGCAGCCGGGATCATCGAAGGGCAGGAGGCGGTGATCGACTGGACCGCGATGGGCTATGCTGTCGAAGTCTCGCTTCGGATCACCCTGGACAAGACACAGGCCCGCGCCTTTGACGAGTTTATGGAAGAGGCCCGCAACGTGGCCGAGGTGATCGAAATCCAGACATTTCTGGGACGGGTGGATGTCCGGCTGTCCGTTATAGCGCGGGATATGAAGCACTATCAGCAGCTTTATCGGGACCGGATCCTGACCCTGCCGCATATCGCCGATATCGAAGCGCTGATGCATATCGCGCGGGTCAAGCGGGACGAGGTGTTACCGGTATGATCGAGCTGGACGAGATTGACCGCCGTCTGCTGCGTGCGTTGCAACAGGACGCCACCCAAAGCGCAGGTGCCCTGGGTCGGAGGTTCAACCTGTCTCAGCCCGCCACCTGGCGGCGTATCCGCAGGTTGGAGGACGCCGGGATCATCAAGGGCCGGCGGCTGCGTCTGAATGCCGAGGCGCTGGGATTCGGTGTGACCGTGTTTCTGGGGGTCAAGCTGGCGCGCAAGGGACAGATCAGCCTTGAGGATTTCGAACGCGCCGTAAGTGCCATCCCCGAAGTGCAGACCGTCGAGCATGTTCTGGGATTGTACGACTACCGCTTGCGCGTCGTGGCGCGGGACCTGTCCGATTTCGAACGCGTGTTGCGGCGCCGGATCATGACGCTGCCCGGCGCAGGCGATGTCGAGGCGAACGTCCTGCTGAGCGAGGAACGGCTGCCCGGTCCGATTGGGTGACGTGCCTTAATATCTGGTGCGGATGTAATATCCGGGATGATGGGTCAGGCGGGCAAACGTGATCGGTTTGTCTTCTTTCCAGGTGGTGCGCTCCATCTGGATCATCGACGCGCCCGCCGTGGTGCCCATGAATTCCGCCAGCCTTGCGTCAGCGGAAATCGCGCAGAACGCAACCTCGGCATCGTTGAACGGAGCGGCATTCAGCAACCACTCATGCGGTCCTTGCTGGGTCAGGTCGGCGTTTTCCACATCGGGGACGGTTTCGATATTGATCCAGCGCTCTTCAAGCTGGAACGGGCGGTTGTCCGCGTAATGCATACAGACGACATGCAGAACCCGCGTCTCGGCGGGGACATCAAGCTGAGAGGACAGCCAGCGGGGGCAGGCCTCGACAGTCCGTTCCACCAGCGCATAGCGATAGACGGCATTCTGGCTTTCGACCATCTGCCGCGCCAGCGAGAATTCCAGCTTGGCGTGTTTGCTGGGCTCTTTCTTGACCCGCGTCCCGCTTTTGCGCTTGCGTTCGATGAAACCCTGATCGGCCAGTTCCCTGAGGGCACGGTTCACCGTCGCGCGGGCGCAATTGAATTCTTCGGCCAGTTGCGTTTCGGTCGGCAGTAATGATCCCTGAGGCCACACGCGGCTTTCAATACGTCGTTTTACTTCATCTCGAACGGACTGGAAGTTAATACGCTTTTGTATCGTCACAGGAAAAATATCCCTTCAAGTAAAAAGTGTGCGCATCTGTTCAGAAGCAAGCAGAAGTGTAAAGGGGAAGTGACACTGGTTGGCGTCATTTTCTTGTGTTCCCAGTGTTATACAGCACCGAATGGGTCGATTTTACCCGCATTCCGTCGCGTCACTTTTTGTCGCGAAATGGCTTTACTGGCCAAGGTAAAGAGACCAAGACTGCACTGACGATATTGAAAGGACGCCATATGCCTGCCTTGCTGAAGAACGTTGACCCGAACGGGCTCGAAGAATTCTCGGTCGTATTCACCGATCGCTCGCTGAACCACATGTCCCAAAAGTTTCAGGGGGTAATGCGCGACATCTCGGCCATGCTGAAAGAGGTGTACAAGGCAGACGGGGTGGCCATCATTCCGGGCGGCGGTACCTATGCGATGGAGGCGGTTGCCCGGCAATTCGCGCGCGGGGCGGGTGTTCTTGTGGTCCGGAACGGGTGGTTTTCGTACCGCTGGAGCCAGATCATCGAAAGCGGCGCCCTGACCAGCTCGACCACCGTGATGAAGGCGCGCGAGACCGGAAATGCCAGCCCGTCCCCCTTTGCGCCCGCACCGATTGACGAAGTCGTCGCAACGATTCGCGAACAGAAACCCGGCGTTGTGTTCGCACCGCATGTTGAAACGGCGGCGGGTGTCATCCTGCCGGATGACTATGTGACCGCCCTGGCCAGCGCGGCGCATGAGGTGGGTGCATTGATGGCGCTGGATTGCATCGCATCCGGGTGTGCCTGGGTGGATATGAAAGCCACCGGCGTCGACGTCCTGATCTCGGCCCCGCAAAAGGGCTGGAGCGCATCGCCTTGCGCCGGTCTGGTCATGCTGTCCGAACGGGGCGAGGCGCGTCTGGAACAGACAAGCTCGGACAGTTTCGCCATCGACCTGAAGAAGTGGCGCCAGATCATGCAGGCCTATGAAAACGGTGGTCACGCCTATCACGCCACAATGCCCACCGATGCGCTGCTGGCTTTCCGCGATACCATGGCAGAAACCAGGGGGTACGGGTTCGAAAAGCTGCGCAAGGCGCAATGGGCATTGGGCGACGGCGTGCGGGCGATGTTGAAGGAGTATGGTATTGTCTCGGTGGCGGCTGACGGTTTCGGCGCGCCCGGCGTTGTGGTCAGCTACACCTCGGACCCCGAAATCCAGAACGGCAAGAAATTTGCCGCTCTGGGGATGCAGATCGCGGCCGGGGTGCCGCTGCAATGTGACGAACCCGAAGGCTTCAGCACCTTCCGTCTGGGCCTGTTCGGATTGGACAAGCTTTATGATGTGGACGCCACCATCGCGCGCCTGAAGCGTGTGCTGGATCAGGTTCTGTAAACGGGCCGGGCCTTAGCGAACGCCAAGGCCCATCTGCATCAGCGTCTTGCGCACAGGCTGCAGGGAATACAGCGCGCTCAGCCCCATTGCGCGCGCATCCCGCAGCGGGCGCGCCTCGATCATCGAGGCGCGGTTCAGCAGATCAATCCCTTTGACCCGCATCTCGATCTCGGTGTGGCGCGCCTTGTGATAGGCGTCCAGCATCTGCGCGTCGCCCAGATCTTCGGGCCGGGACTGCGCCAGATCCAGCAGGCAGCGCAGATCGCCCAATGACATGTTCAGCCCCTGCGCGCCGATCGGTGGCACCACATGCGCGGCCTCGGCCATCAGGGCAATGCGCTCACCCGCCAGCCGTTCCGCGGACTGGCTGATGATCGGCCAGATCGTCCGGCGCGATGCCAGCCTCAAGGGGCCAAACAGGCCACAGGACCGTTCCGTCATCGCAGCCTCAAACGCTTCGGCATCAAGGGTCAACAGGTCAACGGCATTCGGCCCGCGTTCCATCCAGACAATGGCGGACGAAGGCTGCCCCTGCCAATCGGGCAGCGGAACCAGCGTGAACGGCCCGCCAGACCTGTGTATCTCGGTCGAGACATTCTCGTGAGGAATAGGATGCGTCACCGCAAACGCCAGCGCTTTCTGCCCATACCGTGTTGTATGCACTTTGATACCGGCGGCCTCGCGCATGGGAGAGTTGCGCCCATCTGCGGCCAGCACCAGCTTGCAGCGGATGCGGCTGCCGTCGCTCAGGCCAACGCGGGCTTCGGCAGTGCGGGTGAACAGGCTGACGGTCCCGGTGCCGGGGCGGAAATCGACATTCGGCAGCTCTGCCAGCCGTGCGACCATCTCCCGGCGCAACAGCCAGTTGGGCAGGTTCCAGCCAAACGGTTGCTCGGAAATGTCGGCTGCGTTGAAATCGCGTATGACGCGGGGTTCGGGCACGTCCCCGCCGGCATCGACAATACGCATGATCTGCAAGGGGGCCGCATGGGCATCCAGCCGCGCCCACAGGCCGCATTGCTCCAGCAGGCCGCGCGCAGGTTGCAGAAAGGCGGTGGTGCGCAGGTCAGACCCGTCCACATCCCGTTCGGTGATCGGTGGCGCGGGATCTACACACACCACGTCAAACCCGGCGGTTCCAAACGCCGCCGCTGCGGTCAGACCGGCGATTCCACCGCCGGAAATCAGGATGTCACAACTGTCAGTCATGGCGCCTCTCATCAGTTCGGGCAGACCCTAGTTCGGTTCCACTCCCTGTGCCAAGTGACATCCTGTCCCGTATCTCAGCCGCGTGAGATCAGGATCAGGACCAGGAACATCACCGGCACCATCATCAGGGCAGGGATGTAAAGGCCGGGAAGACCAAACACCATGGCCGAACAGCCCCACATGCTGAGGACCGCGCCGACGGTATAATACAGGTCCTCCGCCTTGGCGTTGGCGGCGTCGCGGGCCAGCCACCCGAAAACCGGAATTGCAAAGAATAGGCGCTGCCAAACCGGCAGGCGTCCGGGCATCTCGATCGCACTCATGGGGCTCTCCGTTCTGTTCGTCGCTCCAGCGCATATAGGGCTGCGCATGCGGGTGCAGAACGTACGGATCGTCGCAGTGTGACAGGCTACCGCAGGCGGGCCAGAAATGCGGTCAGATCATCCGTGTGATGGTGGATGTGATCGGCCTCATGCGGGTCCGGGGCGACATGAACCGTGCGCATTCCCATCTCATGCGGGGCGGCCAGATTACGCGGGTCATCCTCGAACATGGCGGCCTTGTCAGCCTGAATGCCATCCTGTGCAAAGATGGCTTCAAAGGCGGCTTTCTCGGGCTTTGGCCGATACCCGGCATGTTCGACGCCATAGATTGCATCAAACAGCCCCGAAAGCCCGCGCGCCTGCAAAACCCGCTCGGCGTAGGGTGCGCTGCCATTGGTGTAGACGATGCGCCGTCCGGGCAGGGCGCGAATGTGATCGGCCAGCTCTGCATCCGGGTCCATATGGCTCATGTCCACCTGATGCACCGCGTGCAGATAGGGCTCGGGGTCCAGATCATGTTCGGCCATCAACCCGGCCAGCGTAGTGCCGTATTGGCGCCAGTACTGCCCGCGCAGCCTGTCGGCCTCGGCCCGGTCCACGCCGATGGCCTGCACCACGTAATCCGTCATCAGAACTTCGATCTGATCGAACAGCTGCATATGCGGCGGATAGAGGGTGTTATCCAGATCGAACACCCATTGCGTGACATGACTGAAGGACGGTTTGACCATGGCTTGGGTTTAGGGCGCGGGCGGGGTGTTTTCAATGCCGTACTTGATTGACGCCCCCAGAGACGGATAGACATGTCCGAACGAGGAGACAGAATACCCCATGAGCCAGACCCGATCCCCCACCAAGGATGCCTATAGCCTGATACTCGAAGCCATTGATGTCGGCGTCTACAAGCCCGGCGATCGTCTGGTGGAAAGCGAGCTGGCAGAACGGTTCGGGGTGTCGCGCACCCCGATCCGCGAAGCGTTGCAACGCCTGGAAACCCAGTCTCTGCTGGAACGGGACGGTCGGTCACTGATCGTGGCGTCGCTGGACCACAACCAGATGGCCGAGCTTTATATCGTGCGGCGCGAACTGGAAGGGCTCGCCGCGCGACTGGCTGCCAAACACGCCACCGAAGAAGAGATCAGGGTTCTTCAGGACATGGTTCTCGAAGATGACAAGCTGGTGGGCGATCCGATGGCGCTGTCACGTGCCAATCGGCGCTTTCACGAACAGATCCATCTGGCCTCGCACAACCGCTACCTTGTCCAGCAGCTTGATCTGGTGCACCGGACTATGGCCTTGATGGCGACCACGTCGCTGGCCGTGCAGGGGCGCGGAGAAATTGCCCAGAGCGAACATAAAGGCATCGTCGAAGCCATTGCCGCGCGCGATGAAGAGGCGGCGGGGCGGGCGCTCAAGGACCATATCTCGATCGCATTCATGACGCGCCTGAAGCAGGACGCAAGCCGCCGCGACAAGTGATTGTCAGGCCAGCGGCTCGTCTTCGCTGGCCTGTCCGTGCTGGGTCTTGTCCCAGAAAAACGGGTTGGTCGCCAATTCCCACAGCGCCTTGTAACCGGCAATCACGCCCAGCGGGAAATATAGAAACATCGTCGGAACCCAAGGCAAAAGAAACCGCCGCTCGCGTGCGGATACAGCGATCAGACCAACACCGATACTCAGCCCCTCTGCCATCAAAAACAGCCCGATCAGCGCGGTAGAGGTTGAATGCGGCACGATATTATCCATCGGATTGGCCAGCCCCAGGCTTGACAGCCAGAATACCCAGAGAACGGGCGCCAGCAGAAATTGCCCCAACGTGCCCAGAAAGAACGCCTGAAGGCCCAGAAATCTGGCACCTCCAAGGTCACGCCACAGCTTTTGCGGGCTGCGCATATGCACCAGATACGTGACCATGAACCCCTTGAGCCAGCGCGAGCGCTGTTTGACCCAGGGCCAGGCCCGGAAATTCGCCTCTTCATATGTTGTGGTATCCACCATTTCGGTCCGGTACCCGGCCCGGTACAGCCTTACGCCCAGATCAGCATCCTCGGTGACGTTATGGGCATCCCAGCCGCCCAGTTCCAACAGCTTGTCGCGACGGAAAAAGAACGTGGTGCCCCCAAGTGGCACCACCAGCCCCATGCGGGCGATCCCCGGCAGGATCACGCGGAACCAGCTGTTGTATTCGATGGTAAAGCAGCGTGACCGCCAGTTGGTGCGCGGGTTGTAGTAATCCAGAACCCCTTGCAGGCACACCACATCCGGCGCGGCCTGGGTGAAATGCGCCACCACGCGCTCGATCTGATCCGGTTGTGGGGCGTCCTCGGCATCCCAGACGCCGACGAAGTCGCCCCGGCAGAAATCCAGCGCGTAATTCATGGCGCGCGGCTTGGTGGTCAACCCGTTCAGCTCGGGCACCTCGACGATGCGAAACCAGCTGGGCAGGCTCACCTGCGCAAGGGCATTGCGCGTCACGTCATCCTTTTCCTCAAGCACAAGGATGACATCCAGCAACGCCTTGGGATAGGTCAGTCGCTGTAGTCTCTGTACCAGAGCGTTCGCGATCTCGCGCTCCTTGTACAATGGCACCATGATCGATACGCAGGGTTGCCGCAATGTGATGGCAGCTTCGGTGTGGTCCGGCTGCGTTCTCAGGCGATGCCAAAGGTAAGCCAGCGTGCCAGCCATCCGAAAGGCTGCAAAAAGCACTAAAGTTCCCACAGCCATGCCCAGCACCGCCAGCAGGCCAAACGCCGGGAACATGGCAAACAGCCCCAGCACACACAACAGGGCCACCGAAGGCCCCATGCGCGACCTAAGGGTCCAGTTGCGGCAGCTTTGTGCGGGATCAACCCGCGTTTCCGCCGATCTGGCCAAAGATCCCGAGAATTGCCGCGCAATTGTGCGGTCGATCTGATCGGATGCCGCCAGCACCGGGATCACGGCATATTCGCATTCGCGCATTTCGGCGGTCACGGTTGCGAACCGGTCGGGCCGGGCCGTGGCCACCAGAACGAGGGGGCCAATCCGCATCCATGGGATGACATTGTGCTTCAGCCAGAAGTCGACCGGCATCAACCCGCTCAGTTCCGGCATCGGCGGGATCTGTTCAAGATCCGCAATCTGCCAGCCGGATTGCGCAGACAGCGCGCTCAACACGTCCTGCCGGGTGGCATAGCCTTCGCCGACCAGTATCTCTCCCAGCGGAGCGTTCTGTCTGGTTTGCTGGCTCAGCGCATGGTCCAGCTGGGAACGGGTTATGGCCCCGGTTTCCAGCAGGCAGATGCCCAGCGGCTTCCGATACCCGGGCGCGGGGATCGGTGCGGCGGACGTGAAATCCAGAAGATTAAGCTCAGCCATAACAAAACCCTGGCGCAGTTACCTGCACTCAGGGTTGTTCGATCAGGGTTAACACCCGGTTAACACTGCACAGACAAGCAGTTATGCTTGCTCTTTCTTCTTTTCCATGGCCTCGGCAAAGCGCTCGAACAGATAGAAACTGTCCTGCGGTCCGGGCGATGCCTCGGGGTGGTGTTGCACCGAATAAACCGGCCGGTCCGCCATGCGGATACCGCAGTTCGAGCCGTCAAACAGCGACCGGTGGGTTTCCACGACGCCATCGGGCAGGGATTGCGCATCGACAGCGAAACCGTGGTTCATCGACGTGATCTCGACCTTGCCGGTTTCCAGATCCTTGACCGGGTGGTTTGCGCCATGGTGGCCATGGTTCATCTTGACCGTCTGACCTCCCAGCGCCAGCGCCAGCATCTGGTGTCCAAGGCAGATGCCGAACACAGGCAGGTCTGTCGTCTCCAGAATCTCTTTGATCATCGGCACGGCGTATTCACCCGTTGCCGCCGGATCGCCGGGGCCGTTCGACAGGAACACACCGTCAGGTTGATGCGCCAGCACGTCGGCTGCGGTGGCAGTCGCGGGCAGAACGGTAACGTCACACCCAGCGGATGCGAGGCAGCGCAGGATGTTGCGCTTGGCGCCATAGTCAACGGCAACAACCTTGTGGGCAGGGGCCTTCTGACGCTGGTACCCATCCGGCCAGGCCCACCGCATCTCATCCCAGCGATAGCTTTGGGCGCAGGTGACTTCCTTGGCCAGGTCCATGCCTTCCAGCCCTGCAAAACCACGCGCCGCGGCGACCAGCGCCTCGATGTCAAAATTTCCCTCGGGATCATGGGCCAGCGCTACATGCGGCGCGCCCTGCTGGCGGATGGCACGGGTCAGGCGGCGGGTATCGACACCCCCGATGGCGATGCGCCCCCGACGCGCCAGCCAGCCCTTGAGCTCCTCGGCCGAGCGCCAGTTCGATGGCTCGGTCGGATCCCATTTCACGACCATGCCCGCCGCGACCGGATCACCGGTTTCGTCATCTTCCGGGTTCACGCCGACATTGCCGATATGAGGGAATGTAAAGGTCACGATCTGCCCGGCATAAGACGGGTCGGTCATGATCTCCTGATATCCGGTCATCGCCGTGTTAAAGCACAGCTCGGCCACGGTTTGCCCGGTCGCGCCGAAGCCTGCGCCGTAAAACAGGGTTCCATCGGCCAAAGCCAGACATGCGGTGGGCTTGGACGGGGCATTCGGGGCCATGGCGCGACTCTCCTGTAGGGTAAATCGGCGCATACCTAAGGGGGTTGCGCGTCTGGGTCAAGTCTGTTCAATTTTTGGGCTATTGTTGTTTTTCAATAGGTTAGCTGTATTCACCCCCGGTTGTGTCAGGCTTTTTGTTTCGATATGGTCGGGGTTCCGTTGTCATGGGGATGGACAAACCAAATGGACATGCGATCACGGGTGAATGCCGCCCTGAAGCAAGCAATGAAAGACAAAGCAGCCGAGCGTCTGTCGACGCTGCGGTTGATCAACGCCGCCATCAAAGACCGCGACATCGCGGCACGTGCGTCCGACAATGAAGAAGCAAAGGGATGCAGCGACGCAGAGGTTCTTGAAATCCTTGGTAAAATGACCAAGCAGCGCAAGGAAAGCGCCCGCGCCTACGAAGAGGGTGGTCGCCTGGATCTGGCCGAACGCGAGATTCGCGAAGTCGAGGTGATCGAGGAATTTCTACCCAAACAGCTAGACGACGATGAGGTCAGCAAGGCCATTCAAACCGCCATCACGGCAACCGGCGCGGGTTCGATCCGCGATATGGGTAAGGTGATGGGCGAGTTGAAGACGCGCTATACCGGCCGGATGGATTTCGGCAAGGTCGGTCCGATGGTCAAGGATCATCTGTGCGCAGCCTCAAACGGCGATTGCTGAGGCACTGGGCCCCGTGAATTGCTACTGCGCGACTGGCTCGCGCAGTCTTAGGACCAGCTCGTCATAAAGCGTGATCCGCTCATCTTCGGACAGAAACGCCCCGATTTCGACCTCGCGCCCGTCTCCGACAAGGGTGACATAATGCGGAACCGGGCCGCCTTTCTCGTGCATCGCGGGCCGTGCCCAATAGCGGTTGCAAGACCATTCGTGTTGCTCTTTGCCGGGGGTGTGGTGCACCAGCCGCGCATGTGTGCCCGACAGGGTCAGAACCTCGAAAACACTGCGGGCGCGGTAGTTGGTCTTGATGGCCAGCCACAGCCCCAGCACAGTGATCAGCAGGAACGGCAGCAACCCCCACAGGATCACGGAACCAAGCGTGGCCAGCAGCGGGATCAGGCCAAATAGGAACACCGACAGGATCGTGATCATCGCCCCCCGCGGCGGCAGCGAGTTATGCGGCCAAAGCCGCAGTTCCTGTTCGGTTTCCGAGGTCTGATTCCACGTATAGGGCATACCGCGAACATAGCGCAGCGCCGCCTCATGTCGACGGGTTTTGATCAGACGACGTGGCCGACCCGAGACCAGGACAGGGCGTCATCCAGACGATCGTCACCCCAGAACACCTCTTGCCGGACAACAAAGCTGGGGGCGCCGAAAACACCCAGTTTGACGGCGGTTTCGGTTTCCGCCTCAAGGGCCGCGACGATGTCGTCGCCCTGCGCGCGTGCCAGGGTCAGTCGGGGGTCCTGCTGACACCGCAAAAGCGCCTCGGACAGCGCACTTTCGCGACCGGCTTCCACCCCTTCCTCGAACCAGATGCGATAGAGCGTTTGGGTGAACGTCACGCCCCAGCCATCCATCATTCCAAGCAACGCAACCTGATTGGCCAGTGGCAGATTGGAAATCGGATAGGGCGCGGGCAGGTTGGCGTGGATGTGGTACTTGGCACAGCGGCGTTCGATGTCGCGCCACATGTAAGCCGATTTCACAGGCTTTCCGGCAAAAGGGATGTTCTGCTGGGCCGACATCACCGTGCGCACATTGAACGGGCGCCAGTTCACCGTGGCGTCATGCTGGGCACACCATTCGTCCAGACGCATCACGGTCAGGAAGCTGTACGTGCTGCCAATGGAATACCAAAAGTCGATCTCGGGCATTGCCGACCCTCCGACTGTTCCGTCCGCACATCATAGCCGATTTCGGGGCAGTTGGCGAACGCGGGGTGAGGGCAAAGAAAAACCCCGCCACCTGGGCGGGGTTTTCTTGGTTCAGATCGGGATCAGTGCGCGTGGCCCTTGTCCCAGTCTTCCTGCTTGGGCAGCTGCTCGAACGTGTGCTCGGGCGGCGGGGTGGGCAGGGTCCATTCCAGCGTATCGGCATACTCGTTCCAGTAGTTGGGCCGTGTCTCGCGTGCGCCACGCAGCAGGGCGTAGATCACGATGCCGAAGAACAGCAGGAACGAGGCGAACGAGATAAACGCACCGATCGACGAAACATAGTTCCACTGCGCGAACGCTTCGGGATAGTCGATGTAGCGGCGCGGCATGCCCTGACGACCCAGGAAGTGCTGCGGGAAGAAGGTCAGGTTGGCGCCGATGAAGAACATCCAGAAGTGAACCTTGCCCCAGAACTCGGAATATTGGCGACCGGTCATTTTTGCGAAGTAGAAATACATCCCCGCAAAGATCGCAAAGACAGCACCCAAGCTCATCACATAGTGGAAGTGTGCCACCACATAGTAGGTGTCGTGATAGGCACGGTCCACGCCAGCCTGCGACAGAACCACACCGGTCACACCGCCAACGGTGAACAGGAACAGGAAGCCGAAGGCAAACAGCATCGGTGTCTTGAACTCGATGGAACCGCCCCACATGGTCGCGATCCACGAGAAGACCTTAACACCCGTCGGAACCGCGATGACCATCGTGGCCAGCATGAAATAGGCCTGCTGACGCAGCGACATGCCGACGGTGTACATGTGGTGCGCCCACACGACAAAGCCCAGCACACCGATTGCGATAATCGCCCAGACCATCGGCAGATAGCCAAAGATCGGCTTGCGCGAGAAGGTCGCGATGACATGGCTGATGATGCCGAAACCGGGCAGGATCACGATATACACTTCCGGGTGGCCAAAGAACCACAGGATGTGCTGATACAGGATCGGATCGCCGCCACCGGCCGGATCAAAGAAGGTAAAGCCAAAGTTGCGGTCCATCAGCAACATGGTGATCGCGCCCGCCAGAACCGGCAGCGACAGCAGAATCAGCCACGAGGTGACGAAGATCGACCAGCTGAACAGCGGCACCTTGAACAGGGTCATGCCGGGGGCACGCATGTTCAGGAAGGTGGTGATCATGTTGATCGCGCCGAGGATCGAGGAGGCGCCCGATACGTGCACGGCAAAGATCGCAAGGTCCATGGACATGCCGCCCTCGGTCGTGGACAGCGGCGGGTACAGAACCCAGCCCACGCCCGAACCCATCTGATCGTTACCACCCGGGCTCAGCAGCGAGGCCACACCCAGCGAGGTACCGGCAACATAAAGCCAGAAGGACAGGTTGTTCATCCGCGGGAACGCCATATCCGGCGCGCCGATCTGCAACGGCATGAAATAGTTGCCAAATCCGCCGAAAAGGGCAGGGATGACAACAAAGAACATCATCAGAACACCGTGATAGGTGATCATCACGTTCCACAGATGCCCGTTGGGCGTACACGGGTCGGCCATGAAGCCTTCCAGGCACATGTACTGAACACCGGGGTGCATCAGTTCAAGCCGCATGTAAACGGTCATCAGAACCGAGATCAGACCGGCCAGAGCCGAAACGATCAGGTACAGAATCCCGATGTCCTTGTGGTTGGTCGACATGAACCAGCGCTGGAAAAAGCTGCGCTGGTCTTCATGGTCGTGACCATGAATGGCTGCGTCTGCCATTATAGGTGCCTCCTGTTGCAACTACACCGCGCAGCCGGACCTCTCCAACGCGCGGGATTCCTGCTGGTTTTAGAATGCGTAGGGGCGACCTTCAATGGCCGAGTTTGATCTGGATCAAGATAAATGGCCGCACCCCCCTTGAAAACGGGTGTTCGAGAAGCCGGGATCTGAGCGTTCGGGGGGGCTGGTGATACAGCGGGCCTAGCGCCTGTGTTCAGGTCGCCCGCAATGGGTCCGTCTCTCAAAGCTGACCGGAAAGGCGTGAACCTTTGCCTCTGGCCAATCACCCGAACCGAGGACAGGGAAGGGGGGAGCCCCGAGACCTTCTAAGACATTCGTGCTTGCGCAGCGAACTACCTGTGGCCCACCCCGCCCTTGTCGCGCACCTTGAGGCGCATCGAGTTAGCCTGCCATCTAATAGGCTCACACAGCGTTCGGAACACCTTGAAGAAATGCTGATCACTCGATCTCGTTTTTGAATATCCTGCCGTCCTTCATGATCAGGTCGAAGTTTGCATCGGGGTCCGCGACCAGATCGATATCGTCCATAGGATTGCCATCGACGAGGATCAGATCAGCATAAGCGCCTTCCCGGATCACACCAAGCGGGCCTTCCTGGTACGGGTGGCGCGGTCCGGCGAGTTCTATCAATTCAGCATTTGTCGAGGTCGCCATTTTCAGAACCTCGTATGGCGTGTACCAAGTCTTCATCTTCGCCAGGAATTTGCCTTGTTTTTTCGCAAGCTCCGCATCGAAAAGCATATCTGTGCCGAATGCGACCTTCACGCCGATCTCTTTGGCCATATCGATTGAGGTCGTGGTGCCATCAGTAACCTCCACCCATTTCGCTGTGCTAACTGGGTCGCTGAATGAGAAAGCGTCCTCGTCGTCAAGCAATGGCTGGACAGACAACCAGACGCCGTTGTCCTTCATCATCTGTAGGGTTTCCCTGCTGAGCAAATTGCCGTGCTCAATGGTTTTGACCCCGGCTTCAATCGCCATTTGGGCAGCTGCATCGGTAAAGATATGCGAGGCGACGTAGGTATTGTAACTTTCTGCAACCGCGACGAATGCCTTCAACTCTTCGAGCGTGTATTGGCTCATGTCGAGCGGGTCATAGACCGACGAAACACCGCCACCGCCAGAAATCTTGATTTGCGAAGCGCCCATGCGCATGACTTCGCGGGCGCGCAGTGTGACGTCGTCAACCCCGTCCGCGATCAGCATCAGCCCCACACGGTTCCAATACCAAAGCGAGTCACCCGGGTTTGAAGGCGCGTCCTGGTAGGCACCGTAGTCAAAATGACCGCCCGTCTGGCTAATCGGAGGGCCAGAAGGCACGATTCGTGGGCCGGGAATTTCGCCCGCATCGATCATCTTCTTTGTCGCGAAGGGATTGCCGCCGACGTCTCGCACCGTCGTGAATCCGCGCATCAGCGTGTCTTCCGATCCCATGGCACCCCGGATTGCGATCTCGAGTATATCTCCGGAAATCACGGTGGTTTGAGCCGCGCAACAATATGAAGTGTGCCAGTGGACGTCGATGAGCCCCGGTATCATCGTGCGCCCGCCACCATCGATGACTGTCCCGCCCGCTACAGCGAGAGGTTCCGTGGTAACCGCAGTAATCAAGTTGTTGGTTACGACGACATTCGCACCTTCCAGTAGTTGTTCGCTTTCGCCGTCAAACACGTTCACGTTGGTGAACAGGATGGATGATCCATCCTGAGACATTGCCGGTGACCAGGCCAAGGCTAACGACAGCACGGTTATTGGAATACGGAAGAGAGCCGGCATTTACGAAATCCTTCTGAAGTCTGAACGGTCTGAAGATGCTCTTTCACGCTATACCTGTATATAACTCTGATCAACTTCACGTTCCGACCGTCGGAAATCCCAAGAGCCGCTCTGACAACGTTAAAAGGCGTCGGCGCGGCCTAGTTGACGAACGTCAGCTTCGTCCATCTGGCGGACCTTTGACTCGACCTGGATGAATTTCTCAAAAACTTAACCAGTTTACGTCCGATTAAGAATTACGAAACCCGTGCTCTGCTGCGTAGGCAGGCATCACCTGTGGGGAACGTGCCGCATCTGTCTCTGATGATGTGATCTCATGCCAAATCCAAGTGTACAAAACGTACAACGCCCTCTGAAAACCCGGTACATTTTGTACATTCAGCCTTCAATCCCCCGGCTTGACCCGGCGGGGCGGGTGGACCACAACTCGGTCAAAAGCCCCTCAAGGAACGGATGGCAACCATGGATTATGATCCCGACAACATCTTCGCCAAAATTCTGCGCGGCGAGATACCTTCGTCAAAAGTTTACGAAGACGCCGACACACTGGCCTTCATGGACATCATGCCTCGTGCCGATGGGCATTTGCTGGTGATCCCCAAAACGCCCTGCCGCAATGTACTGGATGCCACGCCCGACCAACTGGTGGCGGTCATGAACACCGTTCAAAAGATGGCTCGTGCAGTGATGAAAGCCTTCGACGCGGACGGTGTAACCATTCAGCAATTCAACGAAACCGCAGGCGGGCAGGAGGTTTTCCATCTCCACTTTCACGTCCTGCCGCGTCATGACGGAGTGTCGATGCGCCCACCTGGTAAAATGGGTGATTTCGACCTGATTGCCGAACATGCGGAGAAGATAAAAATCGCTTTTTAGTCAATATCTTACGGTCTTTTTGTGAGGTGATAGTTCGGACAATTACCCACACTCGCCCGCGCATATCGCCGTGACCGGAGACAAGAACACCCGAAACCCTTCCTTGGGACCGACCAAGTGACTCCATAGCTGGACTACGCAGAAATCGCCTGCTCCCTTGCAACGCGAATTGGCCATAAGATTAAGCGGGAAGGGGGAAATGAATTGCCGTTCCGATTTGGGGTCGGAACGGCAGACTCGTAACCAAACACTTCTCGGATTTCGAGGGCGAGCCCTTGATCACCGGTTTAACATACCACTCACTCTTGATTGGCAGTTTCATATTACTCGTTAACAACTCCGGTGTATCCCAGAGAATTAAAATTTGCCTAAAGAATACCGTAAAACTGGATCGTTCTTGGTAAATTGCGACGTGTTTCGGAAACAGAGCCTTCCGCCCATCCATATTGTTGTATCAGGGAGCGACAGAATCTGATTCGACGACTGCTGAACCCCAGACAGAATCAGGTTTCCGAAGCGCCAAAAACCTCTTCAAAGGTTTTCTTCAAGGCCGCATCAAGATCATCCATTGTGACCGGAAGCCCCAGATCCACCAACGAGGTCACGCCGTATTCGCTGATCCCGCAGGGAACAATGCCCGAAAAATGCTCCAGGTCCGGTTCGACATTGACCGAAATGCCATGAAAACTGACCCATTTTCGCAAACGCAAGCCAATTGCCGCGATCTTGTCCTCTGCCGGTTTGCCGGTCACGGTCAGCGGTTTGTCGTCGCGCCGCACCCAGACACCAACGCGCCCGTCGCGTATTTCGCCGTGCACGTTGAATTCGGCCAGTGCTGATATCACCCAGTTTTCCAGCTGCTTCACAAATTGGCGCACGTCGCGCCCGCGCTTGTTCAGGTCCAGCATGACATAGGCCACACGCTGACCGGGCCCGTGATAGGTGTACTCGCCGCCGCGTTTGCTTGCATAAACCGGAAAGCGGTCAGGATCGGTCAGGTCTTCGATCTTTGCCGACGTGCCTGCCGTATAAAGTGGCGGGTGTTCCAGCAACCAGATGCACTCCGCCGCGTCACCGCGCGCAATCCCGGCGACGCGCGCCTCCATAAAGGCGGTGGCGTCGTCATAACTGGTCAGACCATCGGTGATTTTCCATTCCATGGCGGCCTCATATCCGCCCAAAGCGGGCAGGGGAAGAGAGGTCAGGCCGCTTCGGCCAAACACTGTTGCAGCACCCGAGAATAGGTATCGACCCCTTGTGCGCCCGTCAGCAGGTATTTTCCGCCAAATACCATGGACGGCACACCAGAGATCCCCCGGCTGGTCCAGAACTGCTGTTTCTCTCGCACCAAAGCGATATGCTCCCCGGTCTCAAGCACCTGCCGCGCAGTATCAGGGTTCAGCCCGGCAGAAGTAACAGCCTGCAACAGAACCTCAATGTCGGAAACGTCCTGTTGCCGAGTGAAATACGCGTCGAAAAGCGCAAGTTTCAATTGATGTTGCAGGCCCTGACCTTCGGCCCAATCCAGCAACTGATGCGCCTTGAATGTATTCACGATCCGGCTGTCTTCATCAAAGTTGAAGGTGAACCCCAGTTCCGCCCCGATCGCCGTTAGCCTGTCGCGTGCCTGCTGGCTTTGTTCAGGGGTCGAGCCATATTTCTCAGTGATGTGTTCCCGCAGGTTCTGCCCTTCAGGCGGCATGTTCGGGTTCAATTCGAACGGGTGCCAGCGAAGTTGGGTTTGGATGCCCTGCTGTTTCAAAGCCGCATCAAGCTGGCGAAACCCTACTATGCACCACGGGCACACGACGTCTGACACGATATCGACTTGGATGATTGGGCGGGTGTCGGGCGAGGTCATCTGCGGCTCCTGTCAGATCGAAACTGTGTTGTTTACCGGCTTAGATAAGGCTGCCGCGTGGGATTTTAAACCAGCGTGTTTTTGCCTCTTCACATCGCGCGCGCCAACGTCTATACGCCGCTCTACCAAGTCACTGGCAGTGCGGTCGTGGCGGAATTGGTAGACGCGCAGCGTTGAGGTCGCTGTGGGGTAACTCCCGTGGAAGTTCGAGTCTTCTCGACCGCACCATTTCACATTTTGATATGAAATCCGCTAGAAACTCAAAGATAACAGATGTTTGCGGAGTTCGATAACCATTTTCGCGGTCATAGGCCAATGGGGCTTTGAAGGCCGCTTTTATGATGGTTTTCTTCACGAGTAGTGATCCGTTTACATAGATGTTCCAAGGGCTTGAGAGGAATTCTCGCAAGAGTTCGATAATTTCACTAAGGCTGCGTGTGGGTTTGGTGGTGTGGGACAGCTTATCGGTCAGCAGCAGCTTGTCTTCTTCCAGCTTGGCGATCTTGGCTTCAAGCGCGGCCATTACCTTGGGATTCGAAGTCTCGATCATGCGCTCAACCAGCACATCTTGCTGCTTGTCCAACTCTTTGTGCTGGCGTTTGATTTCTGCCTTCGTCTGCTTGGCTTGATCCCCGCGCTGATCCCAAGCATCTTTCAACATGGACATCGCGATATCGAGCAAGTTTTTGCTTGGGGTCAGAGACCGCAAGATCGCCTCAAAGCCTGTGTCTATTTTCTCTGCACGAATACCTTTGCGGTACTCAGAACAGCCTTTCGTCTGGCAGTTGTAGTAGGGGTAGCGTCTGCCGGTAGCGCTCCGGGCATGGTACGCGGTCATGGGTTTGTCACAACACGCGCAGTTCACCGCGCCGCGTAGTGGGAAGTTTTCGTTGATGTCAGGACGCTTCGCCGCAACGCTCCTGCCACTACGCCGCTCTTGAATAACCTCATAGGTTTTGAGTGAGATCAAAGCCTCATGATGTCCTTCGCGGCGCGTGATGCCCCACGGCTCATGCTCAACATAGCCCGCATAGATTACGCGGTTCAGCATATCCGTCACCTTCTGCTGACGGATTTTCCCATCCGGCAGGTCTTTGGGAAAGTCAGGTTGGCTTTCTAAGAACCGTCGCACATCCGCCTGTGCCGAGAACCGACCAGAGGCATAGCCTTCCAATGCTTCCTTGATGATGGTCGCGACGGGTTCAACGCGGGTCAGCAATTTGCCATGCGATCCTGTCTTCTTGTACTCGTATCCGATAGGGGCAGCGAAGACGGAATAGCCGTTCATCATTCGCCCTTTCATGCGGTTGGAGGTTTGTTCCGCGTTCTTTTCGCGCTGATGCTGAGCCACAGACGCCAGCATGTGTTCCACGAGCCGCGAGTCGCTGTCCTCACCAAATTCAATGGACGGGCTTTCCAGAATGCCGCCCGCATCGCTGAGCGTTTCGCGCAGGGCAATATGAGCCTGCACGTTGCGGGCAAAGCGGCTGATGTCGTCAATGATGACCACAACGCTGTCCTTGGGGTGCAGACGCAGGAAGGCCAACATGCGATCCATTGCGGGGCGGCGTTCGAATTTGCCGGACATATCGTCCATGAACACCTCAACCACATCATAGTCTTTGTAAGTGGCGTATTCCCGACAACGGTTTTCCTGAGAGGCGAGGCCATCACCTTCGCGGACCTGCTTGGCCCCAGACACTCGCGCATAGATCACAGCCTTTGTTGGTTTTGGTGTTACTCCTGCCATTGGTCCTCCTCTGCGCGGGTCTGCGCCCATTTGTTGTTCAACAAGGATACCAAATCCGCGGAATCCTGATCCAATGCTTCTTCATCTTCTCCACAGATTTGCGGGATGGGGTGCAGGTCGTAACCGAGATCGACAAACATCACGACGATGGACCACAGAGTTTCGATCAGTTCCTGTTGCTGATCCAAAGGCATGTCGCTGTCTTCCAGCATTGCCGCGTAGACTTCCCAATCTACCGAGAGGCTGGGTCGAATAGGCATATCTTTTTTTTATCTGGCGGACAGGTCATGCACGCGCTCCTTTCTCTGAAATGTTTTGGTGATGGGTTCGTTCCACTATGGTCTCGCCATAGACTGAAATGAGAACAAATATAGAACATATAACCACATCATCTTGCCCCACGCAAGAATAATTCTTCAATCATCCTATGCGCTTAGATGTGACCTTACCGTGGCAGGCACACGATGGTCTCAGGTGAAAGGAGGGTGTAAACGGGTGATCGAGAGTGTTGAAACGATTATCCGATGGGGTTTTCCGGCCAGTTCTCACGGCCATGACGCACACGCAAAATTCTCACCATCCGGTTATCGTCAACCAGATAGATGATTACATGCGCATGCACCGGATGGATGCGGACGGGTGGGGTGATTTCATCTCGCAGACGAGCCATCTCTGGATTGTCGGCAATCAGTTCAATCGTTTGGTCTATTTTGTCCTGATAGGCTTCGGCCTGTATGACGCCAAAGTCTTGAACGCCATCAATATAGATTTGGATCAGATCGGCTTCCGCCTTTGCAGAAAGGCGATAGTTCATTCCGATGCAGCAATTCCAGCCTGTTGTCTGGCAATAGCGCGAATTTCCGAAAGGGATTTGTTGCTGTCTTCGCTGGCCATTGCTTCATCGACCAGACGTTGCATAGCTGCGATCTTGGAGGCACGGTCCTGATCATGGCGGATGAGGTCACGCATGTATTCACTGGCGTTGTCGTAGCGCCCGGATTTCATCTGCTGTTCCACCCAATCCCGCATGGGGTCGGGCAGGGAAATATTCATGCTGGCCATATCTGGTCCTCCTACGCATAGTATGTCACAAAATGACAAATATTGCCATAGGAACATAATCCTGATGTCATTTGAACCAAAGAGTAAGGCGCATAAAGCGAAGCTTTACAAAGCCCTAGTCGCGGCAGCGGAACTGGCAAATGAACCGTTTGATCAGTTCCTGCAAACTCCGTTCGATCCGGCTTGGAACCTTGCGGACAACTATCGGCGTAACCTGCAACGGGGGGAATATTCAGCGATACGGGCGAAGGTGCTGTATGACTTCCTGCTCAGTCATCACTTCAATATCGCGCATTTGGAAGCACCGGAGATATTCCCACAAACGCCTGAGATGAGGTGGCGAGAGATATTAGATGAAATGGCGACATCAGATCGGTTTCGATTGGCCTTGGTGTCGACGGCGATGGGGATCATTGAGCGCGAAAGCCACTTGAAATCAGCGGACACTGCTATTCGGCTTGGTGAGCGCTTTTGCTTCGAGCTCGATAGTGAGGCTGATGGGCACGTGGTTGCATTCCAGGGTGTGAGGGGGCAATGGCATAACATCCCGCTCGGCTCAGACGGTGAACCATGCGCTGAAATTCAAGCGGGTCAAAATCGCCTGCCAAAAACGATGGAAGGGAAACTTGATCCGCTGACTGAAAGCCAAGACCAAGGTTTGCATGAATTTGTACTTATTTCCAGCGATACCCCTGATATTCCAGCAAATATTGTTCAACTGAATATCTGGGTGAAAGAACACAACTGCTTAGTCCATAAAACTATGGCCAGATTCAGAGCGTAAAAGTACCAACCCAACGCGATTTACTGGCTGCGGGTTGGGTTCATTGAATTGAGTCAATATCCAAACAAGTTCTTTAGGCATACGAACAATGATGATGAAATAGCCCAAGTCAGCATCGCCACGGTTGCGACAGCCGCGAGCAGCAATACTCTTGCGAGACCCCGAATGATCTTCCAAGTGGGTCGCCAATTGGGGTGTTTTATTTCTGTCTGATCGCTAAATGTACCAAGAGGTGCCGTGAGGAAACGATCCCAAAGACCTCCACGATCCAGTTGAGTTCGTATATTTTTGGGTTCCAGTGCGGAGGAGTGAGAAAACAGCTGACTGTGCACGTTTTTTACACACAAACTATTGAAACCCAAGTAACCCGCAGGGCCTGAATCCGGGATAGCAAATTGTGCAACCCTCACGGGTAGGTCCTTCCCGCCGCTATGGCAAAGCACGGCTTCGACACGACCTGCGGCTATGTGTCTTTCCCAGTCATATTGGGGGGAGATTACTGATCCGACGCAAATCACTCTGCCGAACTTCTGATCCGAAAACTCCTGGGACAACAATAACTTTGAAAATAAGAGGCTACCGAAACTGTGGACGATCACATCGGGTGGTTCCGTTCGCGCTGACTTCTTTGAGTTCTCAATAGCAGATAAAATTTCTGCACCCAGCTTTCTGACCAGCTTTTCATGACGGAAACGAAAAAAAATCCCCAACCGTTCAAATCCATACTTGTAGATTAGAACTGGTGCGGCATACGCAAGTTTGTTTGAAATGCGCCAACTTAGTTCTTCTTGCCAAGGCCCCCTAGTGTTGAAGCCGTGAATGACTATCATCCAGCGAATGTCTCTACTTATTGGTGAACGAGTACTGTAGTGCCGCTGCTCAAGTGGTTCACCAGCATCTGCAAAGCTCTGGTCGCATACATTACATTTTTCTGCTTCAAGTTCTTCGCCTGTCAGCGGTCTCGATACTCCAGCTTTTTCACACGGTTCCGATGAGCAGTACTGGGCATCAGTGGAAAAGATTATTCCTTCTTCTAGAAGCTCCTCGAGAAGTGTAATCACTTCTTCAGTGCTGACTTTGTATGAGGCATCTTTTCTTATCAGGTCAGGGTCTAGTACTGATGATGTGTTGGTTTCCAATCTTGATTGAATAACCTCAACCAACTGTTCATCGTGACGACCAATGTATCTGGCAGGGTCAATTGTCATCTTGACGAATTCACTTCGTGTACAATCAAACTAACGTCTTCTCGTGTGCACTGAGCCCAAATTCTAATGCGGGAGTCCGTTCCTGAGCCCTCAACCTTTACTTGCCGAGAAAGGCCAGGCAGATTTTCTGAGTTGAAATGAAAAATTCCATCCGATGACGAAAACTGGTTTGCATCAATGCCGTTTTGAGCTTGCCGAATTGCCTCGATATCGTGAATCCCAGTTTGTGGAGCGGTTGCAACCAAATTGACATGACCTCCGTCCACGTTCATCTTGACTGAGTTAACCTTCAGCTCTGGTTTTTGATTGAGCTTGCTGAATGAGCTGCTTAGAGAAATTTTTTGCAACGGAGTGTCGGTCACAGAGAAGGTGTCCAGGTCTGACCAAATTTGTGCAAGAATCTCATCGTGGACCCCACTTTCATTAGGGTGCGTGATGAATACTGCGCAGAACGGGCTCTCAAACTCCCAAACGAAACGAGCAATTTTTCTTTCCGATTTCTCTCTATAGGCTCGAAATTCATACTCATCGCCATTGATGTCTTGTCTATAGTCTTTTGCCTTCGAACGTACCCAACTGTCTCTTCCTTCTCTCCACCCCAAGGACAGTTCTGTATCGCTCAGGGTTGCAGTTTTGAGGGTCAACTCATCTGGGAACTCGTAGTTCTCATGATCTTGTAAAATTGCGGAATGTGGTGACGCGTGCATGGCACCTGCAAGGTCCGCTTTTTCAATCTTAGGGAGTTCGAACAAATAAACATGCTGATTTCCCCAGCCTTCGATGTCGTGAAGCCACTTGTCGATCTTGGTTTGATCGATCAGACCTTCGTCAATCCCTTGACGAAGGTTAACAAGGAATTCCTCCTTGTTTTTCCCGATCCTCACACCGTTGTTGCGAAGAAGCTCCTTGATAAACTTGTTCCCTTGGGAAAGTACGATTTTTTCTGCAATTTCTTTTAGTTGAGCTGTATTCATATCCGCCGCGTACTACTCTATTATTATTCTCTTGTGTGCAAATGCATTCAAAGTATCCACTTACCTTGACACGGATGTGAGCACCTGTCGAGGTCTCTGGATTTTGTCAGGCTTAAGTGATCGGCTACTATACTTGGCTACCTTCTGTTCTATCTAGGGTCGAGTGATGCAAGCCGAGTACGAATGAATGATTTTGAGGCCCAAAGTTTATCGGGAAACTGCGTGGCTGAGGAGAAGAGAGCTTTAGGTTTGGAAGCTATCTGCAAGAAATGGTTTTAACGCTTCGTTAAAGGGCCACAATTTCGCCCACTCATTTGCACCCGTTGTAACCAGATCATCCCACTTGCCAAGTTTTGCACGGGTGATGTCAGCAAAGAAATCCTCGGGCGTGCCCAGATCGGTAGCGATGACTTGAGCACCCACAAAATTTGATAGCTCCACTACATTCCAGTACGCACGCAAGACCACGTCTGAATTGAACGCTTGAATTTCTGCGGGCGGGGGTAGGGGTACATCGCTTGTACTTGACTTGCTCTGTGGTGTGGTTTTCGTGTGTGCAGTGATTGACCACATCTCTGCTAGATGCCCCAATAGCTGAAAAATTCGCGTTGCTGCTTTCGGGTGGGTCACTTGATCGATGCCATTTTCGTTGTCGATCGTTTCGATGAAAATCATGATGAATGCTATGCTGGTGACTTTGGCCCGCAGCTCCGCCCAATTTTCGCGGGAGTACGCACCCAGCATTACTTCGATAGCTTCATGATCAGCTTGCAACTCAAAACACATCTGAGCGTTGGAACGAAGTTCTCCAGGATGAACGGTGTGTGAGCAGAGCTTTTTGATGGTGCGTTGGACGACACCAAAATTTTCTGCGAAAGAGAAATGCCCAAGGTGGGCGTGAGCAAATTCGTGCAAAAAAAGCCACGTGTACGCAATGGTATGATTGTACCCGTTAGGTTCCAGTTCTCGCCATTCATCTAGTCGTTCAACGAATGAAGAGGTGATTAGCATTTTCCGCCCATCATAGGTCAAAGAATGGACGTGTCGCGGTTTGCTGCCGCTCCTTTGATAGCATTTATTGCAGCAAAGGAGACGAACTATGGGACTGAAACGGACGGACGAAT